>NZ_JBVIQK010000001.1:101764-498112 GCF_055577115.1 Streptomyces sp. NPDC033216 | reverse complement strand
CCGGCCGACACCGCCGAGGCCGCGCCCGCCGGGCGGAGCCGCCGCAGGGCCACGCGCCGGGCGACCGCGCCCACCGGCGCGCCGCAGACCGCCGAGGCCGCCGGGGCCGAGACCACGGTGACCGCCGAGAGCGCGGCCCCCGCGGCAGGCGAGGTCGCCGCGACGGCGGAGCCCACCGGCGCCGCCCCGGCCGACACCGCCGAGGCCGCGCCCGCCGGGCGGAGCCGCCGCAGGGCCACGCGCCGGGCGACCGCGCCCACCGGCGCGCCGCAGACCGCCGAGGTCACCGAGACAGCCGCCGCCGAGGTCACCGAGACACCCGCCGCCGCAGAGCAGGCGGAGCCCGCCGAAGCGCCCGCCGCCGAGGAGGCCCCGCGCCGTACGCGCCGTCGGGCCGCCCGTGCCGCCGCCGCGCCCGCACCGGCGCCGGAGCAGACCGAGGCTCTGGCCGAGCCCGCCGTAGCGGAGGAGAAGGCGCCCGAGGCGCCCGCGCCGCAGGCCGAGGAGGAAGCCGGCCCCCGCCGTGGACGGCGCCGCGTCACCCGCAAGGCCGCCGTCGGGTTCTCCGCGCCCCCGCCTCCGGCCGTCGAGGAGGACACCCCGCGTCGTCCGGCCCGTCCCGCGGTCGCCGTGTTCCAGGCGCCCGTGTTCACCGAGCCGCGCTTCCAGACGGCGGAGCGCGCCGCCGCCGAGGCCGCTGCCGCCGATGCCGAGGTGGAGGAGCCCGCCGAGGAGCCCGTGGCCCCGGTCGAGGCCGTCGAGGAGCTTCCCGAGGAGCAGACCGGGTCGCGGCGCCGCCGCCGGCGCCGGGGCGCGGGGCACGTCGAGGAACTCGCCGAGCCGGCCAGGACCGTCGAGTCCGCCGCCGAGGACGAGACGGAGCCGGAGGAGGCCGACGAGGCCGCCGACGACACCGCCGAGGGTGACGACGACACCGACGAGGGCGCGTCCCGCCGCCGTCGCCGCCGGGGCGGCCGCCGCCGCCGTCGCGGTGACAGCGCCGACGGCGACTCCGGTGACGTCGACGCCGAGGACCTGGCCGCCGAGCAGGCAGTACAGGACACCGAGGACACCGAGGACACCGTCGAGCAGGACGCCGAGGACGCCGAGGAGGGCCACGCCGACGACGAGGGAGGCTCCACCGCCGGCAGCCGTCGCCGCCGTCGCCGTCGCCGCCGCGCCGGGGATTCCTCGCCCGACGTCGAGCCGGGCGACAGCGACCCGGAACGCACCGTCGTCAAGGTCCGCGAGCCGCGCAAGGCGAGCGAGCCGTCCGACGAGGTCCAGTCCATCAAGGGATCGACCCGGCTGGAGGCGAAGAAGCAGCGCCGCCGCGAGGGCCGTGAGCAGGGCCGCCGCCGCGTCCCGATCATCACCGAGGCCGAGTTCCTGGCCCGCCGTGAGGCCGTCGAGCGCGTGATGGTGGTCCGCCAGCACGGCGACCGTACGCAGATCGGCGTCCTGGAGGACGGCGTGCTCGTCGAGCACTACGTCAACAAGGAGCAGTCGACCTCGTACGTCGGCAACGTCTACCTGGGCAAGGTCCAGAACGTGCTGCCGTCGATGGAGGCCGCCTTCATCGACATCGGCAAGGGCCGCAACGCCGTCCTGTACGCCGGTGAGGTCAACTTCGAGGCGCTCGGCATGGCCAACGGGCCGCGCCGTATCGAGTCCGCCCTGAAGTCCGGCCAGCCGGTCCTCGCTCAGGTCACCAAGGACCCGATCGGACACAAGGGAGCCCGTCTGACGAGCCAGGTCTCCCTGCCGGGCCGCTACCTCGTGTACGTGCCCGAGGGCTCGATGACCGGCATCAGCCGCAAGCTGCCCGACACCGAGCGGGCCCGGCTCAAGAGCATCCTGAAGAAGATCGTCCCCGAGGACGCGGGCGTCATCGTGCGCACCGCCGCCGAGGGCGCGAGCGAGGACGAGCTGCGCCGCGACGTCGAGCGGCTCCAGTCGCAGTGGGAAGAGATCCAGAAGAAGGCCAAGAGCGGCAACGCCCCGACGCTGCTGTACGGCGAGCCGGACATGACCGTCCGGGTCGTCCGCGACATCTTCAACGAGGACTTCACCAAGGTCGTCGTCAGCGGCGACGAGGCCTGGTCGACCATCCACGGCTACGTCTCGCACGTCGCCCCCGACCTGGCCGACCGGCTGTCGAAGTGGACCTCCGAGGTCGACGTCTTCGCCACCTACCGGATCGACGAGCAGCTCGCCAAGGCGCTGGACCGCAAGGTGTGGCTGCCCAGCGGCGGTTCGCTGGTGATCGACCGGACCGAGGCGATGGTGGTCGTCGACGTCAACACCGGCAAGTTCACCGGTCAGGGCGGCAACCTCGAGGAGACGGTCACCAGGAACAACCTGGAGGCGGCCGAGGAGATCGTGCGTCAGCTCCGGCTGCGCGACCTCGGCGGCATCATCGTGATCGACTTCATCGACATGGTGCTGGAGCAGAACCGGGACCTGGTGCTGCGGCGCCTGCTGGAGTGCCTGGGCCGGGACCGTACGAAGCACCAGGTCGCCGAGGTGACCTCGCTGGGCCTCGTGCAGATGACCCGCAAGCGGGTCGGTCAGGGCCTGTTGGAGTCGTTCTCCGAGACCTGCGTCCACTGCAACGGCCGCGGTGTCATCGTCCACCTCGACCAGCCGTCCGCCGTCGGTGGCGGCGGCAAGCGCAAGAAGCGCGGCAGGGGTGGCGACACCCACGAGCACGAGCACGACACCGTCGCCGCCGAGACAGTGCCGGACGCCGACGAGGAGACCGAGAGCGTGGCCGAGGTCGCCGCCGAGGTGGCCGAGCCGGTCGCCCTGGAGGTGCCCGAGTTCGAGCCGGACGAGGAGCTGTACAGCAGCGTCGCCGAGGCGGAGGCCGCCGCCGGCCGCGGTCGTGGCCGCCGCCGGTCGAGCCGCCGGGCCTCGGCCCCCGCGGGCGCGCCGAGGAGCGGCGCGCCGAGGCGGGAGGCGGTGTCCGAGCCGGTCGCCGAGGTTCCCACGGCGCAGGACGTGTCCGCCGAGGCGGAGGCCGAGCGTCCGGTGCAGCCGGCCGAGGCCGCGGTCGCGCACGCCGAGCCGATCGCGGTCGAGGACCCGGTCGTCGAGGCCCCCGTCGCCGAGAACCCCGCCGAGAACCCCGCCGGGGAGGCCGCGCCCAAGGGCCGTACGCGTCGGCGGGCCACGCGCAAGGTGTCCGCACCGGCCGGTTCGCCCGCCGGAGCGGAGGCCGCCGTGGTGACGGTCGCCGAGCCGGAGCCCGCGCAGGCTCCGGTGGAGTCCCCGGCGGAGCAGGCCGAACCGGTCGCCGAACCGGCCACCGAGCCCGTGTCCGAGCCGGTCGTCGAGAGCGCGGCTCCGGCCCGTCCGCGGCGCCGTGCCGTGCGCAAGGCCACCGCGCCCACCGCGTCCGAGGAGACGGCCGTCGTGGTCGTCCCGTCGGCCGCGGCGGAGACCCCGGTGGAGGCTCCGGCCCCGGCCGAGGCGGAGACCGCCGAGGAGCCGGAGGAGGGCGCCCCGGTCAAGAAGACGGCCGCCCGCAAGACGGCGAAGAAGGCCACGGCGAAGAAGGCCGCCACCAAGAAGACCGCGGCGAAGAAGACGACCGCGAAGAAGACGGTCGCCAAGAAGACGACGGCCAAGAAGGCCGCGAAGCCGGCGGCGAAGACGACGGCGGCGGCCCAGCAGGGCGTCTCGTCCGTCTCGGCCGACACGGAGGACTGACCGTCCCGTCGGTCCTTCGGGGCCGACCGGACAGCGGCGGCGTGTGACGCCCGGTGCCGACCGGGTGCCATGCGCCGCCGCTCGTGTCGTGCCGCGTCGTCCGGCGCCCGTGCGAGAGTTACGCTGTGTCTCGCTTGTGATGGAGCGCACCTGAAGGACGAGTTTCTGTGTGGTAACCCTCGGGAAAATCGCCGTCTCCGTGCTGGTAACGTGAACCGTGGTCCCGGTGGCGACAGTCATGTCCGCCGCGACCGCAGCCGACCAGCACATCCGGCCCCGCGGCTCGGATACGGCTGTATTCCCGCAAGGAACCTTCGGGGGGCGGGTCCTGTGTACGAGCCGTTCGCCCGCCCAAAGGCAGCGGTGAACACCCAGGGATGCGGCCGTGCTGAGATCGATGCGGCCCCTTCCCGACAGAGCACGACGCGCCTTTGAGGTCGCCGTAGAGGAGGGGATGTCGATGACCGACGCCCAGGAGTTCATACCGGCCGCCAAGCCTGTGATCGGCGAGGACGAGATCGAGGCCGCGGTCCGCGTGTTGCGCAGCGGCCGTGTCGTCCAGGGGCCCGAGGTGGCCGCCTTCGAGGAGGAGTTCTCGGAGCTGGTCGACGGGCGCCACTGCGTCGCCGTCAACTCCGGCACCTCGGCGCTGCATCTGACGCTGATGGCCCTCGGCATCGGTCCGGGCGACGAGGTCGTCGTCCCCTCGTTCTCGTTCGCCGCCTCCGCCAACGCGGTGCGTCTGGTGGGCGCGGACGTGGTTTTCGCCGACATCGAGGCCGACAGCTTCTGTCTGGACCCGGCCGCCTTCGAGGCCGCGATCACCGCGCGCACCGCCGCCGTCATGCCCGTCCACCTCTACGGCCACCCGGCCGCGATGGACCGCATCATGACGATCGCGCAGCAGCACGGGCTCGCTGTCGTCGAGGACGCCTGCCAGGCCCAC
This sequence comes from Streptomyces sp. NPDC033216, assembly GCF_055577115.1. NCBI lineage: Bacteria > Bacillati > Actinomycetota > Actinomycetes > Kitasatosporales > Streptomycetaceae > Streptomyces > Streptomyces sp. NPDC033216. The sequence continues at coordinate 493,452 of NZ_JBVIQK010000001.1, read as the reverse complement.
TCGGCCGCGCTGCACGGCACGCCCGTCGGTGCGTTCGGCGCCGCGGGCACCTTCAGCTTCTACCCGACGAAGAACATGCACAGCCTCGAGGGCGGCATGATCTCCACGGGTGACGCGGAGGTCGCGCGGACCCTGCGCCTGCTGCGCAACCAGGGCATGGAGCAGCGGTACGCCAACGAGATCGTCGGCGCCAACGTGCGGATGACGGACGTGTCCGCCGCGATCGGCCGCGTGCAGCGCGCCAAGCTCGGCGGCTGGACCGAGCAGCGCATCGCCAACGCCACCTACCTCACCGAGCACATCACCGCCCCCAACGTGGTGACGCCGAAGGTCTCCGAGGGCGCGCGCCACGTGTACCACCAGTACACCGTGCGCATCCAGGGCGACCGTGACGCCGCCATGGCCAAGCTGACCGAGGCCGGCATCGGCAACGCGGTGTACTACCCGACCCCGATCCACCGGCTCAAGCCGTACTGGGAGCCGGACCAGAAGGCGGGCCGCTCCTGGGACCTGCCGGAGACGGAGCGGGCGGCCGCGGAGGTCGTCTCGCTGCCCGTGCACCCCGCGCTGTCCGCGCAGGACCTGGAGCGCATCGTGACCACCGTGAACGCGCTGGGAGAGCAGCTGTGACCAAGCCTCTGCGGGCCGGACTCGTCGGCCTCGGCTCCATGGGGCGTCACCACGCCCGTGTCCTGGCGGGTCTGGACGGCGTCGACTTCGTCGGCGTCGTGGACCCGATGGGCGACAAGTTCGGTGCCGCGCAGGGTGCGCCGGTCCTGAACACGGTCGAAGAGCTGATCGCGCTGGGTGTGGACTACGCGGTCGTGGCCTGCCCCACTCATCTGCACGAGGAGGTCGGTCTGGCGCTCGCCGGGGCCGGCGTCTGCGCGCTGATCGAGAAGCCGGTCGCCGACACCGTCGAGGGGGCCCGGCGGCTCGTCGAGGCCTTCGAGTCGCGCGGCCTGGTGGCCGGCGTGGGTCACATCGAGCGGTGCAACCCGGCACTGCGCTCGCTGCGCGCCCGCCTGGAGGCCGGCGAACTGGGCGACGTCTACCAGGTCGTCACCCGTCGCCAGGGGCCGTTCCCGCACCGCATCGCCGACGTCGGCGTGGTCAAGGACCTGGCCACGCACGACATCGACCTCACCGGCTGGGTGACGGGTCGTCAGTACGTCTCCATCGCCGCGCACACCGTCTCCAAGAGCGGCCGTGAGCACGAGGACATGGTCTCCGCGGTCGGCCGCCTGGACGACGGCACCATGGTCAACCACCTCGTCAACTGGCTGAGCCCGCTCAAGGAGCGGTTCACCTCGGTGACCGGTGAGCGCGGCTGCTTCATCGCCGACACCCTCACCGCCGACCTGACCTTCCACTCCAACGCGGCGGTCACCACCGAATGGGAGGCCCTCCAGGCCTTCCGCGGCGTCTCCGAGGGCGACATGATCCGCTACGCCATCCCGAAGCGCGAGCCGCTCCAGGTGGAACACGAGCTGTTCCGGGACGCGGTGCTCGGCGAGCCCGCCGACATCTGCACCCTGCGGCAGGGCATGCGCACGGTGGAGGTGGCGGCGGCGGTTCTCCGTTCCGCGATGGACAATGTCAGTGTTTCCCTTCATCCGGAGGACCTGGCCCTCCATGGCAGCTGAGCGTCACTCATCGGGGGAACGGTGTGTGCTCGGCGGGACTCCTATGTTCTGTGAGACCTTCCCCGCAGGACCCAGCCGGCCATCGGCTGTCGGAGACCAGGAGCCGGAGCATGAGTGCTGCGCCTGACGTCAGCGTCATCGTCGCGGTGTACAACACGATGCCCTATCTGACGGAGTGCCTTAACTCGCTTCTCGGACAGAGCATCGGGCGCGACCGGCTGGAGGTCGTCGCCGTCGACGACGGTTCCACCGACGACAGCGGCCGCGAACTCGACCGGTTCGCGGCGCTCTACCCGGACACCGTCAAGGTGCTCCACCAGCCCAACTCCGGTGGCCCGGCCGCGCCCAGCAACAGGGCGCTGGAGGTGGCCACCGGTCGGTACGTGTACTTCGTGGGCTCCGACGACTACCTCGGCGAGGAGGCCCTGGAGCGCATGGTGAAGTGCGCCGACCGCAACGACTCGGACGTGGTGGTCGGCAAGATGGTCGGCACCAACGGCCGGTACGTGCATCAGGCGCTGTACAAGGAGAACGACCCGGACGTCAGCCTGTACGACTCCGCGCTGCCGTTCACCCTGGCCAACACCAAGCTGTTCCGCCGGGATCTGGTCGAGAAGCACAAGCTGCGCTTCCCCGAGCACCTTCCGGTGGGCAGTGACCAGCCGTTCACCATCGAGGCGTGCGTGCGTGCCCGGAAGATCTCGGTGGTGGCCGACTACATCTGCTACTTCGCGGTCAAGCGGGGCGATGCCAGCAACATCACCTACCGCGCCGACCATCTGGCTCGGCTGCGGGCCACGGCGGAGATCATGGACTTCACCGCCGGGCTCATCGAGGCGGGTCCGAAGCGTGACGCCGTGCTGCGCCGGCACTTCACCTGGGAGCTGGCCAAACTCGTCCAGGACGACTTCCCCGGCCTGGACCGCGAGGTGCAGCGGGAGGTCTGCGCGGGCGTCGCGCGGCTCGCCGACGTGTATTTCACCGACGGCATCCGCGACGCCATGGACGTCAAGCGCCGGGTGCGCATCGCCCTGGCGCACGTGGGGGCGATCGACGAGTTGTGCGAGGCGATCACCTCCGAGCAGGACCGCCAGGTGTCGTTCCTCGTGGAAGGGGGTCGGGCCTTCGCCCGCTACCCCGGTTTCCGTGACCCGCTCATCGGCCTGCCCGACCGCACCTACGAGCTGCTCGGGGAGTCCGTCCCCGGTCCGCTGGCGCAGGGCACCGAGCTGCTCGGCTGCGACTGGGAACAGCAGGACGACGGGCTCACCTACACCGCGTCCGTGCGGGTGCCCGTCGTCGGTGACGTGGGCGGGGCCGCGCTGCGGCTGGCCAAGGGGGCCATGCCCAAGTCGGCGGACAAGCCAGGGGCACGCCGGCTGAAGGAGGGCCACAGCCTTCCGGCGCCGGTGGGTGACATGACGGTGAAGCCCGCCGAGAACGGCGCCGCCAGCGTGCTGCACGCCCGGGTCCCGCTCGACCAGGTCACCGCCAAGTTGGGGGTCCGGGTCTACCTGGACCTCGCGGGACGGACGTACGAGATTCCCGTGCGCGGCGAGGGGCTGCCCATGCCGCTGGCGCGTCGTTGGGGCCGGGACGCGGATCCGTACCGTGCGTCGGCCCTGGTGAACGACAAGGGCCGTGTGGTGGTCGACACGGCCCGGATGTACCCACCGAAGAGGGACTTGGCCCGCGAGGCGCTGCTGCGCTTCGCGCGGAGGCTGAAGTCCCGTGCCGTCGGCTTGAAGTCGATCGGTTCCAAGAAGCCGAACGGTTCCAGAAGGAAGTAGCCACCGTCCATGAACATCTGTGTAGTAGCACTCGGCAAGATCGGTCTTCCGCTGGCCGTGCAGTTCGCGTCCAAGGGCCACCGGGTCATCGGCGCGGACGTCAACGAGAAGGTCGTCGAGCTGGTCAACGCCGGTGTCGAGCCCTTCCCGGGTGAGCACGACCTCGATGTCAAGCTCAAGCAGGCCGTCGACGCCGGGCTGCTGAGCGCGACGACGGACACCGCGTCCGCGGTCGCCGAGTCCGAGGCCGTCATCGTGGTCGTGCCGCTGTTCGTCGATGCCGAGGGCGTTCCGGACTTCGGCTGGATGGACTCCGCGACGAAGGCGATCGCCCAGGGTCTGAAGCCGGGTACGCTCGTGTCGTACGAGACCACGCTGCCGGTCGGCACGACGCGCACCCGTTGGGCGCCGATGCTGGCCGAGGGTTCGGGCCTGACCGCGGGTGAGGACTTCCACCTGGTGTTCTCCCCGGAACGCGTCCTGACCGGCCGGGTCTTCGCCGACCTGCGCCGCTACCCGAAGCTGGTCGGCGGCATCGACGAGGCGTCGACCGCCCGCGGTGTGGAGTTCTACGAGCAGGTCCTCGACTTCGACGAGCGTGCCGACCTGCCGCAGGCCAACGGCGTGTGGGATCTGGGCACCGCCGAGGCCTCCGAGCTGGCCAAGCTCGCCGAGACCACCTACCGGGACGTCAACATCGGCCTGGCCAACCAGTTCGCGCGCTTCGCCGACCAGAACAACATCGACGTCAAGAAGGTCATCGAGGCCTGCAACTCGCAGCCGTACAGCCACATCCACCAGCCCGGCATCGCCGTGGGCGGGCACTGCATCCCGATCTACCCGCGGATGTACCTGTGGAACGACCCGGCCGCGACCGTCGTGCGTTCCGCGCGCGAGGCGAACGCCGCGATGCCGGAGTACGCCGTCGACCTGCTGGCCGCCGCCTACGGCGACCTGACCGGGGTGAACGTGCTCGTGCTGGGCGCCGCCTACCGCGGTGGCGTCAAGGAGACCGCGTTCTCGGGCGTGTTCCCGACCGTCGAGGCGCTCAGGGCGCGCGGCGCGGTCCCGTTCGTCTCGGACCCGATGTACTCGGCCGAGGAGCTGGCGGCGCACGGTCTCACCCCCCACGCGGGTGAGAAGGTCACGGCCGCGATCCTCCAGGCCGACCACGCCGAGTACCGCTCCCTGACCCCGGCCGACCTGCCGGACGTCACGGTCCTGGTCGACGGTCGCCGTACGACCGACCCGGAGGCCTGGAAGGGCGTCCGGCGGGTCGTCATCGGCGGCTGAACAGGCGCACAGCAGACGTCTCCGGCCCCTGCCCCGTCATCCGTACGGTGCAGGGGCCGGAGACGTCTCAGGGAGCGTTCACGGGCGTGGGGGGTGCGGGGTGCCGGGGGCGGCGGACGGCCGGGCCGACCCGGCGGAGCCATCGCTCGGCGGGGTGTTCCACCACGTGGTAGGCGGCGCCCGCGGCGGCGAGGCCGGCCAGGAGGACGCCCGCCCAGAGGACGAGGGTCGCGCTGCCGGGAGCGGGCCTGCCCCAGTGGAAGACGGCCGCGCGGATCACGATCTCGTGGATGAGGTACCAGGCGAACGACCAGTGACCCAGCCGGATCATCCACGGCCCGCCCAGGCCGGTGCGGCGGCCGTCCAGGTCGGCGCGGGCGGCTGCGCAGATCAGCGCCGCGAAGATCGGTGCCGAGAGCCACTGCGAGGCGGTGTAGGGGCTGTACCAGAGGGCGTCGGGAACCGCGTGGTGCCAGGGGATCAGGGCCAGATGCCACGCCACGACGAACCCGACGGCCACCGGCAGAGAGACGGGGGGACGCCAGCCGCGCTTGAGAGCCAGTCCCGCCACCACGCCCAGCACGAACTGGAGCGAGCGGGTCAGTGGCAGGTAGTCCAGTGCCCAGCTGCGGGTGGTGGGCTGGAGTCCGGACAGGGCCGGCCACAGGACGAGGGCGGCGACGGTGACGGCGAGCGCGGTACACGCCCAGGTCCTGGCGCGCCGGCCGGCCAGCAGCGTCAGCAGGGCGGGGAAGATCAGGTAGAAGAAGGCTTCGTCGGTGAGTGACCAGGCGGCCGGGTTGCCGCCGGTGAACATGACCGGCTCGGGGAACCAGGCGTGCACCAGCACCAGGGTCGCGGTCAGGGCCTTGAGGGACACGGCCTGGCCCATGACGGCCCAGACGGCGACCGACAGGCCGGTGCTGACGGCGAGCAGCGGCCAGATCCGGGCGAAGCGGCGCCACAGGAACACCTTGACGGGCACGCGTGCGCCGTCGTAGGTCCAGGCGAGAACGACGCCGGACAGAACGAAGAAAAACGTTACGCCACTCCGGCCGTACCAGACCGCCTCGCTGATCCCCGGGACGGTACCGACCTGCCGTGACAGGTGGTACAGGACGACGAGGAGCGCCGCCCAGAAACGGAGCCCGGTCAGCGAGGGCAGCCGATCGCGACCGGGCGCCGGTATCGAGGTCACGGACGGGTCCTTCAGCGGTCGGGGAGCAGCAGGTGGTCGAACTCCGCGCGCACGACCGGCCAGTCCCAGGACTCCAGCGCGTGCGCGGACGCCGCCTGTGCGGCCTTCCGCCAGCCCTCGGCGGTCGAGGTGACCTCGAGGATCCGGTCGGCGGCCTCCTGAGCCGAGCCCACGACCCAGTCGGCGGGGAACAGCGTGCGGGCGCCGTTGTCCTTGCCCGCGAAGAACGGCCAGTCCCGGCCCACCGGCACCGCCCCGCTCGCGGCACCCTCCACGAATCCGCAGTGGAAGCTCTCCCGCACCGAGGAGCTGAGGATCACGCCGACCTCGGTCAGCGCGGCGGGGACGTCGTCCAGTTGCCCGAGCCGGCGCAGCGCACCCGAGGGTTCCAGCTCGGCCACATCACGACGGTACTGCCGGGCGTAGGCGCGGGACGCGGGGCTGAGCTTGGCGTCCACGTCCTCGCCCAGCAGGAACAGCCGGTAGCGGGAGTCCTGGGCGCGCAAGATCCGCAGTACCTGGATCGCCCACCGGGGATCCTTGGCCACCGACGAGATGCCGGTCAGACCGAGGGTGAACCGGGCGTCGTCCGCCTTGGGGCGGACATGGGACGCCAGGTCCATGGCGTTGGGGACGACGTGCAGCCGGGGCGCGCCGTCCGCGGAGAGCTGGGGCACGGTCGCCACGGTGAGATCCCGCAGGTGGGCGCCGACGAACACCAGGTCGTCCACCCGCGAGAAGTCGACCAGGTACGGCCACGGGCTGAAGGTCTCGGCGCTGTGCAGGCGTACGACGATCCGGGTGGTGCCGGGGTCGACGGAGGTGAGCAGCGCCGCGGGGCCGACGCACCAGTCGACGAAGACGGTGTCGGCCCAGTCCAGATGGGGACGCAGGAGTTCCTCGGCCTGCCGGCCGAACTCCTCGTCGCCCCCCAGACGGTGGGCGGCGATCCGGGTCAGGGAGGTGGCCAGCTTGTCGAGCGCCGGCACGTCCCGCAGGTCCAGGGAGCGCACCTCGACATCGGGGTGGTCCTCGTAGTGGCCGCGGATCCGGTGGAGGAAGTTGGCGTTGCCGCGGGTGACGAAGAGCAGGCGCAGCGGCCGTCCTACGGGAGCGGCGGGCGGGGTGGACCGGCCGGACGCCTTCGTCAGCGCCCGGACGGTCGTACTGGCGCGCAGCGGCGCGGTGTAGGCCTGCGGATCGTCGGCGAGCGGCGAACTGGTGCGGTCGAAATGCAGCACCCGGTGGAAGGCGAGCTGGAGCGCGGTGACCGCGGAGGCCGCGGCCGCCCTGACGTCCCCGTCGGCCCACCGGGCGTCGGCCCAGGCGAGTTCGGCGGATACGGCGGCGGCCAGCGCGCGCGGGGCCCGGCCACGGGCCAGTTCGACCCGAGCGGCCTCGCCGAGGAGGTCGGCCCGGTGGCGCACACCGGTCGTACGGCGGGCCGCCGAGCTGAGCGTGAGGACCGCGCCCTCGGGCCGGTTGGCCTGGTCGAGGCCGCCGCCCACCCGGCGGGCGAGCCGGGAACGCACACTGTCGGACAGCCCGGGCGCGGTCACCACGAGCCGCCACGCGCGGGCCCCCGCACCCGTGCGCAGCACCCGCGGGTGCAGCGCGCCGCGGGCCACTGCGCGGATCCCCCGTCGGACCTTCGTCATGCGCCAGCGCCCCCGGCGAGGAGCGCGGGCCGCACGGCATGCGAGAGCTGCTCGGCGGCCGGGGCCATCAGCAGACCGCGGGTGAACCTGGCGGCGTGGGCACGGGCCTCGGCCCGCTGTTCGGGGGTCGCCTCCACGGCCATCCGGGCCGCCTTCACGAACGAGTCCGCGATGCCCTCCGCGTCCAGACCGACGGCTCCGGTCCACAGCGGGTGCCCCGCGAGCACGTGGGAGGCGTCGTGGTCCACTTCGTGGCAGGAGACCACGGGCAGCCCCGAGGCCATGAACTCGTAGACCTTGCCCGAGGTGACGAACCGGCCGCCGACCAGCATCAGGACCAGCGCGTCCCAGCGGCCGTAGGTCGCCGCGACCTCCGCCTTGGCCACCGGGCCACCGAACAGCACCCCGTCGGCCTCGGCCTGCCGGATCAGCGTCATATGGGCGTTGGCCTCACGGCTGGCGCCCGCGCCGATGTGGCCGCGGATCTCGAACCGGGAACGGGCAACGAGCGGGTCGCGCTCCCGCGCGGCACGCCAGCCGTCCAGGACGGTGGCCAGGAACGCGGGCTTGAAGTTCACGGAACCCAGGTAACCGAAAGTCAGGCCCTCTTCTGCGGCAGGCTCGCCGTGCGCCTCCGGAACGCTGTCCGGGTCGAAGCCGTTGCGCACGACGTGGACCCGCTCGGCCAGTTCGGGGTAGCGCTCCCGGTAGAAGTCCGCGATCGGGTCGTTGACGCACCAGATCGCGGTAGCGTCCGACAGGACACGCTCCTCCCACTGGCCGGCCTCGGAGTCCCGTGTGAAGGCCTCGCCGCCGCCGATGACGTCGACCGACCAGCCGTCCCGGAAGTCGATCGCGTAGGGGACCTTGTGGGTCTCCCAAAGCTTCCAGGCGGCGGCCAGGTTCACGTACGGGGCACAGCTCGCCAGCAGCATGTCGGCCGGGAACTCGCGGTGGATGTCCCGGACACCCTGCTCCAGCGCCGACCGCCAGCCGCCGAACACCGGCTCGGGGAAGTGCTCCAGGTGCCGCTCCCGCTCCCGTTGCATCCAGCGGATCGGGTTCAGCGCCCGGTCCTCGGTGAACAGCCGGATGTCGGTCTCCAGGTCCTCACGGGCCAACGGGAGTTCGACGATCCGTACCCGCGGGTCGACCGGGTCGGAGAGCGTGTGGTCCAAGCCGTACTCCCGCTCCCAGGACTCCTCCGCGATGGTGAGCACGGTGACGTCCCAGCCGAGTTCGACGAACTTGTTGGCCGTTTCGCGCATCCGGTACGCACAGCTCTTCGCCGCCGGCGGAAAGCCGATGGCGAGGTAGATCATGTGCGGCCGGACGCCGTCGGGCCGCGGCCCCGTGGTCCTGGTGCCGGACGGGACCGCACCCGGAGCCGGCGGGCTGAGGCGCTTGATCACGTTTCGCAAAGGGGTGCTCCGAGAGACTGATGGACGGTGACGGGACGTGCGGCCGGATCAGCCCTCGACGATCGCCTGCACGGCCCGAACCGCGGCGTTCCCGTCACCGTACGGCGTGCCGCGCTCGGTGTCGGGGGCGGGGCGGGTGGCCAGCTCCGTGAATTCCGGCGTCTCGTGCGGGTTCGGTACGAGCACGTTCCAACCGCCCTCGAGGGTCTCGACCCACTCGGTCTCCGGACGGATGGTGGTGCAGGCGCGGCCCAGCAGGAAGGCCTCCTTCTGCAGGCCGCCCGAGTCGGTGACGACACCCGCGGAGCCGAGAACGGCGCCCACGAGGCCGGCGTAGGGGAGCGGACGGCCGACGTGCACCGAGCCCTGGTTCAGCTTCAGGCCGTGCTCCTCGGCACGGGCCACCAGACGCGGGTGCGCCAGCAGGGCCACCGGGACGGGCAGCGCGGCGAGCGAGCCGATGATGGCGGCGAGGCGCTCGGGGTCGTCGGTGTTGTCGGGGCGGTGGAGCGTCGCCACCAGGTACGGGGCGTGCGCGTCGATGCCCTCGGGCAGCGCCGGGCGCGGGTGCTCCCCGGCCAGTACGGCGTCGCGGATGCGCAGGCAGACGTCCACCATGACGTCGCCGACGAGCGTGGAACGCTGCGCCAGGCCCTCGTTCGCGAGGTGGCGCATGGCCTCCTCGGTCGGGGCGAGCAGCAGGTCGGCGGCGTGGTCGGTGAGGACGCGGTTGTGCTCCTCGGGCATCCGCCGGTTGAAGGAGCGCAGACCGGCCTCCAGGTGGGCGACGCGGTAGTGCAGCTTCACCGCCGAGAGCGCGCCCGCGACGGTCGAGTTGGTGTCGCCGTACACCAGCACCCAGTCGGGCTTCTCCGTCTCCAGTACCTTGTCCATGGCGGCGAGCACCGCACCGGTCTGCGCGCCGTGGCCGCCGGAACCGACACCGAGGTGGACGTCCGGGTCCGGGATCCCCAGGCCGGAGAAGAAGACATCGGAGAGGTCAGCGTCGTAGTGCTGGCCGGTGTGCACGATGACATGCTCGTGGGGCGTCTCGGCGAAAGCGGCCGCGATGGGGGCGAGCTTGACCAGCTGGGGACGTGCTCCCACGACACTGATGACCTTCACGTGTACTGCTCCTGCCGAATAAGCGACTGACGACCGAACCACGATCATACGGGCGTGTCGGCGATTGACGGCGCGTGCCCGGGAGCGGTAGCGGGCCGGGCAGGGGGCTGTGGCTCACTGACGGTATGCTTTGATGCGGGCCGGGTTATGTGGCCGTGCCGTCCGCGCGTAAGTGCGATGCACGAGACGCCCGCTTTGAACGGAACTGGTGTGCGAGCTCGATCCTCCGTGCGGGCTCCTGCCACGTGCCAGAAGCTTCAGATCACGAAAGGCACACGTATATATGGAGCTCGACAGCGCTGACGGGCAGCGCCGGCCCAAGGGATCCCGCGGCCGAATCGTGATGCTCGTGGACAATGGGGTCAGGAACGACTCCCGCGTCCAGAAGTCGGCCCGGTCCGCCGCGGAAGCGGGATGGGACGTCATTCTGTTCGGCATCTCGAACACTCGCGAGATCCAGAGCTGGAACCTCGGTGACGCCGAGGTCCGGCTGGTGCCCAAGCCGAGTCCGCTGTCGCACCGCAGGCAGGAACTGAAGGGGCTGCGCTACCGCAGCCCGCTGGCGTACCGCTCGTCCGACGTCGCCTCGTTCCGCAAGCAGCAGGTGAAGGCCTGGCGTGCCGACCTCCGCTTCCGCGCGGCCGCGGCCAAGGCCGACGGGCCCGGCAAGCCGAGCGCCGGCGGTTCGCCCGCCCGGCTGGTGGTGCCGAAGGCCGCGGCCAAGGCCACCAGCAAGTGGGTCGGGCTGCGTTCGCGCGCCACGCGCCGCGCCAAGCGCAAGCGCACGAAGTTCGACACACCGCTCGACAAGGCGATCATCAAGTTCTGGCAGGTGTCCATGGGCGAGCGCGCCTGGCGCAAGCTGCTGCCCTACCTGTGGGACTACGAACTCGCCTTCGCCAAGCACATCGACGAGCTCCAGCCCGACCTGATCCACGCGCACGACTTCCGCATGCTCGGCGTCGGCGCCCGTGCCGCCGTCCGGCTCCGGGCCGCGGGGAACCCGGTCAAACTGGTCTGGGACGCGCACGAGTTCGTGCCGGGCCTGCACTCCCACCACGAGCGCTGGATCCCAGGCCACGTGGCCTGGGAGAAGGAACACGCGGTGTTCTCCGACGCGGTGATCACCGTCTCCCCCTCGCTCGCGGAGCTGCTGGTCAAGGGCCACAAGCTCAAGGAGACGCCGTACGTCGTCCTCAACGCCCCGGTCATGCAGCCGGCGCCGGACGAGGTGGCCGACGTGGACCCCACGCCGGACCTGCGCGAGCTGTGCGGGATCGACAGGGCCACCCCGCTGCTGGCCTATTGCGGCGGCATCAACCCGGTGCGCGGTGTCGAGACCATGATCCAGGGTCTCGTGCAGATGCCCGACGTGCATGTCGCGCTGGTCTCACTGCCGCCCTCGGGCAAGCCGTTCCCCGCCACCGCCAAGATCATCGAGCTGATCGAGGAGCTGGGCGTCGGCGACCGTGTCCACGTCCTGCCGTTCGTACCGCACTGGCAGGTGCCCGAGTTCCTGTCCACGGCGGACGCGGCGGTCAGCCCGCTGCACCACCTGCCGAACCACGAGCTGGCCCTGAGCAACAAGTTCTTCGAGTACTCCCAGGCCCGGCTCCCGCTCGTGGTCAGCGACATCCGGACCATGGCCGAGATGGTCGAGAGGACCGGCCAGGGCGAGGTCTTCAGGGCCCAGGACGTCGACGACTACGTCCGCGCCGTCAGGGCCGTGCTCGCCAACCCGGACCGCTACCGCAAGGCCTACGAGGACCCGGAGCTGCTGGGGAAGTGGACCTGGGAGGCGCAGGCCGTCGTCCTGGACGAGATCTACAGCCGGCTGCTGCCCGGCACCGAGGCGCCGGCCGCGTCGAGGGACCGGCGCAGGCCGGCCCCGACGGCGGAGCCGGAGGGCTCCGGCTACGAGAGCACCGTCTGACGGGACGTCCGTGACCGGCCCGTCGGCCCGGTGAGGAGTGTCAGCGGGGGCTCGCCCCCGCACCTCCTCACCGGGCCGACGGGCCCACGGCACATCCCCGGAACGGAACGCAGAACAGGTGGAGGACCTCCTCGCATGACCCATGTACTCCTGATCGCCGGCACGGCGCCGACGCTCTCGATGCTCAAAGCCGCCGTCGAGCAGTTCCGGGCTGCGGGAGCGACGGTGCACCTCGCCGGACTCTTCGACCGGGAAGCGGTGGACGGCGTCCTCGACGCGGCCGACGTGTGCTCCCTGACCGAGGCGAACGCCGAGCGGGGCACCGCGTTCGTCAAGCGCGTCGCGAAGCTGCCGCCGCCCCGCAGGACCTGGGCGAGCGCGGAACGCAGCCGTTGGGTGCGCGGCCACGCGCGCAAGGCACAGGTCCTCGTCGCCCTGGACGCCAACGCCGTGTACACCGTTTGGCGGCTCGCCGAGCGCAACCGGCGGGCCGACGCGGTCTTCGGCGTCGCCCCCGGGCTGCGCGCGCTTCAGGCGCGGGGCGAGCACCGGATGCACTACGCGCTGCGTGACGCCGTGCGTACCGTGCCGTCCCCGGCGGTGACGCTGCGCACGACGAAGCGTTCGGTGCGGCACGGGGCGGGTGCGGTGCTGCGCCGGGCCTCGTCGCCCGCCGTGATGCGCACCTCGATCGGTGCCAAGGCCTGGCGGACCGCGGTCGTCGCACCGAAGGTGCCGGACGGCATGCGCGCCAAGCTGGCCCGCCGGGTGAGTCTGAGCATGGCGAAGGGCGGCCGCAGGACCGGCGCCACGATCGTGCTGAACCAGGCCGCCGACCGGATCGCCAACCGCAAGCTCAGCGCCGCCCTCCTCGCCGACGCCGCACGTGCAGACCTGGCCCGCGGCCACGACGACCCCCGGGTTCGCGCCAAGGCCATCGAGGCCGCCCTGAACCTCGCGGACCAGCGGTACAAGAAGAAGGACTTCTCGGCGGCGGCCGACCAGCTCTCCACCGCGTTCTCCCTCGCCTTCAACCGTGGCCTGCACTTCGACGGCACGTCCTCGCCGATGGCGAAGGACCCGGAGGGCTACCTCGCGGTCTTCCGCAGGAGCGTGGCCTTCAAGGCGCTGTCCGCGCCGCGCGGGCGGGCCCTGCCCGCCGCCCCCGCGCCGACCGGCCGCCCGCTGCGGCTGCTGGTCACCACCTACGCGAACCCCAGCTTCCTGCGGGCGATCCGGGAGCGCTACGAGGAGCACCCCGACGTCGAGATCCGCTATCTCGACGTCAACGAGGACGACGCGATCCGGCCGTTGGCCAAGGGCCTGAAGAGGATCACGGAGCACGCGCTGGGCGGCCAGCCCGCGTTCCACGACAAGGTCGAGGAGGTCCTGCGCCCCCATCTGGACTGGGCGGACACCGTCTTCGTCGACTGGTGCACCAACGCGGCGGGCCTCTTCACGGTCGTCGACCCCGGCACCACACGCGTCGTCGTCCGGCTGCACAGCTACGAGGTGTTCGCGTGGTGGCCGCACGTCGTGGACTTCACCCGCGTGAACGATCTGATCCTGGTCAGTGACCACCTGCGCGAGCTGACGGAGAAGGTGCTGCCACAGCTGGCAGAACCCGACACGGCCACCACGCACGTGATAGCCAACGCGATGGACCTGGCGCCGTTCCAGCGGGACAAGGCCGACGCCGACGTCCGCTTCGTCCTCGGGCTCGTCGGCGTGAGCGCGGTGGCGAAGGATCCGCGCTGGACGCTCCAAGTGCTCCGGCTGCTGCGGGAGAAGGACGAGCGCTACCGCCTGGTGATCATCGGCGAAGGCCTCAACCGCAAGGCGAGCGCCGCGGTCCGGGCCTACGACGACCTGCTCCAGCCCGAGTTGGAGGAACTGGAGGCGGTCGGCGCCGTGCACCGGGTCGGACAGACCGACGACGTGCCCGCGGCGCTCACCGGCGTCGGTGTCATCCTCAGCAGCTCGGTGCGCGAGAGCTTCCACTGCGGTCTGGTCGAGGGCGTGGTCAGCGGGGCGCTTCCGGTGGTGCGTGACTGGCCGTTCTTCGCGTCGCTGGAGACCGGGCCGCGGACCCTCTTCCCGGCCGACTGGGTCGTCTCGACGCCGGAGGAGGCCGCGCAGCGGATCCTGGCGCTGACCCAGACCGAGGAGAACTGGCGCGCCGCAACGGAGCCCGCCGCCAAGCACGCCCTGGCGACGTGGGACTGGTCCGTGGTGGGCCTGGAGTTCGACCGCCTGCTGCTCGGGGACAAGGCGTAACGGCCGCGGACGCCCGAGGGGGCCGGCAGCGTACTCGGTACGCTGCCGGCCCCCTCTGCGTCTGCGTGAGTCAGGCCGCCCGCTCGACGAGGACGCCGTCCTTCTCGTCGTACAGCTCGCCGGTCTGCGGGCATTCCCAGACGCCGTTCTCCCCGGCGCGCTCGGTCAGCCGGACGCCGGCCCGGCCGACCCAGCCGACCTGGCGGGCGGGCACCCCCACGACCAGGGCGAAGTCCGGCACGTCCTTGGTGACGACGGCACCGGCGGCGACCATGGACCAGCGGCCGATGGTGATCGGTGCGACGCAGACGGAGCGCGCCCCGATCGACGCGCCGTCGGCGATCTTCACGCCGACGGCCTCCCAGTCGCCGCCCCGCTTCTGCTTGCCCTCGGGGTCCACGGAGCGGGGGTTGTGGTCGTTGGTGAGGACCACGGCGGGGCCGATGAAGACACCGTCGCCCAGCTCGGCCGGCTCGTACACCAGCGCGTAGTTCTGAAGCTTGCAGTTGTCGCCCATGCGCACGCCCGTGCCGACGTAGGCTCCACGGCCGATCACGCAGCCCTCGCCGAGGCGGGCGCCCTCGCGGACCTGTGCGAGGTCCCAGACGCTGCTGCCGGCGCCGATCTCGGCGGTGTCGTCGACCTGAGCGCTGGGCTGGACCCTGTAGTTCACTTCGATCTCTCGCTTCCGGGGTGGCTGTTACGCCCGGTGAGCATACGCGGCCGGGGCGGGCGTGGGGACTGGTGGCCGTCGGTGAGGGCCGGTCCGGCGGGTGCCAGGCGGCCGGTCAGCCCCGCCCGTGGCCATGTGGGCCATGGGCCGGCCGCTGACGATGGCACCCCGGTCGAAGCCGATGTTCGAGCTCGGTGCTCTTCCCCGTCCTCGTCGTGCCGGTCGTCCCGTCGCTGCCGGACCTGACGCGCGCGATCGAGACGCTCGGCAGGAACGTGGCCGTGCGCTGTGGGTGGTAGGAGGTGGAAGGTGTGCACCGTCCGGGAAGACCTTCGGGTAGTACTCCTCGGCCCACCGGCCCACCGGCCCACCGGCCCACCGGCCCACCGGCCCACCGGCCCACCTACGCGCCCGCGGTGACGCGGTGGCAGATGGCGCGCCCCCTCGGTGCGTCGCCGGACGCCGACGGGGGCCGCCTGTGTGGTCCGGGAGAACGGCACCTTCCTGGTCGCCAGTTGGGCGTGCGTCGACGCGGACCGGTTGTAGAGAGGCGCGTACGCGGCCCTGAACCGGTGGAGTGTGACCGCCGGTGACGAAGAGGGCCACCGAACCCTTGGGCAGGAGCGTGCGTCGAGGCACTCGTCGGGTCAGCGGGCTCTGCCGGGGGCGTGGGTCGACGGGCCCGTCGCCATGGCTGCGCTCGCGGCGAGAGGCGGGATGTGTCGGAGTGTGGTCATCAGGCGGCGTCCTGTTCCGGGTGGGTGCGGACAAGTCGGTGAGGGCCTGGGCGGGATGCGGCGGTGCGGCCGACGTGATCGAGGCGGGCCGACGGGAGCGGAGCAGGTCGTGGTCGGCGGAACGGAGCTGGAGGTGGGCGCGGGGTGTGAGGGGTGGGAAAGGCCCCGTCGACAAGGGCGAGTGCACTGTGACTGCGGGGCCAACTGGGGCAAGCAGCCCATCCGTTGGCATATGCCAGAACGCATGAAGACGGTGTGAGGTTCGTGTGATTCTTGTCATGTTCTGATGATCGAGGGAACTCTTGCATGCGCACGTCACACATAGCGATGATCCGGTGACTTCTCTTGAGGATCTCTTCATCTGCGGGGGCAGAGCTGTGTTGACCGTGGGCAGAACGTGGCGGCACAGCGCTGCCGCAGTGGTGACAGGGACGCTGCTGGCCTGGGGGCTCGCGACCGGCGGCACGCCGGCCGTGGCCGCGGTCGCGTGTCCGTCCGGGGTGGACTCGGACTTCAACGGGGACGGCGTCCGGGACACGGCGATCGCCGACCCGGAGGCGACCGTCGACGGCGTGGCCAAGGCGGGCGCGGTCCACATCGTCTACGGCGGCGGCAAGGGCACCCTGACGGTCTCCCAGGCGCCCGCCAACGTGCCGGGCGCGCCCGAGGCGGGCGACCGGTACGGCTCCTCGCTGGCCGTCTACGACGCCGACCTCGACGGCTGTAGCGACCTGGCGATCGGCATTCCCTACGAGGACCTCGACACCGTGCCCGACGCCGGGCTGGTGCAGGTGCTCTACGGCTCCACGAGCGGGCTGAACGCCGGCAGCAAGGCCGTCAAGGAGTGGCTCCAGGGCGCCGAGAAGCCGCTGGGCGGCGGCCCGGAGGCCGAGGACTGGGTCGGTTACGCGCTCGCGGCCGGCAAGACCTCGGCCGGCACGCCGTACTTGCTGATCGGTGACCCCGGCGAGTCGGTCGGCACCCTCGAGGACGCGGGCGGCTTCTACTACGTCAGCGGCACCGCGCAGACCGCCACCTTCAACCACCAGGACACCGAGGCCGCCGGTGCCGTGGCCGGCATCGCGGAACAGGACGACCGCTTCGGCTCCGCCCTCGCCGCGACCCCGACCCACTTCGCCGTCGGCACACCGGGCGAGGCGCTCGGCACCACCACGTTCGCGGGCGGCGTGGCCTACTTCAACCACACGCTCACCTCCGGCTACCCCAAGCCGCTCGGCGGCCTCGCTCAGGACCAGGACGAGATCAGCGGCGCGGAGGAGGTCGGCGACCAGTTCGGTGACGCGCTCGCCATGGTCCCCTACCGGGCCTCCGGCGCCACCTCCACCACCGAGTCGCTGCTCGTGGTCGGCGTGCCCGGCGAGGACCTGTCGACCACCGTCGACGCGGGCGCCGTCCAGGTCTTCCGACTCACGGCGAGCGGAACCTTCACCCAGGTCGCCTGGATCGACCAGAACACCGCCGACGTGGACCAGGAGTCCGAGGCCGGCGACTTCTTCGGCAAGCGGCTCGCCGCCGTCAACACCTCCCCGAACGCCACCTCCACGGCCACCACCACCCGCCTCGCCATCGGCGTCCCGGGCGAGGAGTCGTCCGAGGAGCACCCGGAGAAGGGCGGCGTCCAGATCGTCCCGCTGGTCGGCGCGCCCGGTGCCTCCGACCAGTGGATCGACCCCGGCTACGGCATTCCGGGCGTTCCCGCTCCGCGCCAGCTCGCCGGCCTCTCCCTGGCCGCCACCCCCTCGCTGCTGTACGTCGGCATGCCCTACGGCCCCGCCGAGTCCCGCGGAGTCCACGGCTTCTCGTGGAACGTCACGGCCGGCGGCGCTCCGACGGTGACGATCAAGCCCGGAGAGGGCGGAGTCCCGGCCGACGGTGTCGCCTTCGGCGCGACCGTCCGCTGACGGCCCTCCAGACGGACAGGATCGGCTTTCGGGGAGGACACGCATGTCCACTGACGGATACGAGAGGGCGTGGCACCGCCCGGTGCCCGGCACCGCGCGCCCGCCGAGAAGGAACACCCGCCGTCGGCGGGGTGCCGCAGGCGCGGTCGTGGTGGCACTGCTGGGGCTGGGACTCGCGACCGGAGAGGTCACCCCGGCCACGGCCGCGGGCGCCTGCGCGGGCGCACAGTCCGACTTCAACGGCGACGGCGTACGCGACACCGCCATCGCCGACCCCGACGCCACCGTGTCGGGCCAGACGCGGGCCGGGTTGGTCCACGTGGTGCTCGGCGGCGGCAAGGGTGTCGTCGAGATCTCCCAGGACACGCCGAACGTGGCCGACGGCCCCGAGGCCGGGGACCGGTTCGGCTTCTCCCTGGCGGTGTACGACGCGAACAAGGACGGCTGCTCCGACCTCGCCGTCGGCATCCCGTACGAGGACGTCGGCACCGTCAAGGACGCGGGATACGTCCAGGTGATCTACGGCTCGACCACCGCGGTCGGGTCGGAGTTCAGCAGCAGGGGCTTCGTCCAGGGCGAGACCCAGCCGCTGGGCGGCGGCCCCGAGCCCGAGGACTGGCTCGGCTACGCGGTGGCGGCCGGCACCTCTCCGACCGGCTTCCCGTTCCTCGTCATCGGTGTGCCGGGCGAGGACGGCGCGGCCGGCGCGGACATCGGCCTGTTCGGTTACGTCTACGGAACCGACTACCAGGCGGCGTCCGTCGGGCAGAACACCACCGGCGTGTGGGAGGACGCCGAGCCCTACGACCGCTTCGGCGCCTCGATCACCGCCACGGACCGGCACTTCGTGGTCGGCGCCCCCGGAGAGAGCATCGGCACCGTCGCCTTCGCCGGCGGCGTCGCGGCCTTCAGGCCGTCGATCAACGCCGACGGCATTCCCGAGCCCCTCTTCGGCATGGGACAGGGGCGCACCCCGGGCCCGGACGCCGCCGCCCAGACGGACGACCGCTACGGCAGCGCGCTCGCCATTGCTCCCTACCGCCCCTCGGGCGCGGCCACCACCACCGACGCGGTGCTCGCCGTCGGTGTGCCCGGCGAGGATCTCGGCACCACCGTCGACGCCGGGGCGGTGCACGTCTACCACCTCAAGGCGGACGGCACGGTCGCCCTCCTCAACTGGATCGACCAGAACATCGACGGGGTCGAGGGCGACGCGGAGGCCGGCGACTTCTTCGGCCAGCGGATCACCGCGGTCAACACCACAACCAACGTGGTGAGTACGGCGGCCACGATGCGGCTCGCCGTGGGCGTGCCCGGTGAGGAGTCGACGGAGGACGCCCCGGAGGCCGGCGGCGTCCAGATCCTGCCGGCGATCGGGGCGCCCGGCGCCTCGGACGCATGGCTGGAGCCCGGCGCCGGCATCCCCTCGGGACCGGCGGCCCGCACCTACGCGGGCATCAGCGTCGGCGGCAGCCCGTCGCTGCTGTACGTGGGCGTCCCCTACGGCCCGGCCGACGGACGTGCCGTGCACGGGTACTCGTGGAACGCCACCACGGGCAGTGCGCCGACGCAGACCTGGAAGCCCGGAGAGGGCGGGATCCCCGCGGGCGGTACCGCGTTCGGAGCGACCGTCCGATGACCGCCCCCCGACCGAGCGATGCGGCTGACGGCCGCCCTGATCAGACAGACATGAACCGACGGGAGAGTGGACGCGTGTCCGCAGACAGACCCAGACCGATACGGCGCGGCCTCGTGCTGCGCGCCGCCGTAGCGGCGGCCGTCACCGGCGCCGTCGTGGCCGGCGCCGCGGCGCTCCCGAACGGTGGCGGCGGACCCGGCCGGGGCCCCGCGCCCGTCTCGGCCGACCAGCCGCTGGTCACCGAGCAGCAGGCCATGGCCTCCGCGAAGGACAGCGGCAAGAGGGCCGAGGTCGTCGGGCTGCGAACCGAGCGCAGGGAGATCTTCGCCGAGCCCGACGGCACCTTCACGGCCCGCGAGTACACCGAGCCCGTCCGCACCGTGCAGGGCGGCAAGTGGGTCTCCGTCGACCCGACGCTCGTCAAGCGCGCCGACGGGACCTGGGGGCCGAAGGCGGCCACCGTCGACCTGGCCTTCTCCGCCGGACAGGCGGGCAAGCCCTTCGTCACGATGCAGCGCGCCGGCCGCGAGTTCGCCCTGACCTGGCCGTACGGCAAGCTGCCCGCCCCCAGTGTGGACGGCGAGACGGCCACCTACGCCGAGGTCCTGCCCGGCGTCGACCTGACCGTACGGGCGGAGGCGGACGGCTTCGGCCATCTGATCGTCGTCAAGACGCCCGAGGCGGCGGCCGACCCCCGGCTGGCCCGGCTCGACCTCGGCATGACCACCGACGGCCTGAAGGTCGCGGAGGACGCCACCGGCGCGATCCTGGCCGAGGACGCCGTCGTCGGCGGCACCGTCTTCCAGGCCGGCAAGCCGGCCATGTGGGACTCGGCGGCCGTCAAGGAGACGGCTGCCAGGAAGCAGGGGCCCAAGGCAGTCGCCAGGGCACTCAAGGCCGCCGCGGCCGGCACCGGGGCGAGCGCTTCGGCTGCCGCGGAGGGGACCGCCGCCACCACGGCGTCCGCCGCTCCCACCACCGCCGGACCGCAGGCGGCCCCCGAGCCGGCTCTCGAAGGCCCCGGCGGCGGTGGCCGCGTGGCCCCGCTGGGCGTCGAGGTCGGCAAGGACAGGCTGAGCCTCGTCCCGGACCAGAAGCTCCTCAAGGACGAGGACACCGTCTTCCCCGTCGTCATCGACCCGATCCAGCGCACCACCTCGCGCACCTCGTGGACCGGCGTCATGTCGGGGATGCCCGGCGAACAGGACTGGAAGTACTCGGGCAGCGCGGGCGTCGGCAAGTGCCCCACCGACTACAACCCGGTCTCCTGCAACGGCGTGGGCACCCGGCGCGTGATGTTCACGATGCCGCTGTCCTTCTACAAGGGCAAGCAGATCCTCGGCGCCACCTTCTCCGCCCGCGTCGAGCACATCTACAGTGCCTCCCCGACCGCCGAGCCCATCCAGCTCTACCGGATCGGCGGCGCCAACTACAGCCTCAGCTCGTCCAGCAGCTGGTCCAACACCTCGGACGACTGGGACGACTACCTCCAGACCGTCGACAAGGCGATCTCCCCGACCTCCTGCTCCAGCCAGGCCAACCTGCACTTCGAGAGCGGCGCGACCGGCGAGCTGACCAGCGAGATCAAGACGGCCGCCGCGGGCGGCTGGAACGCGATGACGCTGGGCCTGCGGGCGTCCGACGAGTCCCGCTTCGCGGAGTGGAAGCGGATCTGCGGCAACGCGTACCTGTCGATCAAGTACAACAACCTGCCCCGGCAGATCAAGACGTCGGACATGTCCACGGACCCCGGTGGCGTGTGCAAGTGGGGCGCGAGCCGTCCGACCACCGACGTGCCGCCGAAGCTCCAGGCCATCGCGAGCGACCCGGACCACGGCAACGGCCAGACCGACAAGGTGAAGGTCCAGTTCAAGGTGGAGTGGGGCGGGACCACACCCGGCTCGTACACGTACACCACCCCGGACTGGCTCTCCCCGACGAGCGGCACCAAGTTCGTGCACACCGTCAAGTCGTCCATCCCGCAGAACACCCCCATCTACTGGAGCGCGCGGGCGTACGACGGCGACGGCTACGGCCCGTGGAGCTCGGAGGGGGACACCCCGCAGCGCTGCGAGTTCACCTACGACAAGACCTGGCCGGGCAAGCCGCTCGTGCTGTCCAAGCAGTACCCGTCCGACACCGTCTACCGCGACGGCGTGGGCACCTACGGCACCTTCACCTTCTCGCCGAACCCCAACGACTCCATCCCGGACAACGACGTCGTCAAGTACCAGTACTCCTTCAACGGCGCGGCGATGACCACCCTCACCCCGGCCACGCCCGGCGGTTCGGTCTCCCTCCAGTGGATGCCGACCCGTTCCGGACGCCAGGTGCTGGAAGTGGTCGCCATCGACAAGGCGGCGCACGCCAGCAGCACGCCGTACGACTTCCTGGTGAGCGAGGGCAAGCCGGTCGTCGCCCAGTGGAACCTCGCCGACCAGGCCGGTGACACCGAGGCCCACGACGAGAGCGGCGAGTTCTCGGCGACCGCCGGCACCGCCGTCACCTTCGGCGCGGACGGCCCCGGCGGCAAGGTCGACAAGGCGGCCCGCTTCGACGGCGGCGCCGAGTCCTACCTCGACGCCGGCGAGACCGTGCTGGACACCGCCAAGAGCTTCAGCGTCAGCGCCTGGGTGCGACCCACCGCCCTGGACAAGGACATGGCGGTCGTCAGCCAGGACGGCACCGGTGAGCCCGGCTTCACCCTCGGCTACGACGCCACCGCGAAGACCTGGAAGTTCGCCGTCCCGGTCAACGACGTGGACTCGCTCGGCGAGTGGAAGGCCGTCTCCACCGGCATCTCCGTGGTCAAGGACCAGTGGGTGCTGCTCACCGGCGTCTACGACGCGCAGAAGAGCGGCGGCCCGCAGCTCCAGCTCTACGTCAACAAGGACCTGAAGGGCTCCGCCCTCCGGCGGTCCACCTGGAAGTCGTACGGCCCGCTGGAGATCGGCCGCGCGACGGCCAAGAGCGGCTACCGCGACCACTTCGTCGGTGACCTCGCCGAGGTCCGCGTCTTCGACCGTGTCCTGCCGGCCGCCCAGGTCGCCGAGCTGATGACGATCAAGCCGGACCGCAAGGCCTACTGGCAGCTGGACCAGGCCACCAACGGCTCGGTGGCCGAGACCGGCGGCGGCCAGGCGCTGACCCTCGCGGGCAACGCCTCCATCTACCGCCCGGCCGACCCGCTGTTCGACACGGCCGCCCTGGTCGGCGACGGCAACCTCGTCCTGGACGGCGACGGTGACTACGCGTCCACCGCCACCGCCCCGGTCACCGGCAACAGCAGCTTCACCGTGACCGCCCGCGCCCAGCTCACCTCGCTGGACCCGGAGAAGTCGCAGACGGTGCTGTCCCTGCCGGGCACCAACGCCAACCGCGTCCAGGTCCGTTACCAGGCGACCACCGGGCAGTGGGAGCTGGCGGTGGCGAAGACCGACACGGCCACGGCCGAGATCGTCACCTTCACCGACAACCAGCAACTGGCCGATACCGGTGGCTCCGGTCAGCACCTGGCCGTCGTGTACGACGCCTTCGCCAACTCGATCCGCCTGTACGTCGAGGGCCAGCTCGTCGCCGGCGCCTACGGCACGGACACCACCCTGTGGTCCGCCACCGGCGGTCTCCAGGTCGGCCGTTCACTGCGCGGGGCGAGCGAGTACTTCGCGGGCGCCATCGACGAGGTGCGCGTCTACAGCGGAACTGCCGACGTGATCGCGGTACAGCAGATGAGCCTTCTGGCTGCCGTGCCCGACATGTGATGGCAGGTCGCTTGTGAGGTGTGCCGGGTCCCTCGAGGCCCGGCACACCTGTCCTGACCGCACCCCCTCCTTGCATGACGTTCCCCTACGATCAGGAAGTTGCCGAATGTTCTTCCGTGGCCGCTCACTGAGCCGCCGCATGCCCAGACAGACGCTCGTCGCCACAGTGATGGGACTCTCCCTCGCACTGTCCGCGTCGTCGGTCCAGGCAGTGGTGCTCGACGACGGCGACCGGGGCCGCACCAGCCGCCCCGGCGTCCAGGACGACGGGGATCCCCTCCAGGGATCCGACGCCAAAGCGAAGAAGCGCCCCTCCGACCCGGCGCGCAAGGCCGCGGTCAAGGGCCTCGACAAGGCGGTGTGGCCGAAGCAGGGCGGCGCCGAGATAGCGGTCGGCGCGGCCGCGGCTACCGAGGCCGGCGGCCTGCCGGTCAAGGTCGGCAAGGCGAAGGCCCAGGCCAAGGCGGCGACGGCGGCGGACAAGGTCCGCGTCGACGTCCTCGACCCGAAGCGGGCCGGACAGCTCGGCGCCGGAGTCCTCCTCGGCGTCGAGCGCGCCGACGGCGAGGACAAGGCCGCCAAGGTCCGCCTGACCGTCGACTACTCGGAGTTCGCCGAGGGCTTCGGCGGCTCCTACGGCTCCCGCCTCCAGCTCGTGCAGCTCCCCGCCTGCGCCACGGTTGCCGTACCCGGCAGCAAGGAGTGCCCGGAGCAGCCGAGGGTGCTGCCCACGGTCAACGACGTGAAGACGGGCACCGTCTCCGCCGACGTGACCGCCGCGCCCGCCCCGGCCGAGGGCGTGTCCACGATGGCGGGCGAGGCGACCTCCCTGGTCGCCGTCGCCGCGGGCCCCTCCAGCGCCCAGGGCACCTACAAGGCGACGGCCCTCGCCCCCTCGGCGAGCTGGAGCGTCGCCACCTCCTCCGGCTCGTTCAACTGGAATTACCCCTTCCGGTCCGTGCCGACCCCGGGCGGCCTGACCCCGACCGTCGGCCTCGGCTACTCCTCCCAGTCGGCGGACGGCCGCACCTCGGCGACGAACAACCAGGGCTCCTGGATCGGCGAGGGCTTCTCCTACGACCCCGGCTACATCGAGCGGCGCTACAAGCCGTGCTCCGACGACGGCCACGACAACTCCGGTGAGCAGTGCTGGGCGTTCGAGAACGCCACGGTCATGCTCAACGGCTCCGCCGGCGAGCTGGTCAAGGACGACACCACCGGCAAGTGGCACATGTCGTCCGACGACGGCAGCAAGGTCGAGAAGCTGACCGGCGCCACCAACGGCGACAACGACGGTGAGTACTGGCGCATCACCACCTCGGACGGCACCGAGTACTACTTCGGCCAGAACCGTCTGCCGGGCTGGGCCACGGGCAACGAGGAGACCAACTCCACCTGGACCGCGCCGGTCTTCGGCGACGACTCCGGCGAGCCCTGCTACAACGCCACCTTCACCAGCGCGCACTGCCAGCAGGCCTGGCGCTGGAGCCTGGACTACGTCAAGGACACCCACGGCAACGTGATGTCCTACTTCTACGACCGCGAGACCAACTACTACGCGCTCAACGGCAAGACGGACGTCAACGGCACCGCCTACCACCGCGGCGGCTGGCTCAAGCGCATCGACTACGGCCAGCGCGACGGCCAGGTCTACGCGGCCAAGGCCCCGGCGCGGATCGTCTTCAACACCGCCGAACGCTGCCTGCCCACAGCGGACTTCGACTGCGCGGAGAGCAAGCGCACGAAGGCGAACGCGGCCAACTGGCCGGACGTGCCGGTCGACCAGGAGTGCAAGGCGAGCACGAAGTGCACCTCGCCGGTCCAGACGTTCTTCACGACCAAGCGGCTCACCTCGGTCGTCACCCAGATGCGCAAGGACGCCACGACCTACCAGGACGTGGACGCCTGGAGCCTGACGCACCTGTTCACCGACAACGGTGACGACTCCAAGACGCTGTGGCTGTCGAAGATCGAGCACGAGGGCCGCGCCGGTACGACGGCGATCAAGCTGCCCTCCGTCGACCTGTTCGGCGAGCAGCTCGCCAACCGCGTCGACGCGATCGGCGACAACATCGCGCCGTTCCACCGCTTCCGCCTCTCGATGGTCCTCAGCGAGACCGGCGCCCAGCTCGACGTCAACTACGCGCCGACCGACTGCACCAAGGCCACGCTGCCCAAGCCGGGTGAGTCCACCAAGCGCTGCTACCCCGTGAAGTGGGCCCCACCGGGCTACCTGGAGCCGATCACCGACTGGTTCCACAAGTACGTCGTCTCCGCGGTCATCGAGACCGACCGCACCGGCGGCAGCGACGGCATGGTCACCCGCTACGACTACCAGGGCGACGCGGCCTGGCGTAAGGCGAAGCCGGACGGCATCACCGACGCCAAGTACCTCACCTGGGGCGGCTGGCAGGGCTACGGCAAGGTCAAGGTCACCTCCGGCACCGCCGACGTGCAGAAGACGCGCGTCGACTACACGTTCATGCAGGGCATGGACGGCGACAAGGACGCGGCGGGCAACACGCGCTCGGTGACGGTGAAGGACTCCACGGGCGCGTCGTACTCCGACGACGAGGAGTTCACCGGTCACCAGCTGGAGGTCGCCACGTACGACGGCGCCAAGCTGATCTCGAAGTCCATCCAGACCCCCTGGAAGCGCTACACCGCGACGCAGACCAACAGCTGGGGTACCACCCGCGCGGTGAACGTGCGCGCCGAGACCGGCCGCGGCTTCAACCTGCAAGCCGACGGCACCTGGCTGGAGACGAAGTCCACCACCACGTTCGACACATCGAACGGCACCGCCCGCGTGCTGACGGTCGACGATCAGGGTGACGTCTCCACCGCCAAGGACGACACCTGCACCCGCACCACGTACGCGGACAACACGGCGGAGAACCTGCTTTCGCTGCCCGCGCGCAGCGAGTCCGTGTCCGTGAAGTGCGCGACCACGCCCGACCGCAAGACGCAGGTCCTGGCCGACGAGCGCACCTCCTACGACGGCGGCGCGTTCGGCGCGGCACCCACCAAGGGTGACGCGACCAAGACCGAGCGGATGACGTCACACAACGGCACCACGGCGACGTACCAGGTCACCGGTACCACGACCTACGACGCCTTCGGCCGTCCGCTGACGCAGAAGGACGCCAAGCAACAGGGCACGACGGAGCAGACGAAGACCGTCTACACCGAGACCAACGGCCTGCTGACGAAGACAGTCGTCACCAACGCCGCCGGTCACGTCACCACCACCGACTACAGCCCCGCCTGGGGCATGTCCAAGGGGCAGACCGACCCGAACGGCAAGCGGACGGACCTCGCGTACGACGCCATGGGCCGGCTGACGTCGGTGTGGCTGCCGGACCGGGTGTCGACCCAGACGCCGAGCATCAAGTACTCGTACAACGTCCGCAAGGACAAGGTCACCTCGATCAAGACCGAGAAGATCGAGAACGACGGCTCCTACGGCGCCGAGTACCAGCTCTACGACGCATTCCTCAGGCCCCGCCAGATCCAGACCGAGGGCCCGGACGGCACCCGTATGGTCGCCGACACCTGGTACGACGGCACGGGCAACGTCAGGAAGACCAACGCCACGTACAACGCGGCCGGCGCCGCCGCGGACGAGCTGTTGCTCGTCAGCAACGGCCAGGTCGGCCAGCAGAGCCTGATGGAGTACGACGGTCTGGGCCGCCCGACCGCGCAGATCCTCGCCGTCGGCGGCGGCGAGCAGTGGCGCACCACGACCACCTACAACGGTGAGCTGACCAGCGTCGACCCGCCGATCGGCGGCGTCCCCACCACGACGATCACCGACGGCCAGGGCAACGTCTCCGAGATCCGCCACTACCGCGGCGCCTCACCGGCCGCCGGCGTGCCGTACGACTCGACGAAGTACACGTACACCGCCTTGGGCCAGCTGGAGACCGTCACCGACGCCAAGGGCAACGTGTGGCGGTACGAGTACGACCAGCTGGGCCGGCAGACCAAGTCGATCGACCCGGACGCGGGCACCTCGCGCATGGAGTACGACGAGCTGGACCGGCCGATCGCCAGGTACGACGGCCGGAACAAGAAGATTTCCACGGTCTACGACAGCCTCGGCCGCGTCCTGACCACCTGGCAGGGCGACCCCAACACGGGCACGAAGCTGACGGAGACCAGGTACGACAAGGCGGGCTGGCTGGGCCAGGCGTACGGCTTCTTCAACTACACCTCGCCGACCGAGTACTTCGCTACGGCCGTCCAGTCGATGGACGAGTTCTACCGCCCGCTGAAGACCGCCTACCAGGTCCCCGCCTCGCAGGGCTCCCTGGCGGGAACGTATGTCTTCAGCACCTCCTACAACCAGGACGGGACAGTCCGCGGATCCACGCTTCCGGCCGTCGGCGACCTGCCGGAGGAGGCGCTGACCTACACGTACGACAGCCTCCAGCGTTCCAAGACGATGACGGGCTCCACCTCGTACGTCACCGACACCGTCTACTCCGGCAAGAGCCTCCTCCAGCAACTGGAGCTGAACACCGGCAGCGGGAAGAAGGTCTGGCAGACCTACAACTATGAGAAGGGCACCGACCGGCTCACCCGCTCGATCGTCGACGTCTACGGCGCGACCGCCCCGGCCAAGGACTCCCGGTACTCCTACGACCAGGCCGGCAACGTCCTGTCCATCGCGGACACCGCGAACTCCGCGTCGCCGGACACGCAGTGCTTCGCCTACGACGACCGTCAGCGTCTGAAGGACGCCTGGACGCCTGCGGCCACCGCGACGAGCGCGGCCGGCATGGGCACCCGTGGCTCGTCCATCCCGGTGGAGGGGTCCGGCCCGACGGCCTGTGACTCCGCCGCCGGTACGAGCGCCCTCGGCGGCCCGGCCCCGTACTGGAAGTCGTACGAGACCGACGCCATCGGCAACCGCGTGTCGGAGACCGTCCACGACACCGGGCTCGACGCCGCGAAGAACATCACCCGCAGCTACGAGTACGGCACCGCGGGCACGCTGGGTGACGGTCCGCACCAGGTCACCAAGATCGTCGAGAAGACTCCGACCGGTGACCGGCAGTCGACGTACGAGTACGACGACTCCGGCAACACCACCAAGCGCACCATCGGCGGCAACGCACAGTCCCTGGTCTGGGACGACCAGGGCAAGCTCAATGAGGCCACCGAGGCGAACGGCTCGAAGACCAGCTATCTCTACGACGGCTCCGGAAACCGGTTGGTACGCAAGGACCCGTCGGGGACGACGGTCTACCTGCCCGGCACCGAGCTGAAGTTGTCGGCGGACGGCACCAAGAAGGAGGCGACCCGTTACTACGAGTACGCCGGCCAGACGGTCGCCGTGCGCACCGCGGGCAAGGTGTCCTTCGTCGCCTCCGACCACCACGGCACGGGCGAGGTGGCCATCGACGCCGCTACCGGCGCGATCAGCCAGCGCCGCTTCGACCCCTTCGGCGTGGACCGCGGTGAGAAGACCGGCGTCTGGCCCGGAGAGAAGGGCTACGTCGGGGGCACGATCGACGCCTCCACCGGTCTGACCCACCTGGGGGCGCGAGAGTACGACGCGGTGATCGGCAAGTTCATCTCGGTCGACCCGATCATCGACTACACCCAGCCGCAGCAGATCAACGGCTACGCCTACGCGAACAACTCACCGGTCACCCACGCCGACCCCAGCGGCATGATCATCCCGGAGTGCCGGGAGGGTCTGATCGAGTGCCGCGGCGGACAGCCGTACTTCCCGAAGAACGACGTCGAGAAGGCGGAGTCCGAGAAGGACAAGGCGGCCTGGAACGTCACACAGGCACAGGGCCAGCAGTCCACGGCCAAGCAGCGCATCAAGTCCGCGGGCAAGGCATTGGTCAAGATCGCACGCGACATCCTCGGTGTCGACGCGGCCCTGGACTGCATCTCCAGCGGTGACGTCGGAGCCTGCGGCGAGACGCTGCTTAACATCGCCGGCAGCTTCGCGGGTGGCTTGGCGGGCAAGATCCTCGCCAAGTACGGCGCCCCGTGGAACTGGGCCAAGGGCATCAAGCTCGCCAAGCGAGTCACCGGGCTGGTCGGGGACCTGATCGGCGGGGCCAAGGACCTCTGGAACGCCAACAAGGCACTCGGCAAGGCCAGAGCCGGTCTCTCCCAGGCCGGGGACAAGCTGAAGAATGCCAAGAAAAAGGCGGCTGAGGCCCTCAAGAAACGCAAGAAGAACGAGGAGAGCGGCTCTTGCCCGATCGACGGGAAGCACAGCTTCCTGCCCGGTACCAAGGTGCTGCTCGCCAACGGCAAGACCAAGCCGATCGAACAGGTAAAACTCGGCGACAAGATCACCGTCACCGACCCGAAGACGGGCGGCACGACGGTCCGCGAGGTCGTCGGCACGATCGTCACCGAGGACGACAAGCACTTCGTCGACCTGACGGTCAAGGGCACCTCCGGCAAGGCCGAGGCCCTGGTCTCGACCACGACCCACCCCTTCTGGTCGGACTCCGAGCGGGCGTGGATCGAGGCCGGCGACCTCAAGCCGGGCATGCAGCTGCACACCACGGACGGCGAGTCCGTCACCCTCACGGACACCCGCGCGTTCGACAAGCGTCAGCGCACGCACGACCTGACGGTCGATGACGTCCACACCTACTATGTCCTGGCAGATCGGTCTCCGCTGCTGGTCCACAACTGTGGCGAAAGGATCTACGAGCCGGGAGGCAAGCATGGCAGCGAAGCCCGCGGCAGCTCTCGTGGTGAGAACAGCGCTGAGCCGAGCAACGGTCAGGACGCGCTCGACAACTCCGTTCAGATCAAGGAAACCTCGCCCCGCAGAGTGGGCGTCGACCGGACGACCGGCGAGCCTGTGATCCTCGACCGTACCGGTGAGGTTCCATGCGGGTGCACGGTAGAGGGCGGCACCAACGAGGTGTTCCACGGGCACGTACGGACCGACCTCAACACGGCTCCGGGCATGGCCAAGGCCAAGAGCGCGCTGAGGCGAGCAATCAAGAACGGGGACATCGAAACTGGCTAGTCACAACGACGGCGTGCCGGGCGAGCCCTTCGGCTCGCCCGGCTCCCCCAAGTGGCGCGCGACCCTCACGGCCGAGGTCAGGGGAACTGACGTCGGCCGTGCCACCAGGGCACTGCTCGCTCTCACGTACGACGATCCGGACCGGGACGCGGTCGAGACACTCCTGCTGGAATGCCTCGACGCGGCGGGCCCGACGGTCGACCCGCAGGTCAGCGCACTCGCGGTGACCTGCGTGGGGCACGTGGCGAGGATCCATGGAGCCGTCGGCCCCGGCGTGGTGGCCCGCGTCAGGGACCTGCTTCAGGATCCCGTTCTCGGAGGCCGTGCCGAGGACGCGATGGACGACATCGAGGCCTTTGCCCCGCATGCCTTGCGGCCGCACGGCGAGAGCGACTGACCGAGATCGGTGTCGCCCGGGGCCCGGTTTGACCCCTCAAGCCGGGCCCCGTAACCTTGACCGTCGGCGTGTCGACTGACCCGCCACATCCCCGTAAACCTCTTCCTTCCGGACGCCGGTCTCCGGTGGCCGGGAGAGGTCGCCCGTGTTTCCTGCCCGGGCGGCTGGCCTGCGGGGGTGCCGTTCTCCGAGCGAAAGAGAGACCCGCGTGTACGCCATCGTGCGCAGCGGTGGTCGCCAGCACAAGGTTGCTGTCGGCGACATCGTTGAGGTTGACAAGATTTCCACCGCCAAGGTTGGCGACACGGTCGAGCTCTCGACCCTGCTCGTGGTCGACGGCGACACCGTGACCAGCGACCCGTGGGTGCTGGCCGGGATCAAGGTCCAGGCCGAGGTCGTGGACCACCACAAGGGCGTCAAGATCGACATCCTTCGCTACAAGAACAAGACCGGTTACCGCCGTCGTCAGGGCCACCGCCAGCAGTACACGGCGATCAAGGTCACTGAGATCCCCGCGGCTGCGAAGTAAGGGACTGAGGAGACATGGCACACAAGAAGGGCGCATCGTCCACCCGGAACGGTCGCGACTCCAATGCCCAGCGGCTCGGCGTGAAGCGCTTCGGCGGTCAGGTCGTCAACGCGGGTGAGATCCTGGTCCGCCAGCGCGGGACCCACTTCCACCCCGGCTCCGGCGTCGGCCGCGGCGGCGACGACACGCTGTTCGCGCTCCAGCCCGGTGCGGTGGAGTTCGGTACGTTCCGCGGCCGCAAGGTCGTGAACATCGTTCCGGTCGCCTGATCTCAGGCTCTGCGGGAACGCTTCGCGAGGCGGACCTCACTTCCCTGTCGGGAAGGCGGGTCCGCCTTTCGCGTGTTAGCACAGGAATACCCCGTACATCACGTACATCACTGGAGGCACCCACCATGACCACCTTCGTGGACCGCGTCGAGCTGCACGTCGCCGCGGGTAGCGGAGGTCACGGCTGTGCCTCCGTCCACCGTGAGAAGTTCAAGCCGCTCGGCGGCCCGGACGGCGGCAACGGCGGCCGCGGCGGGGATGTCATCCTCACCGTGGACCAGTCCGTGACCACGCTGCTCGAATACCACCACTCCCCGCACCGCAAGGCCACCAACGGCAAGCCGGGCGAGGGTGGCAACCGTTCCGGCAAGGACGGCCAGGACCTCGTCCTGCCCGTGCCGGACGGCACCGTCGTCCTCGACCGGGCCGGGAACGTCCTCGCCGACCTCGTCGGCCACGGCACCTCCTTCGTCGCCGCCCAGGGCGGCCGCGGCGGCCTCGGCAACGCGGCGCTGGCCTCGGCCCGCCGCAAGGCGCCCGGCTTCGCGCTGCTCGGCGAGCCCGGCGACCTGCACGACATCGTGCTGGAGCTGAAGACCGTCGCCGACGTGGCGCTGGTCGGCTACCCGAGCGCCGGCAAGTCGTCCCTGATCTCGGTCCTCTCGGCCGCCAAGCCGAAGATCGCCGACTACCCGTTCACCACCCTGGTCCCGAATCTCGGTGTGGTCACCGCCGGCTCGACCGTCTACACCATCGCCGACGTGCCGGGCCTCATCCCGGGCGCCAGCCAGGGCAAGGGCCTCGGCCTGGAGTTCCTGCGCCACGTCGAGCGGTGCAGCGTGCTCGTGCACGTCCTGGACACGGCGACCCTGGAGTCCGAGCGCGATCCGATCTCCGACCTCGACATCATCGAGGAGGAGCTGCGCCAGTACGGCGGGCTCGGGAACCGTCCGCGCGTAGTCGTCCTGAACAAGATCGACGTACCGGACGGCAAGGACCTCGCGGAGATGGTGCGGCCGGATCTGGAGGCGCGCGGGTACCGCGTCTTCGAGGTGTCCGCCGTGGCGCACATGGGGCTCAAGGAGCTGTCGTTCGCGCTCGCCGACATCGTCGGCAAGGCGCGCGCCGCGAAGCCCCAGGAGGAGGCCACGCGGATCGTGATCCGGCCCAAGGCCGTGGACGACGCGGGCTTCACCGTCACGCTGGAGGAGGACGGCCTCTTCCGGGTCCGCGGCGAGAAGCCCGAACGCTGGGTGCGGCAAACCGACTTCAGCAACGACGAGGCCGTCGGTTACCTCGCCGACCGCCTCAACCGGCTCGGTGTCGAGCAGGAGTTGATGAAGGCGGGCGCCCGCTCCGGTGACGGCGTCGCCATCGGTCCCGAGGACAACGCGGTCGTCTTCGACTGGGAGCCGACCGTGACGGCCGGCGCCGAGATGCTCGGCCGCCGTGGCGAGGACCACCGCTTCGAGGCCCCCCGGCCCGCAGCCCAGCGCCGCCGCGACCGCCAGGCCGAACACGACGAGGCGGCCCAGGAGTTCGAGGGCTTCGAGCCGTTCTGAGCCACCGGCCCCCGGAGACCCGTCGCGGCACCCGCCGCGGCGGGTCTCTCCGTGTCCTCGGTGGTACCCGCCCCGTCCGGTGGGACCCGCCGAAGGTCGGCAACCCGCACCGGAAGCCGATCGACGGCAACCGCGGCCATCACTTCCCCGACATCCGCCCGGCACCGGCGACCGCGCGGGTGCGTCGCCCCCCCGGAAGGTGGCACGGGTGTGGCGACCCGCGCGTGCGCGTCGCCACCCGGAGGGCGGCACGGGTGCGGCCCCGCGGAGCTGACGCGCACCTTCGAGGCGCTGCTGGGACCGTCCGACGTCCGCTGGGGGCCGCGCCCGGCACAGCGAACCGTTGCGTCACTTCCACCCAAACCGTTCCGTCACTTCCACCGAAACCGTTTCGTCACTTCCACCGAAACCGAGATGCTGCGGAAACTCGATAGGGAATTGCGGAGCCATGGCCTCTCCGACGGGATCTGTTCCCAGCCGGTCCGCAACGGCGCGGTCACGCAGGGGAAGAACGCGTGCGGTCCCACGGCATGGGACGCGAAGCTCTCGCCCCGGCCCGGGCGTGGCGGCGGCCGCCGAGACCGGCGCCTCGCAGGGCGCACGGAGCGAGGTCCTGGGCGGGCGTGGGCTGGGGGAGCCGGTGCCGTTGTCCGCAGGTCGACGCGGCGGTAGCCATGGCGGACGAGGCCGGGGAGTCGCCGTCCGGTGACCCCGTGATCGCGCAGGCGGTGGCGGCTGCGGTGCCCTAGGGGACGCTCGCGGCGGTGGCCGTGACATACGGCCGGCGTGCCGTAGGGCCGGTGCACCGGACGTCCTCGAAGGAACTCGTGAAGTGCTCGGTCATCGGAGCGGGAAACGGGCGACGCCGGTGAGCCGCAATGTCGTCACTCTCGGCAATCCGTTAACGTCTGTGCGGTGACTCACAGGATTTCACGAGACGATCGGAGGAGGGTTGACCCGCGTCGGGCCAATCACCCGCGCCGCGCGGTTCATCCGCGCCGCAAGGTGAATGACGGGTAGCGCGCACATATGCACTGAACGGCGCTCACCTTGCATCGCGGTTACCGAAAGTGGGAGCATTTCCCCGTTCCCTGTCGCCCCGAGGTAGGTCACCCGTGTCCCAGCGCATAGCCAAGCCCCGTACCACCGCAGTGATCCTGGCCGGTGGCACCGGCCAGCGGGTGGGTCTGTCGATCCCGAAGCAGTTGCTGAAGATCGCCGGCAAGGCCGTCATCGAGCACACCCTGACCACCTTCGAGCAGGCCGACTCCGTGGACGACGTCATCGTGCTGATGGCGCCGGGCTATGTGCCGGACGTCGAGAAGATCGTCGCCAAGGCCGGGTTCAAGAAGGTGTCCCGCATCATCGAGGGCGGCTCCACCCGCAACGAGACCACCGAGCGGGCCATCTCCGCCCTCGGTGAGGGCCTGGCCGACGGCGAGGACCTCAACGTCCTCTTCCACGACGCCGTACGCCCCCTGCTCTCCCAGCGGGTCATCGACGACTGCGTCGCCGCCCTGGACCGCTACCAGGCCGTCGACGTGGCCATCCCGTCCGCCGACACCATCATCGTCACCCGCACCCACGGCGAGGACGGTGAGTTCATCACCGAGATCCCGGACCGCTCCCGGCTGCGCCGCGGCCAGACCCCGCAGGCCTTCAAGCTCTCCACCATCCGGCGGGCCTACGAGGTCGCGGCGGGCGACCCCAACTTCCAGGCCACCGACGACTGCACCGTCGTACTGCGCTACCTGCCGGACGTGCCGATCCACGTCGTGGCGGGTGACGAGTACAACATGAAGGTGACGCAGCCCGTCGACGTCTTCATCGCCGACAAGCTGTTCCAGCTCGGCTCCACCGCCGCGCCCGAGCAGATGGGCGAGGAGGCCTACCGCGAACTCCTCACCGGCAGGACGCTCGTCGTCTTCGGCGGCTCCTACGGCATCGGCAAGGACATCGCCGAACTCGCCCAGTCCTACGGGGCCACGGTCTACGCCCTCGGCCGCTCGACCACCAACACCCACGTGGAGAACCCGGAGGAGGTCGACGACGCGCTGTCCAAGGCCTACGCCGAGACCGGCCGCATCGACTACGTCGTCAACACCGCGGGCGTGCTGCGCATCGGCAAGCTCGCCGAGACGGACAACGCGACCATCGAGGAAGCGCTGAAGGTCAACTACCTGGCCCCGGTGCAGATCGCCCGTTCCGCCTACAAGTACCTCTCCGAGACCAAGGGCCAGCTGCTGCTCTACACGTCCAGCAGCTACACCCGCGGCCGCGCCGAGTACAGCCTCTACTCCTCGACGAAGGCCGCCATGGTGAACCTCACCCAGGCCCTGTCCGACGAGTGGGCGGGTGACGGCGTCCGCGTCAACTGCGTCAACCCCGAGCGTACGGCGACCCCCATGCGCACCAAGGCCTTCGGCCAGGAGCCGGCCGGCAGCCTGCTCTCCTCGGAGGCCGTGGCCCGTACCTCCCTGGACGTGCTGCTGTCGGAGCTGACCGGACACGTGATCGACGTCCGCCAGCAGGACCCGACCGCCGACGCCTCCCGCGCCTCCGGCTTCGAGCAGGCCCTGGCCGGCGTGCTCGACCGACAGGATGGCGTGGCATAATCAACCGCAATTAGCCTTGAAATTCAGGCCTCTGTGACTCCCTGTTTACGGGATATTCACAGAGGCCTGAATCCGTAAAGCTTCGGGACCTTCACAAAGTATTTTCCGGACTTTTCGGATTCACTGACCGGCCCCCTCCCAGAGCAGGTTTCTCCGTGATAACGACCGCTATTCGCGTCGCCCGGGTGGGCAGCGTGGCCGAGCTGGCCGCGGTGGCCCTCATGACGCTGGGCTTCCCCTGCCTCATGCTGGCCGCGCTCGTCCCGAGCGTCCCCGCCTTCGCCGCCGCGGCCGCCGTGACCTACCTCGCGGACCTCCATCTCCACCGCAAGGGCAGCTACCTGATCAGCCTCCTGGGCAGGGTGCGAGCCGGTCTTTCGACCCGCTTCCTGGTCAGGGAGCTGCTGTTGATCCTGCTCCTGGCCCGGCTCGGACTGTCCGAGGAGCCGGTCTTCTACGCCGCGATCGCCTGCTTCACTGTCTTCTTCGGCCTCCAGGCCCCGCACGGCGCCCTCGTCACCCTGATCGGCAACCGCCGTCAGATGCCGGTCGTGACCCGCAACGTCGACCTCGTCTCCCGCCTGTCCATCCCCGGCGCCCCGCCGCGTCTCCTGCTGCGCCAGGCCGACGTGAAGGTGCTCCACCTCGACCTCGCGGCCGTCGTGGGCCTGCTCGTGTACGCCGTCACCGACAACGAGGCCGCCGGCTTCGCCGGAGTCGGCGTCACCGTCGGCCTCGGCGCCCTGTACGTCCTCGCGCTGATGCCGTACCTGCGTGCCAAGCGGGTGCCGCCGAAGGCCGACAAGGTCCTCAAGGCCGTCAGCTCCTGGCTGCGCGAGTACCGTCCCGAGACGGTGCTCTACTTCTCCGGCTCAGCCGACTCCGCCTACCAGGTCAACATGTGGCTGGAGACGATGGAGCAGCTGGACTGCCGCCCGCTGATCATCCTGCGTGAGCGCGTCATCCTGGAGAAGATGGCGCCCACCACGGTCCCGGTCGTCTGCGTGCCCGGGGGGGTGCACCTGATGAACATGGACCTCTCCATGGTGCGGGTCGCGTTGTACGCGGCGAACGTCGGCAAGAACATCCACCTGCTGCGCGTGCCCACCATGAAGCACGTCTTCATCGGCCACGGCGACAGCGACAAGCTCGCCAGCGTCAACCCCTTCAGCAAGGTGTACGACGAGGTGTGGACCGCCGGCCGCGCGGGCCGCGACCGCTATGCCATCGCCGACGTCGGCATCCGCGACGAGGACATCGTCGAGGTCGGCCGCCCGCAGCTCGCCCCCATCAACCCCTGGCAGGGCGCGCCGAAGGACCGGATCCCGACCGTGCTGTACGCGCCCACCTGGGAGGGCTGGGACGACGACCCGGGCAACACCTCGATCCTGCTGGCAGGCGAGAACATCGTGAGGAAGCTGGTCGCGGCCGAGCCCCCGGTCCGGGTCCTGTACAAGCCCCACCCCTTCACCGGCACCCGCAGCGCCAAGGCCCGCGCCGCGCACCACCGGATCGTCGCCCTGGTCGAGAAGGCCGCCGCCGAGCGCGCCGCCGACCCCCGCTTCACCGCGGACCCGGCCGCCCAGGCGAAGGCGAAGGCCGAGCTCACCCGCCTCAAGGCGCGCCTGGACGGGCTCTCCCTCGCCTTCGACGAGAAGGCCGACGAGGCCGTGACGAGCCGCGACAGCCTCGTCGACATGCGCAAGCACCAGGAGGCCGCCCGGCTGCGCGCCGACTGGAACGACGCCTACTGGCGCTCCTTCCCGTCGTACGAGCACCGGGTCATCACGGGCACCGAGCCGCGGCTGTACGACTGCTTCAACGCCTCCGAGGCGATGGTCTCGGACATCTCCAGCGTCGTCTCCGACTTCATCGCCAGCGGCAAGCCGTACGCCGTCACCGACTCGGCGGAGCTGGGTGCGGAGGAGTTCCGGCGGCAGAACACCGCGGTGCGTGCGGCCGTGATCCTCACGAACGACGCCGCCGGGGTGGAGCAGTTGCTGGACGCCGTCCGCGACCCGGCCGCCGACACGCTCGCCGAGGACCGCAAGGAGCTGAAGGAGTATCTGCTCGGCCCCGACGAGCCGACCTCCATCGAGCGGTTCGACGCCGCGATCGCCGATCTCACGCTGAAGGCCGAGGCCCGCAACGTCGGCCAGGAGTCCCGCATCGTCGCGGCCGCCGGCGAGGCGGAACTCGCGGAGGGCGGCGTGACCGCGGTCTGAGGCACCCGGATGTGAGGCCCCGGATGCGAGGCACCTGGAGGTGAGGCACCCGGATGTGGCGCGCGCCGTGTGACGCGCTGCGTGCGAGTCGGCTCGGCCCCGGAGAGGGAATCGCCCGGGGCCGGGTCGTTTCCGTAGGCTGTGACACGGGACACATCCAGAGCGCGGCTGACGCGAGCAACCCCTTTCTGTAATCCCCCGTCTATCGGGTTGCCGGATCGTTGACCAGGGGGAAACCGTGCGTGATCAGGGGGAGAAGTGACCGTGGCGGAGCCCGATGTCAGCGTGATCATCGGGGCGTACGAAGCAATGCCGTACCTGGTCGAATGCCTGGCGTCCGTGGAGGCGCAGTCGCTGGACCCGGCGCGCATCGAGGTGATCGCGGTCGACGACGGCTCCACGGACGGCAGCGGTGACTGCCTGGAGGAGTTCGCGGCCCGCGTCCCGATGGCGGTCACGGTGATCCGCCAGGAGAACTCCGGCGGCCCCAGCGGCCCGCGCAACGTCGGCCTGGCCAAAGCCACCGGCCGTTACGTCTTCTTCCTCGACGCCGACGACCGGCTCGGGCCCGAGGCCCTCGAACGCATGATCGCCATGGCCGACCGCAACGGCACGGACGTGGTTCTGGGCCGCGTCGAGGGCGTCAACCGCAAGGCACCCCGATCGATGTGGGGCAGGACCCTCGAACGTACGGACGTGTTCTCGTCCAACATCAAGTTCACGCTCAGCGCGCAGAAGCTGTTCCGCCGCGCGCTGCTGGAGCGGCACGGCATGCGCTTCGACGAGTCCCTGTGGACCGGCGAGGACGCGGTGTTCACCATGGAGGCCTATCTGCGGGCCGACGGCGTCTCCGTCGTCGCCGACTACACCTGCTACTACCTGGTGGGCCGCAGCGACGGCAAGCACGTGACCAAGAGCGGCAGTTACACCCTGCGCTTCGACTCCGCGCGAGCCCTGATGGAGCTGATCGCCCGGATGCTGCCGCCCGGCGCCAAGCGGGACGTGCTCATGGTCCGCCCGTTCCTGGTGACCGTCCTGCCGCAGTTCGGGCCGGTCTTCCTCAGGAACGACGAGGAGATCCGGCGCACCAAACTCGAACTGGCCAAGCCGCTGATGGACGCGTACTGGAACGAGGGCGTCTCCCACCGCCTCCGCATCCACGAGCGGTTGCGCCTGCATCTCGTCGCGGAGGGGCGGTCCGACCTCCTCGCGGACGTCATCGCGTTCATCAAGGACAAGCGCGAGCCCGAGCCCGTCCTGGAGAAGCGCGGGACCCGGCTCTACCTCGCCTACCCGCACTTCCGGGACCACGCAGCCGGCATCCCGGACCGCGTCTACCTGGCCGAACCCCGCGAGGCGAAGGAGTTCCCCGGCTGGCGCCAAGGCCCGGCCGAGTCCTTCCTGCGCCGAGCGGCCCGCAAGGTCCGGCGCCAGGTGCGGCGGTTGAGGGTGCGGAGGACGGCGGCGGCGTGAGCGGGCGTTCTCGCTCGGGGCCGGTGTCGGCGGACGTATGCCGGCCGACCCGGCCGTGACGCGGACGGGAGGTGGCCGGCTCAAAGGCGCGGGAACCGCGCGACCAGCCACCCTCCACCCGCGTCCCGCCGACGGCCCCGCTACTTCGACGGCTTCAACGCCCGCCGCAGCGGCCCCCCGACCACCCGCCGGGCCCGCCGGTAGATCGACGGGGACGCCAGCACGGCCTTCGTCACCGTCCGGCTCCGCGCCAGCTCCCGCTTCAGCTCGGCGTTCTGCGCGTCCAGCTGACTGATCCGCTGCTGTAGCCAGCCGAACCGGCTCGTCAGGGAGGCGAGGTCGGTGTCGTTCCACGGCGCCACCCCGGCCGGGAAGGACAGTGAGCGCAGCTTCTTCTCGAAGGCCGCCCCGCCGTCGCCGTGCGTGAACGTGTTCTCCAGACCGTTCTTGTCGAGGAAGCTCGTGAAGCGCTCGAAACGCTCCCGGTGGTTGCCGGTCAGCGGCCCGAAGTCGGCCTCCTCGTAGAGGTCGGCCGGGTCGAGGTCCGCGGGGACCTCGTTGAGCAGCCGGTGCGGGATCTCGAAGTAGCGGCACAGCTCCAGCGTGCGCGAGTCGAAGGCCAACACGGTCGCGGGCGTGCCCGCCAGCAGCGCCGCGATGTTGCCGTGGATCCGTGAGCCGAACGAGTAGTCGAAGTCGCGCAGGTCGTCGATCCAGCTGACGGGATCGATGTACACCCGGACCTTGTCCTCCCGGTACATCGGGTGGTCGGGGTGGGTCGGCATCTGCGTTACGCGCCCGGCCGGGGAGTTCACGTCGCGCCAGTAGAGCTGTTTGGCGTCGGTGAGGTTCTGGCCGATGTACCGCAGCTTCGGGTAGTGCGCGTGGGTCCGCGTGATGATCTTGTGCAGGCCCCCGCTGCGCACGGCGGTGTGCGAACCGTTGATGGCGATCCGTGACTCCGCGGTGAGCGACTCCACCCGCTTCTCCACGGTGAGCCGGTCGCCGTGCAGGAACATCGACGGGCAGCCGATGACCTCGACGTCCCGGAAACCCATGTCGGTGAGGTACTTCTCGGTGAACTCGCCGCGCACGCCGATGGACGCGCTGCGTTCCAGCACCGCCGAGCAGAACGCCCGCACGGTGGGCTCCATGGCCTTCAGGCGCGCCGCGTCCTGGTCGAGGCCGGCCTGCGCGCCGACGCCCAGCACCACGACCGGGATCTTCAGCCTGGTGATGAGCCGGGTCAGCCGCTGGAGGGCGGGCTCGAACGTCGGCCGGAAGGCATTGGCCAGGGGAACGACGAAGGCGTCGTACTCGTCGTTGATCCGGGCGGCCGCGCTCACCTCGGTCCGCATGCCGTTCGAGACGACCTCGGTGCCCGGGGTCGTGAGGATCTTGTGCGCGGCATCGCTGAAGATCAGGTTGCCGGAGTTGGTGGCGATCACATCGCGGTGGAGGGCTTCCTCGACCGGCACGACGTCGAAGGGGCTCTTCCCCGATCTCAGGAGTATGCGCTTCACAGGGCGAACTTTAAGTGACTCAAACTTCAAAATGAATTTTGCTTCTCTTCAAGGTCCCTGTGCAACCACCCTCACCTCTTTGCCGTACGCGAACGGTGAACTCGCCCCTGCGGCGCGTGCCCGTCCGGCACGTGGAACCCTGGGGCGCGCCCTCCGGCCCGGTCGCGTAGATTGCCCCCACGGGCAGCCGTGGACCTACTCGAGGGGACGAAGAACAAGGTGGCAGGGGCAAGGCAGGCCGTGCGCGAGGCCCGCAGGATCGTCGTCAAGGTGGGTTCCTCGTCGCTGACCACCGCCTCCGGCGGCCTGGACGCCGACCGGGTGGACGCGCTCGTCGACGTCCTCGCCAAGATCCGCAGCGGCGGGGAGCGGGAGATCGTGCTGGTCTCCTCCGGTGCCATCGCCGCCGGACTCGCGCCGCTGGGCCTGCGCCGCCGCCCCAAGGACCTCGCCCGCCAGCAGGCCGCGGCCAGCGTCGGCCAGGGCCTCCTCGTGGCCCGCTACACCGCCTCCTTCGCCCGCTACGGCGTCCGCGTCGGCCAGGTCCTGCTCACCTCCGACGACATGAGCCGACGCGCCCACCACCGCAACGCCTCCCGCACCCTCGACAAGCTGCTGGCGATGGGCGCCTTCCCCGTCGTCAACGAGAACGACACCGTCGCCACCGACGAGATCCGCTTCGGTGACAACGACCGGCTCGCCGCCCTCGTCGCCCACCTCGTCCACGCCGACCTCCTCGTGCTCCTCTCCGACATCGACGGCGTGTACGACGGCAACCCGAGCAAACCCGGTACCTCGCGGATCGCGGAGGTGCGCGAACCCGCCGACCTGGACGGCGTCGAGATCGGCAGCGCCGGCAAGGCGGGCGTCGGCACCGGCGGCATGGTCACCAAGGTCGAGGCCGCCCGGATCGCCGCAGCCGCCGGGATCCCCGTCGTCCTCACCAACGCCGTCCACGCTGCCCACGCCCTCTCGGGCGGCGACACCGGCACCTACTTCCACGCCACCGGCAGGCGCTCCGCCGACCGGTTGCTGTGGCTCCAGCACGCCTCCACCCCGCAGGGCTCGCTGACCCTGGACGACGGCGCCGTACGAGCGGTCGTCGAACGCCGCACGTCGCTGCTGCCGGCCGGTATCGCGGCCGTGGAGGGCGACTTCAGCGCGGGTGACCCGGTCGAGCTGCGCGACGGCTCCGGACGCGCCGTGGCCCGTGGCCTCGTCAACTTCGACGCCAAGGAGATTCCCCAGCTGCTCGGCCGGTCCACCCGCGAACTGGCCCGCGAACTGGGCGCCGAGTACGAGCGGGAGGTCGTCCACCGTGACGACCTGGTGATCCTGCACACCTGAACATCCCGCGATTCCGCCCGCTCGCCCGCAGTCGAACGGTCGCCCTCGCCGATGCTCGAACGGTCCCTACCAGTGGGGGACGTTCCGTGAAACGGCCCCATGGAGCCGTGCGGCCTGCTCAACTTTGTGTCTGGGACATGTTCCGCACGAGCGTTGCGTAAAGGAGGCCGTCGTGAGACGAGTGCGCCCTGGGGTGGCGACGGCCCGTGGGAGTGCCGGGGCGAGTCCGGCGGCCTCGCGCCCGGCGGGCGAGGAACGCGCCCTGACGAGCGTGGCGGCCGGGGAGAACTACCGCGCGGGGCAGGAGGACGGCCAGGAGCGCAACCGGCCCGCGGACCTGCCCCGCCTGTGGCACGTCACCCTCAGCGTCTCCGGCGAGCAGGCCGACCTCAAGGAGGTGCGGCGTGCCCTGGAGCAGCTCGCCCACGACCACCCGTTCCTCCTGACCAGCCGTTATGCCGTCGACCACGCGGAGATCCGCTACTGGGAGGAGGCCCGCGACCTGCACGACGCGGCCGCCGTCGCCCTGCGCCTGTGGGGCGAGCACCGCCAGACCGCCGGACTGCCGCCGTGGGAGATCGTCGGCCTGGAGGTCATCGACCGCCAGACCTACCACCAGCGCGTCGCCGAGGGCTACGGCCCCGCACCCGCGACCCCGGTCGGGGTCCACCCCTACTGACCGAGGCCCTCGCGAGGAGCCGCCCGCGCGCGTCCCGGCCGATGTCTCGGGGTGTGGAACGAGCCGTGAAAGCGCCCCCGCGGCGCACTACCCTTCACATATGACCACGCTCTCTCCGTACGACGCCCTCTCGCCGGTCACCCAGGCCGCCTACCGCGCCAAGGCGGCCGCCGCCGACCTCGCGCCGCTGCCCCGGGCCGCCAAGGACGACGCGCTGCTCGCCATCGCGGACGCGCTGGAGGTCCGTACGAGCGAGATCGTCGAGGCCAACGCCAAGGACATCGCCAAGGCCCGAGCGGCCGGCACCAGCGAGGCGATCGTCGACCGGCTCACCCTCACCCCGGAGCGGGTGCGGGCCATCGCCTCCGACGTGCGGGACGTCGTCGCCCTGCCCGATCCCGTCGGCGAGGTCGTGCGCGGCTCCACTCTGCCCAACGGCATCGACCTGCGTCAGGTCCGCGTCCCGCTCGGCGTGGTCGGCATCATCTACGAGGCCCGCCCGAACGTGACCGTCGACGCCGCCGCCCTGTGCCTGAAGTCCGGCAACGCGGTGCTGCTGCGCGGCTCCGGCTCCGCCTACGAGTCCAACAGCGCTCTCGTCCGGGTGATCCGCGACGCCGTCGGCGGCGCCGGGCTGCCCGCCGACGCCGTCCAGCTCGTGCCGGGGGAGAGCCGGG
This sequence comes from Streptomyces sp. NPDC033216, assembly GCF_055577115.1. Lineage (NCBI taxonomy): Bacteria > Bacillati > Actinomycetota > Actinomycetes > Kitasatosporales > Streptomycetaceae > Streptomyces > Streptomyces sp. NPDC033216. The sequence goes on along the minus strand of NZ_JBVIQK010000001.1, from coordinate 450,065 downwards.
AGAGCGTGCGCGAACTGATGCGTGCCCGCGGTCTCGTCGACGTGCTGATCCCGCGCGGCGGTGCCTCGCTGATCCGGACGGTCGTCTCGGAGTCCACCGTTCCGGTCATCGAGACCGGTACCGGCAACTGCCACGTCTACGTCGACGCCCAGGCCGACCTCGACATGGCGGTCGAGATTTTGATCAACTCCAAGGCCCACCGGGTCAGCGTCTGCAACGCCGCCGAGACCCTCCTGGTCCACCAGGACATCGCCCCCGAGTTCGTGCCCCGCGCCCTCGACGCCCTCGCGGACGCCGGGGTCACCGTCCACGCCGACGAGCGCGTCCTGGCCTACGCCAAGGGATCCAGGGCGACCGTCGTCGAGGCCACCCCGGAGGACTGGGAGACCGAGTACCTCTCCTACGACATCGCCGCCGCCGTCGTCGACTCGCTCGACAGGGCCGTCGAGCACATCCGGCTGTGGACCTCCGGCCACACCGAGGCCATCGTGACCACCTCGCAGCAGGCCGCCCGCCGCTTCACCCAGTTGGTCGACTCCACCACGGTCGCCGTGAACGCCTCCACCCGCTTCACCGACGGCGGTCAGTTCGGCTTCGGCGCGGAGATCGGCATCTCCACCCAGAAGCTGCACGCCCGCGGCCCCATGGGCCTGCCGGAGCTGACCAGCACCAAGTACATCGTCACCGGCGACGGTCACGTACGGCGCTGACGGGAAGGGCGGCCCCCGCCCGCCAGGGGCGGGCGGGGTGTCTCGACAGGCGGATGAATTTCCGTACCGTGTGCCCAAAATGACCCCCCAGGTCTACTCTGGAGGCGTGCCGGAGGACGTGGGGGGCATGCCGTTCCCTGACGGCTGGGAGCCCGACGACGACCACGACCGCGGGGTGTCGGACGAAGAGTTCGCCTCCGTGGTCTTCGACGAGGCCTTCGTGCAGGCCGCACCGGTGCACGAGCCGACCGCCGTGGAACGCCTCCTGGCCGCCGCCCAGGCGAGAGCCGAGGCCTCCGAGGCGGAAGCACGCCGCGCCCGGGGCGACCGCTACGACGATCTGTTCCACCCCGGCGGATTCGGCCATGATCCGGACCACGACGATCCGGACGGCCTCGGTGATCCCGACGACCCCGACCCCTGGGACCGCCGACACGGCAATTTCGGGCCGTACGGCAAGCAGGTCCGCTGGCACCGGCCGGTCGCCTGGATGCTCGCCGTGGTCATGGGCGTCGGCATGGTCGTTCTGGCCTTCGCGGCGGTCTACCGGGGCGCCTCCTCGGGAAGTCGCGACCAGCCCCCGTCGCCCGCGTCGACCGGGCTGGAACACGGTGCCGGGCAGGTTCCGGCGGCCCCCACCGACCAGTCCCGGCCACCCGTCGCGGCCGTCCCACGCACGCCCTGAGGGAGCGCCGCCGAGCGGGTGAGAACCTGTCAGAACTTGTCGCGCAGCGGGGCGTTTATCCGGGCTTCCCGCGACCTACCCTGAAGGTATGGGCGGGCCCGGACAGCCACCGGAGGGGGCACCCGAGGGAACTCCCGGTGGCGGCGAGGACGAGTACCGATCCGTCGTCTTCGACGAATCGTTCGTGCGCGCTGCCCGCCTCCAGGAGTACTCAGCCGAGGAGCGCATCGCCGACCACGCTCCCGCCGTACGCCGCCGCCCGCCCCCGCGCCGCACGACCCTCTCCCGCCAGGCCTTCGCCCTGGTCCTGCTGATCGCCCTCGCCTTCGGCACCGCGATCTACATGGGTGTCCGCCACCCCTATCAGCCCCCGGCCCCGCGCCGCGCCGTCGAGCCCCTGCGGATGACGGTCATCCCGCTCGCCCCGCAGGGCGCCGTGCCCGGCACCACCGACCCCGCCCACCTGTTCGCGCACAGCCCCGCCGCGCAGTACCGCGTCGGCGCCGAGGGCATCCCGCTGCCGCCCTTCCGGCGGACCGCGCACTTCTCCGACAGCCAGGTCGTCACCGCCCTGACCACCGCCAAGGACTACATCGTGCGCTCCTCGTTCTTCCCGGAGGTGCTCACCGGGCAGCAGGTCAGGCCCGTACGGATGCTGCTCGACCCCGATCAGCTCGACCAGTTCGACGAGAGCTTCACCCACCCGGCCGCCGACGGACGGCACGCGCCCACCGGATGGCTCGTGCGCTTCGACCCGGCCAGGGCCGAACTCGCCGACCGCGGGATCCGCGTCCAGGGCACCCTCCGGGCCGCCGAAGCCGACGCCTCCACCCTCGAGGTCAGCGCCGACCACACCTTCGTGTACGCCCTGCGGCCGGCCGGAGCCGGCGCGAAGGCCCCGGTCTCGCTCTTCACCGTCCGCCGCGAGCTCCAGTTCCGCTTCGACCGCGAGGACCTGCGGCTGCGCCAGACCCAGCTGATCGTCTCCTACGTCCAGGCCGGCCCGCTGTCCTGCGGCGAGGACTCCACGAACCACCTGCGCCCCCTGCTGGCCGGCCAGACCGCCGGGAACGACGGCCCGGCCGGCACCGACCCCTACGCGACAGGCGGCGCGACGCCGGTCTGCGGATCACTGGCCGAGAGCGCACAGCCCAGGGTGTGAGCGATGGGGCGGTACGGCAGGGGTGTGACCGACATGTTGGGATCGGCGAGGCGGTCGTGCCCCGCCGGGCGGCGGTGTGCCGTCAGTCCTCGTCGCGCGGGGGCCCGTCCGTCGGGCGGCCCTGCGATGGTGCGGCGGCGGTGAAGCCGTCGAAGCCTCGGCGCACCCGGCCGCCCAGGTTGCCCGCCCCGCCCGCGATGTCGGTGACCAGCCGCATCAGCGGGTCCTTGGAACTCTTCACGTGGTCGGCGTAGTGCGACGCCGACTCGCGCAGGGAGTCGGTCACGGAGGTGTCCTTGTCCTCGGCGCGCCGAGGGTAGTGGCCGTCAAGGATCCGCTGGTAGTCGCGGGACTCCGCCCACTTCTTCAGCTCGGCGGCGCGCACGGTCGTGAAGGGGTGCGAGCGGGGCAGCACGTTGAGGATCTTCAGCACGGAGTCACGCAGGTCACCGCCGGCCTCGTACTCCTCGGCCTGCTTCAGGAACGCGTCCACGTTCATCTCGTGCAGGTGGTTGCCGCCAGCGATCTTCATCAGGCCGCGCATCGAGGCCTTCAGGTCCTGCCCGACCAGCAGGCCGGCCCGGTCGGCGGACAGCTCCGACTTGCGGAACCATTCACGCAGCGCGGTCACGATCGCCATGATCGCCAGGTTGCCCAGCGGGATCCAGGCGACCCTGAGGGCGAGGGTCGTCAGGAACAGCAGGATCGTGCGGTACACGGAGTGCCCGGACAGGGCGTGGCCCACCTCGTGGCCGACGACCGCCCGCATCTCCTCCTCGTCGAGCAGTTCGACGAGGCCCGTCGTGACCACGATGATCGGCTCGTCCAGTCCGATGCACATCGCGTTGGGCTGCGGATCCTGGGTGACGTACATCGCCGGGACCTTCTCCAGGTCCAGGATGTAGCAGGCGTCCCGCAACATGTCGTTGAGGTGGGTGAACTGCTGGTCCGAGACGCGGACCGAGTCGGACAGGAAGAGCAGGCGCAGACTCCGCTCGGGCAGCAGCCCGCTGAGCGCCTTGAAGACCGTGTCGAAACCGCTCAGCTTGCGCAGCGCCACCAGGGCGGAGCGATCGGCCGGGTGCTCGTACGCACGCGAGGAGATCCCGGGGAAGCGCCTGCGCTGCCTGCTCGGCACGTTCTCGTGACCGTTGTGCTCGTGGCCGTCGTCGGACATCCATCCCCCAAGTGCGTGTGTATGGCCCTTGTATGTGTGGTCCTTTGCGGACCTTTGTGCAGCCCTTTGCGCCCCCGAAGCAGGGCCCACCCTAGGCGGAGTTACGGTGGACGGGCACTACACCGAAGGAGTCCCGCGCCATGGACCACACCCCCGCAGCAGCCTGGATCGCGCAGGCCACCGGCGCCGCGCAGCAGCAAGGTTCGGGGAACCTGCTCCGGGTCGTACTGATCGTGATGGTGCTGGGTTGTGTGGCGACAGCCTGGTTCCTGTTGCGGGGCTACAAGCGGAAAGACGACTGAGCCACCGGGAAGGTTCCCTCTCGCTTCGCCAACGGCGGAGTCGGCGTGTGGCGCGGTGAGGTGCCCCCTTACGATGGGCCGACATCTTTTCCGCCTTCCCCCACACTCGAACTCGCTCGAGCGGGGGGACTTCCATCGGATAGGTCCTGCCGAAGATGAGCTTGCACAGCGCAGCCGCCCAGTTGGTCACCCTCGCCGCCGAGGGCGAGGAACACGGTGGCAACCACGAGAGCCTGAGCCCCCTGGTCACCGGTGGTGCCGCCTTCCTGATCCTGCTCCTCCTGCTGTGGGTCACCACGCTCTTCAACCGCGACCGCTGAGGCCCGCCGTGTTCATAGCCGGGCACTCCGGGCATCGGCCGATCGGTGCCCTCGGGACGGGCCGGTAGGGTCTGCACGCATGGGAGAGCAGGACATGCCTACCGGTCCGTCGAACGGCCCGTCGAACCCGGGCAAGCGTCGCCTCGGCGTCATGGGCGGAACGTTCGATCCGATCCACCACGGGCACCTCGTGGCGGCCAGTGAGGTCGCCGCGCAGTTCCACCTGGACGAGGTCGTGTTCGTCCCGACCGGCGAGCCGTGGCAGAAGAGCCACCGCAGAGTCTCCCTGGCCGAGGACCGCTACCTGATGACGGTCATCGCGACCGCCGAGAACCCGCAGTTCTCGGTCAGCCGCATCGACATCGACCGGGGCGGCCCCACCTACACCGTGGACACCCTGCGCGACCTGAGGTCCCTCAATCCCGACACCGACCTCTTCTTCATCACGGGGGCGGACGCCCTGGGCCAGATCCTGACCTGGCGGGACAGCGCGGAACTGTTCTCCCTCGCCCATTTCATCGGAGTCACCCGGCCCGGCCACAACCTGGCCGACCCCGGCCTCCCCGAGGGCGGTGTCTCCCTCGTCGAGGTCCCCGCACTGGCCATCTCCTCCACGGACTGCCGCGCGAGAGTCGCCAAGGGCGACCCCGTCTGGTATCTGGTGCCGGACGGAGTCGTGCGCTACATCGACAAGCGCGAGCTGTACCGCGGCGAGTGAGCCGAGAGGGGCACCGGTGAACGACCGATACGACGCGGACCACGAAGAGACCCCGTACGAAGTCGTCGGCTATGACGAGTACGGGCGGCCGGTGTACGGCCAGGTCCCGCCCCAGCAGGCCTACGACCCGTACGGGCAGCAGCAGGGGTACGGCTACGACCCGTACGCCCAGGGCGGACAGCAACAACCCGCCTACCCGCCGTACGACTCCGGTCAGCTACCGGCCACGCCTGCCCACGACCCGTACGACTCCGGTCAGCAGCCGGCCACGCCTGCCCACGACCCGTACGACACGGGTCAGCAGTCGGCGGCGCCCGCCTACCCGCCGTACGACTCCGGTCAGCTACCGACGACGCCTGCCCACGACCCGTACGACTCCGGTCAGCAGTCGGCCACGCCCGCCTACGACCCTTACGGCACCGGTACGCGCGGGCAGCAGGGGGCCGGGGCCGCGGCCCCGTACGACCCCTACGGGCAGACCGCCACCAGTGGGCGGCAACCACGTGTCGCCGAGCAGACCCCCTACATCCCGCAGCAGGCCGGACCGGCGGGGGCCGAGGAGGACGGGGACGCCTCCTCCGAGCGAGACCAAAGGGCTTACCACACCGAGCAGTTCGCGTTCGTCGAGGACCCCGACGGGGATTCCGAGGACGTCATCGACTGGCTGAACTTCACCGAGAACCGCACCGAGCGCCGGGAGGAGGCCAAGCGCCGCGCCCGCAGCCGCATGGTCGCCCTGGTCGTGGTCCTCGCGCTGACCGCCGTCGGTGGAGTGGGCTACCTCTGGTACGCAGGGAAACTGCCCGGACTGTCGTCGTCCGACGACTCGGGGACCGGCACCACGGCCGCGCCCGCCGCCCAGAAGCGCGACGTGATCGTGGTCCACCTGCACGACACCGCCAGGGGCGGCACCTCCACGGCCCTGCTCGTCGACAACACCACCACCGAGCAGGGCACCACCGTCCTGCTGCCCAACTCGCTCGTCGTCACCACCGACGACGGCACCACCACCACCCTCGCCAAATCCGTCGACGGCGACGGCTCCGCCGGCACACGCGAGTCACTGGACACCGTCCTCGGCACCGAGATCCAGGGCACCTGGCGGCTGGACACCCCGTATCTCCAGAACCTCGTCGACCTCGTCGGCAACATCGAGGTGGACACCGACACCGCCGTGCCCGACCCGGCCGCCGGGAAGAAGGGCCAGGCCCCGCTCGTGAGCAAGGGCGAGGGCCGGACCCTCAGCGGCAAGATGGCCGTCGCCTACGCCACCTACCGTGCCGAGGGCGAGGCCCAGAACGCCCAGCTGGAGCGGTTCGGCCAGGTCATGCAGGCGGTGCTGCGCAAGGTGTCCTCCGATCCGCAGGGCGCCACGGTCACCGTGCAGACCCTGGCGCAGATCCTCGACCCCTCGCTCACCGACAAGGACCTCGGCTCCTTCCTCGCCCACCTCGCAGACCTCGCCAAGGGCGGCGACTACCGGACCGCTCTGCTGCCCGTCCAGGCCGACGGCACGCTCAGTGCCGAAGCCGGTGCGAGTGTGGTCAAGGACGTCCTCGGCGGCACCGCGAAGAGTCCGGACCAGGACGCGGCGGTCAGCGTCTTCGTGCAGAACGCCAGCGGAGCGAAGGCCACCACCGAGGACGCGCGCGTGGTCCTCCTCAACGGCGGCTTCACCTTCCTGGACGGAGGTACGGCGTCGGGCGGCACCGCCTCCGCGTCCAAGGTGCTCTACGCGGACGCCGCCGACAAGGAGAACGCCACCGAGGTCGCCAAGACCCTCGGCCTGCCCGACACCGCCGTGACGAAGGGCACGGTCCCCGCGAACGCCGACGTCACGGTGGTCCTGGGCAAGGACTACGAGCCCGCGTCGTCCTGACCGGGCGCGGAACCGGGGGCCGCGCACAGCAGTGACCCCCGGTCACGCCGGGTCCGGAGTATTCGCGTGGGGTGCCGTCGGCGGCCGTGAGACCCTTGAGGTCAAACGACCGCCGACCGAAAGCCGCGTAGTGACCGCCACAGACCGCTCCATCGAGCTCATCCAGACCGCCGCCCAGGCGGCCGCCGACAAGCTCGCGCACGACATCATCGCCTACGACGTCAGCGACGTGCTGTCGATCACGGACGCCTTCCTGCTGGCCTCCGCTCCCAACGACCGCCAGGTCAAGTCGATCGTCGACGAGATCGAGGAGCGCCTCCAGAAGGAACTCGGCGCCAAGCCGGTCCGCCGGGAGGGCGACCGCGAGGCCCGCTGGGTCCTGCTCGACTACGTCGACATCGTCGTCCACGTCCAGCACAGCGAGGAGCGCGTCTTCTACGCCCTGGAGCGGCTGTGGAAGGACTGCCCCGAGCTGGACCTGCCCGCCGACGCCAAGGCGACCCGAGGCAAGGCCCAGGAGCACGCCCGGCTCCAGGCCGCCCAGGACGCCGCCGAGCCGGACGGTGATTGGTGATGACCGCACCGGGTGCCGAGGCCGCGTCCGCGGCCGGCCGGACGCGGGACCGCGGCCGGCGCGTCATCCTCTGGCGGCACGGCCAGACCTCGTGGAACGTGGAGCGCCGCTTCCAGGGCACCACGGACGTTGCGCTGACCGAGACCGGCGTGGCCCAGGCCCGCCGGTCCGCCCGGCTGCTGGCCTCCCTCAGGCCCGACGCCATCGTCGCCTCCGACCTCCGGCGCGCAGCCGACACGGCCGCCGAGCTGGCCGCGCTCACCGGCCTGGAGGTGACCCACGACGAAGCCCTGCGTGAGACGTACGCGGGCGTCTGGCAGGGACTGACGCACGAGGAGATCGTCGCCCGGTTCGGCGACGAGTACACCGCGTGGAAGCGCGGTGAGCCCGTCCGCCGCGGCGGCGGCGAACTGGAGTCGGAGGTGGCCGACCGTGCCGCCCCGGTCGTGCTGCGGCACGCCGAGAAGCTGCCCGAGGACGGCACCCTCGTCGTCGTCAGCCACGGCGGCACGATCCGCACCACCATCGGCCGCCTGCTCGGCCTGGAGGCGCACAACTGGGAGAGCCTCGGCGGCCTCTCCAACTGCTGCTGGTCCGTCCTCGGCGAGGGCGCCCGCGGCTGGCGGCTCCTCGAGCACAACGCCGGCACCCTGCCGGAGCCGGTCCTCGGCGACGACGACTGACTGCCTCGGGACCCCTGGACCCGGATTTCACTTTCCGGCAGGTCGCAGGCTAAAGTTCTTCTTGTTCGCCCCGCCGAGCGGCAAGCGGGAAGAACGCGGGGGGCTATAGCTCAGTTGGTAGAGCGCCTGCATGGCATGCAGGAGGTCAGGAGTTCAATTCTCCTTAGCTCCACTGGTCGACACTCTGTTGAGTTGTCAAAGATCGGTTTCGAATGATCCCGCCCCTCAGGGGGCGGGATTTTTCATTGCCCGCGCAGCGACTCCACGCGCCGTGCCGTCTCCTCGTCCTCCGGGGTGTAGACCACGATCCGGCACTCCGGCATGCCGTTGACCGACAGCGACAGGGACGTCATCCGCAACTCGCCCACCGCGGGATGCCGGAAGACCTTCACGCGCCGGCCCGGCTCCGCCACGTCGCCGGACTTCCACAGTCGCGCGAACAGCGGGCTCGTCTCCGACAGCGCGCGTATGAAGTCCTCCCAGACGGGCTCCCCGGCGTGCAGCCCGTACGCGGCCCGCAGCGTCCCCACCATCACGGGCAGCTCCGTCTCCCGGAACAGCAGCGGGCAGTCCTCCTCGTCCACCGTGAAGAGCGCCCGCAGCGCGTTGGTCGGTGGTCCGCCCGGCGCCCGTGTCGAGGTCAGGAAGAGGTCCTCGTACACGGCGTCGGCGGCCAGGATGTCGTACCGCGAGTTGTAGACCACCGCGGGCCGGGGCACCAGGGCGTCGATGACGCCCTGGATCTCGGGCCCCACGCTCCGTGCGAGCGCCTCCGGGGTGGGCACGTACGGCACCTCCGCCCTCCGGCGGGTCCAGGCGCAGGGTGCGCGCCACCGCGTCCAGCACCTGGGCGGACGCGTTGATCGGTCGGCCCTGTTCCAGCCAGGTGTACCAGGTGACGCCCACGCCCGACAGCTGGGCGACCTCCTCCCGCCGCAGCCCCGGTGTGCGGCGCCGCAGGCCGGGCGGCATGCCGACGTCGGCCGGTGTCACCCGGGCCCGCCTGCTGCGCAGGAAGACCGCCAGCTCCGGACGGCGTCGCTGTGCGGACCCGGTCCGCGGACCCGCGGCCGTCCTCGTCGCCGTCGTCACGTCCACCATGGTCGAACCCCCGTTCCTCCCCTGCCAGGTGCTGTCGGTACCAGCATCAGCGGGCCCTCGGCACCCGTACCGAAGCCGCGTCAGGCTCGACGGCATGACGACGACCTCACCCCGTACGAGCCCGGACCCCGCGCCCGCTCCAACTCCTGACACCAGTAAAGACCCTGGCACCGACAATCGGTCCCGGCGCCTGCTCGCGGTCGTCCTCGCCGCCCAGTTCATGGCACTGCTGGACGTCTTCATCGTGAACGTCGCGGCCCCCACGATCGGTTCCGACCTGAACGCCTCGGGTGCCGACCTCCAGCTGGTCGTCGCCGGCTACGCCGTCACCTACTCCGTGCTGCTGATCACCAGCGCGCGGCTCGGCGACCGGTTCGGCCACGGGCGGGTCCATCTCGCCGGTCTGGCCCTGTTCACGGCCGCCTCGCTGGCCTGCGGACTGGCGCGGGGGAGCACCGAGCTGATCGTCTTCCGGCTGGTGCAGGGCGCCGGCTCGGCGGTGATGATCCCTCAAGTACTGAGCCTGATCCAGCGCGCCTTCGGCGGCGAGGCCCGGACGCGGGCGCTCGGGGCGTACTCGGCGGTCCTCGCCGTCGGCGCGGCGGCCGGGCAGGTCGTCGGCGGGGTGCTGGTCAGCGCCGACCTGCTGGGCGCCGGCTGGCGGCCGGTGTTCCTCGTGAACGTGCCGGTGGGACTCTTCCTGCTGGCCGTCGGCGGGCGGGTGCTGCCGCGCGGCGCCGGGGCCCGGGCCGAGCGGCCCCGCGACCTGGACGTGCCCGGCCTGGTGTTGCTCGGCGCGGCCGTCTCCCTGGTCACCGTTCCGCTCGTGCTCGGCCAGGAGGAGGACTGGCCGCTGTGGTCCTGGCTCTCGCTGGCCGTCGGCGCGCTCCTGTTCGCCGTGTTCTGCGGCTACGAGTCCCGCCTCGCCCGGCGCGGCGGCGCCCCGCTGATCGCGCCCCGCGTGCTGCGCCATCCCGGCATGGGGCTCGCCGTGCTGCGCATCGGGTCCGTCATGGCGGTCAACGGCGGCTTCCTGTTCGTCCTCACCCTGCACGTCCAGGCGGGCCTCGGCTACAGCGCGCTGCGCGCCGGTCTGACGTTCGCGCCGACCGCGGTCGTCTTCGGCGTGGTCGGTCTGACCTGGCGCAGGTGGCCCGCCGCATGGCAACGGGCGCTCGCCCCGGCCGGGTTCACGCTCACCGCGCTCTCCGTGACCGCGGTGGGCCTCGCCCTCGAGGGCGGTGACCACGGGGGCGCGTGGCTGTACCTCGCGTACGCCGGAGTGGGCGTGGGGCTCGCGCTGGCGTTCAGTCCGACTCTCACCCGGGCCCTGGCCGCCGTACGCCCCGATGACGCGGCGGACGCCAGTGGGCTGCTGGCCACGGTCACGCAGCTCGGGCAGTTGATCGGTGTCGCGGTCTTCGGCGCACTCTTCCTTAACCGGCTTGAGTCACTCGGCGCCCTGGAGGCGTATACCTCTTCGGAAGCGCTTCTCACATGCATGTTCGCGCTCGCCGCGACAGCCGCGCTGGGTGCCGTGTCCGGACTGGTTCTGAGGCGTCGCTGACCGTATCGGCCCGGCCGTGGCAGAATCAAACGGCCGGAAGGGGGCGCGGCCCGACGGGAGGGAGTTGCGATGCCTGCGAGCATCCTCGGAGAGGGCGGTCACCTCTCCGAAGCAGCGGCGGCACGGGGAACGGCCACCCGGCTCAGCTGCCCTTCCTGCGGTTCCGCCTTCGTGGCCCAGGTCCTCGGTGACAACGGCGGGATCTCCTACGTGTGCACGGCCTGCGGCCACAGCTGGAGCTGATCGATGGGTGCCCACAGGCGAAAGTGCGACTGGTGCGGCAGTGGCACCCCGATCGTCCGCGACATGGAGCCGGTCAACCCCGACTACCAGTACTGGTGCGAGGAATGCGCGCGGGCGCTGATCATAAAAGGCGACCCGATCGAGACGTACCGCGAACTCGAGGGCGAGCCGATCTACGGCCGGCTCCTCGAGGAGCACTGCACGCTCAAGCGGTTCTACTCCTTCGTCACCGCCTGAAGCGGCATTCCGGGCGAAACGGACGGGTCGGAATCGATTTGGTGGTGCACCCCCTGGACCGTGTAATGTTGGCGTCGCCGCCAGGGAAACCAGGCGGACAGGGCGAGGGGCTATAGCTCAGTTGGTAGAGCGCCTGCATGGCATGCAGGAGGTCAGGAGTTCAATTCTCCTTAGCTCCACAACAGATCCCGCCGGATCGAGAGATCCGGCGGGATCTTTTTCGTGTGCGCACACGCGCGTGCGGCGAGAAGGGGATCGAGGGGCCGCGCGCGCCGTCGGGCGGCCCCCTCCCGGTGTCGTACGGGATTCACCGCCCCAGGGCGCGGCGGCCACGGCCCTGGGAGAGGACCGGAAGGTTGCGGGAGGGCTCCTTCGCGCGCGTGTCCTCCTCGATGCGCAGGGCCAGCGCCGGGCAGCGGCGCACCGCGCGCAGCGCCTTCGCCTCCGCGTAACGCGGCACATTCGCCTGGGCGACCGTCGGGAAGCCGTCCGCGCCGAGCTGGAAGACCTCCGGGAGGATGTCCGCGCACAGGCCGTGGCCGCGGCACAGGGTCCAGTCCACGAAGATCTTCTGACGGCTGTCGCCGCCGTCCTCGGGCGCTCCGCCGGACGAGATGCCCGCCGCGGCCGTGCCGCCCTCGAAGAGCGGCAGAACGCCCTCCACGGGCCGTCCGCAGCCATTGCCGAGGACATGGGCCGCCAGATCGTCCGTGAACGCCTTGATGGTCGACTCCAGGAACATCGCGGAGCCGTCCGGGTGCGAGCAGGCGCCGCGCCGCTTGACGTTCTTGGCGACCTGCTTGAGCGCCTCCAGGGCGGCCGGTCCGCCGCCGTTGATGATGTCCTCCAAGCCGCGCGCGGCGGCCGGCAGACCGAGGTAGCAGGGACCGCACTGCCCCGCGCTCTCCTCGGCCAGCCACTGGGCCACGCGCAGCGACTCGCCCAGCGGGCAGGTGTCCTGGCTGATCGGCAGGATCGCACCGGCGCCGAGCGCGCCGCCCACCGCGTCCAGCGAGTTGCGCGAGACGACCGCCTCGTTGACCGTCGCCGCGTCGATCCACTTGCCGTGGTACCCGCCGGTCAGCACACCCTGCGGGACCGGCGGGGCGCCGGCCAGCTGGAGGACGTAGCGCAGCGGGACGCCCGTGGGGACCTCTATCACCATCGGGCGGGCGACCGCGCCGGAGACCGTCAGCATGACGGTGCCGGGCTCGTCGTACAGGCCCGTGTTGCCGTAACGCTCCGGGCCGATGCGGGCGCCGATGGCCAGCTGGGCGAACGTCTCGGCGTTGGAGAGCAGGGTCGGAGCGCCACCGACGCCGTTCTGCGAGGCGCTGACCTTGCGGCCGGGCGGGATCGCCGGGCCGCCGTCGATGGAGCGGACCACGGACGCGGCCGCGCCGGTGACCATGCGGATCGGGTTGCGCTGGACGAACGCCTTCAGCGCCGAACGCCGGCCGTTGCTGAGGCCGCGCTCGGCCAGCGCGGCCTCCATGGACCGCTGGGTCGACTCACGGGTGACCGCCACCACCAGCGTGCGCGCACCCAGCGCCTCCGCGACCAGCAGCGCGCCGTCCAGGATGAGGTGCGGGGCGCGGTTGATCAGGACCGTGTCCTTGCGGCAGGCCGGTTCGTCCTCGCTGCCGTTGACGACGACGACCGGCCGGACACCCCGCTTGATCGCCGCGTCGGCGACCGAGCGCAGCTTCTTGTGGAAGGGGAAGCCCGCGCCGCCGCGGCCTTTGAGGTTGATCCGTTCGGAGAGCTGCGCGAGCTTCTCTCCGCCCATGGGTTCAAGCGGCCCGTGCACCTTCAGGTGCATGGGCAGATCGAGTCTCTCGACAAGGTCGAAGCCCGACGTGAGCTGCGGAAGGCCGACCACGCGGACTTCCGGGACGTCGGGCAGGGCCTCGTTCACCTATAGCCTCCGGAAGGCGTGTTCCAAGGTTCGCCCGAACCCGGCGCGTCGAAGGACGCTCCGGGGGATGGTTCATCGGCGGGACCGCTGTTGTACGTGTCGTTCGGGTTGTACGCGCCGTACCGGGTGTTTGTCTCACCGGTGTCGTACACGTCACTCCCGCCGTACCCGCCCGTGCCCGGATTGCCGTAGACCGGGATGTTGAATCCCGTGTCCTGGAGCGGGTCGTAGACCGACTGCGGCGCCTCGCCCACCGGCGGCGGCGACGGGATCGGCCAGCTGCCGGAGGTGCTGCCGCCGCCGTCCACGCGCGGGACGGCCTCGGTGGCCTGCATGTCGAACGACAGGTCCATGCGCGCGGTCTGGTCGGCCGCGAACGACTGCTCCGCGCGCGGGGGCGTCGAGACGGCGCGGTAGGCGGCCGCGAAGCCGTTCGCGGGCTCGGGCGCGGGCGTGTCGAACAGGAGCGACGACGGCGGCGCCATGCGCCCGGAACCCGCCGTTCCCGCACCCCCGCCGGGGCGGCTCTCGTAGCCCGGCAGGGACTGGGACTGGGCCATCCGGGCCCGGCTCGCGTCCAGTGCGTCGCGGCCGGCCGGTTCGTCGGTGCCCAGGACCGCGGCGATGCGGTCGGCGACCTTGCGCTTGAACGGTCGCGGTGCGGAGCGCAGCGCGAGGACGCCCATGACGCCCAGCAGGCACAGGCTGTAGAGGATGGTGAAGATCGGTTTGGCCGCGCGACCCGCGTAGAGTCCGTGGATCAGCGCGGCGCACCACGCCGGATAGGCCAGCATGTGCATGGCCCGCCAGCGGGCGGCCACCGGGGCCGGGGAGGCGAACCGGCTGCGCAGCGCGCCGGTGACGCCCACGAAGATCATCAGGAGTCCGGCCAGCGAGCCGAGGCCGATCAGGCCGGCGGTTCCGGTGACGCCGAGCGAGAACGGGATGATCGCCGCGATGAACTGGGTGTGGTCCAGCGCGATCTTCGTGGTGATGTGCAGCAGCAGGAACGCGATCGAGGCGACCGCCGTCGTCCGGTGCACGGCCTGGCCGATGAGCCGCTGGCGCGTGTTGAGGAAGACCCGGTCCTGGGCGACCAGACCCCAGATCACGGAGCAGCTGAGCGAGACGAGGGACAACACGCCCGCGCCGAAGTTCAGGAATTCGCGGAACTGGTCACCTCCGACCAGCACGACCACGGGTATGAGAAGCAGGACGACAGCGGACGCCACCCCATAGGCCGACCGGCCGGGCTGGGGGAGCGAGCTGTTACTACGACGAGGGTTCATGGGGGCAACTCCGAGCAGTTCGGGAAAGCGGTCCCGATGCCGAACTCTAAGTGGGCGCCATACCGATGGGTACGAGGTTTGAGTTATTGCGTTGTTATCAAAGGACAATGTGGCCGCGGCGATGTCCCTTAGTGGCTGTTACGCGAAGTAATCCCTGACCTTGGTCCAGTGGTGGCGTGGGTGCGAACGTGTCGACCAGGCATACGCAAGCGCGTCGCGGCTTGCTCAAGGCCTGCGGTACCCTGATGCCATGCGTGCCGTACGCCTTCTGCTTAGCGAGCCGCGCTGATCAGTCCCGAACGCCGGAGAACCGGACGGTTCGGAATCGGCGCGGCGTCCCCTCCTGTGCGAGGGGATTTTTCGTTTCCTGAGTGGCAGCCGCTGGCAGAGACGATCGATGGAGCTTTGAGGACATGAGCGAGACGAACCCCGCTGCCACCGCCGAGGTGGCCGCGCCGCACCGGTACACGGCCGCCATGGCAGCCGACATCGAGGCACGCTGGCAGGATGTCTGGGACGCCGAGGGCACGTACGCGGCGCCGAACCCCACGGGCGACCTGGCGGGCGACCCCGCGGTCGTCGCCCGGCCCAAGAAGTTCATCATGGACATGTTCCCGTACCCCTCCGGTGCGGGCCTGCACGTGGGCCACCCGCTGGGCTACATCGCCACCGACGTCTTCGCCCGTTACCAGCGGATGACCGGCCACAACGTCCTGCACACCCTCGGCTTCGACGCCTTCGGCCTGCCCGCCGAACAGCACGCCGTGCAGACCGGCGAGCACCCCCGGATCACCACCGAGGCCGCCATCAACAACATGAAGTCCCAGCTGCGCCGACTGGGTCTGGGCCACGACAAGCGCCGGTCGTTCGCCACGATCGAACCGGACTACTACAAGTGGACCCAGTGGATCTTCCTCCAGATCTTCAACTCCTGGTACGACGACGAGGCGAAGAAGGCCCGCCCGATCGCCGAACTGGTCGCCCGCTTCGAGTCCGGTGAGCGAAGCCTGCCCGGCGACCGTTCCTGGAACGAGCTGAGCGACGTGGAGCGCGCCGACGTCCTGAGCGACTACCGCCTGGCCTACGCCTCCGACGCGCCCGTCAACTGGTGCCCCGGCCTGGGCACCGTGCTGGCCAACGAGGAGGTCACCGCCGACGGCCGCTCCGAGCGCGGCAACTACCCCGTCTTCAAGGCCAAGCTGCGCCAGTGGAACATGCGCATCACCGCCTACGCCGACCGGCTGCTCGACGACCTGGACGCGCTGGACTGGCCCGAGGCCATCAAGCTCCAGCAGCGCAACTGGATCGGCCGCTCCGAGGGCGCGCGCGTCGACTTCCCGATCGACGGCGAGCGCATCACCGTCTTCACCACGCGCCCCGACACCCTGTTCGGCGCGACCTACATGGTGCTGGCGCCCGAGCACCCGCTGGTCGAGAAGTTCACCCCGGATGTCTGGCCCGAGGGCACGCACGACGTGTGGACCGGCGGCCACGCGACCCCGACCGAGGCCGTCGCCGCGTACCGCGCGCAGGCCGCCGCCAAGTCCGACGTCGAGCGCCAGGCCGAGGCCAAGGACAAGACCGGAGTCTTCATCGGCGCGTACGCGACCAATCCGGTCAACGGCGAGCGGATCCCCGTCTTCATCGCCGACTACGTCCTGATGGGCTACGGCACCGGCGCGATCATGGCCGTCCCGGCCGGCGACCAGCGCGACTTCGAGTTCGCCCGCGCCTTCGAGCTGCCCGTCCAGTGCATCGTCGAGCCGACCGACGGCCGGGGCACCGACACCTCGACGTGGGAGAACGCCTTCGCCTCCTACGACGCGAAGATCATCAACTCGTCGAACGAGCAGATCTCACTGGACGGCCTGGGCGTCGCCGAGGCCAAGGAGCGCATCACCGAGTGGCTGGAGCGGTCCCGCCTCGGCGCGGGCACCGTCAACTTCCGCCTGCGCGACTGGCTGTTCAGCCGTCAGCGCTACTGGGGCGAGCCGTTCCCGATCGTCTACGACGAGGACGGCATCGCCCACGCGCTGCCCGAGTCGATGCTGCCGCTGGAGCTGCCCGAGGTCGAGGACTACTCGCCGCGCACCTTCGACCCGGACGACGCCGACACCCAGCCCGAGACGCCGCTGTCGCGCAACGAGGACTGGGTCGACGTCACCCTGGACCTGGGCGACGGCCGCGGTCCTCGCAAGTACCGCCGCGAGACCAACACCATGCCCAACTGGGCCGGTTCCTGCTGGTACGAACTGCGCTACCTGGATCCGCACAACTCCGAGAAGCTGGTCGACCCCGAGATCGAGCAGTACTGGATGGGCCCGCGCGCCGGGCAGCCGCACGGCGGAGTCGACCTGTACGTCGGTGGCGCCGAGCACGCCGTGCTGCACCTGCTGTACGCGCGCTTCTGGTCCAAGGTCCTGTTCGACCTGGGGCACGTCTCCTCCGCGGAGCCGTTCCACAGGCTGTTCAACCAGGGCATGATCCAGGCGTACGTCTACCGCGACAGCCGCGGCATCGCCGTACCGGCCGTCGAGGTGGAGGAGCGCGACGGCGCGTACTACCACCAGGGCGAGAAGGTCTCCCGGCTGCTGGGCAAGATGGGCAAGTCCCTGAAGAACGCGGTCACTCCGGAGGCGATCTGCGCCGAGTACGGCGCCGACACCCTGCGCCTGTACGAGATGGCGATGGGCCCGCTGGACGTCTCGCGGCCGTGGGACACGCGCGCGGTGGTGGGCCAGTTCCGGCTGCTCCAGCGGCTGTGGCGCAACGTCGTGGACGAGGCCACCGGTGAGGTCACCGTCGTCGACTCCGAGCCGGACGAGGACACCCTGCGTGCCCTGCACAAGGCCATCGACGGCGTGCGCCAGGACCTGGAGGGCATGCGCTTCAACACCGCCATCGCCAAGGTCACCGAGCTGAACAACCACCTGACCAAGACGGGCCGCCCCCTGTCACGCACCGTCGCCGAGCCCCTGGTGCTGCTGGTCGCGCCGCTGGCCCCGCACATCGCCGAGGAGCTGTGGCGCAAGCTGGGCCACACCGACTCCGTCGTCCACCGGGACTTCCCGGTGGCCGATCCGGCGTACGTCGTGGACGAGACCGTGACCTGCGTGGTCCAGATCAAGGGCAAGGTCAAGGCGCGCCTGGAGGTGTCGCCGGCCATCTCCGACGAGGAGCTGGAGAAGGTGGCCCTGGCCGACGAGAACGTCGTCAGCGCACTGGGCGGCGCCGGGATCCGCAAGGTGATCGTGCGAGCGCCGAAGCTGGTCAACATCGTGCCGGCCTGATGGAGGCGTGTACGGCTGAGGTCGGTGCCGTGCGGGTCGCGGGTGCGTGCGGCTGAGGTCCGTGCGCGCGGGGGATCGGGGTGATCCCCTACGGGCAGGTTCGGGGTTCCGGTGGAACTCCGCGCCTGCCCGTAGCGTTTACCGTTGAAGAGCGGCGCGTGGTGTGCCGTGTCGGGACCGGAGGAGGAGCTGGTGGAAGCAGTGATCGCGATCTTTGCCCTGCTCTTCGTGCTCTTCCTGGCGGCGGGTGCCTACGCGACGGTGAAGGCCGTCGGCGCCGCCAGACGCGGCGTGGACCGCACCATCACCCAGGCCCGCCGCACCGTCGAGGACCACACCCTGCGGGCCAAGTCCTTCGCCCAGTTCGGCCCGGCCGGTGAGATCGCCCAGCTCCGTCTGAAGCTGCGAACCTCGATGCGGGCCACGCAGGACGCGCTCCAGGCCGGCGCCGCCGAGGACGAGTCCCTGAAGGAATCCCTCGCCCTCTTCGCGCGCCTCAGCGGACACGGGCGCGAACTGGACGACGAACTCAAGCGACTGGAGTCCGAGCCCGACCGGGCCACCCTCGCCGAGCGGATGCCGTCGCTGCGCGAGCGCACCGACCGCATCACCTCATCGGCGGACTCGCTGCGCTGGGCCGCCCGCGACCGGGCCCGCCGCTTCGCCGACGACGACCTGGACACCCTCCACGCACAGATCGACGTCGAGGCCGGCGCCCTGCGCCACTGGACCACCGTGGACGACCCCGCGCGGACGCAGGCGGCGCCCCCCTGGCCCGAGGCGCCGACCGCCGACAGCGCGACCGGAGGACGGACCTCGCCGCAGTCGCCCGCCTCGCGCGCGGCGGAGCCTCCCGCCCGGCCGGCCATCACCCCGCCGGGACCGCGTCCCACCTATCCCTGGCAGAGGAAGCCCCGGCCCGAGAGCACCACCTGACGCCCGCCGATTGCGGTACCTGATCCGGTCAAGGGCCCAACGGCCGCGAGGGGCGGGCTCCCGTCCAGCGGATACGGCAGGTAACCTCCAGCTCATGTCCCGCCATGTCGCTATCGTCACGGATTCAACGGCCTACCTGCCGCGGCGGACGATGGAGCGCCACGGCATCACCGCGGTGCCCCTGACCGTCGTCCTCGGCGACCAGGCACTCGAAGAGGGCACCGAGATTTCGACCCGCTCGCTGGCCCTGGCCCTCCAGAAGCGACGTTCCGTCACCACCTCGCGTCCCAGCCCCCAGGTCTTCGCGGAGACCTACCGCAAAGTCGCGGAGTGCGGCGCCACCGGCATCGTCTCCCTTCACCTGTCCGCCGAACTGTCGGGCACCCACGACGCGGCGCTCCTCGCGGCGCGCGAAGCGCCGGTCCCGGTGCGGGTGGTGGACACCGGCATGATCGCGATGGCGCTCGGATTCTGCGCGCTCTCGGCGGCCGAGACGGCACAAGCCGGCGGCACCGTGGACGAGGCGGTCGTGGCCGCGGAGAAACGCGCCTCCGACACCTCCGCCTTCTTCTACGTCGACACCCTCGACTACCTGCGCCGTGGCGGCCGGATCGGCGCTGCCCAGGCCCTCCTCGGCTCCGCGCTCGCGGTGAAGCCGCTGCTCCAGCTCGCCCAGGGGCGCATCGAGCCCCTGGAGAAGGTGCGGACGGCGTCGAAGGCGATCGCCCGCCTCGAGGAGCTGGCGGCCGATCGGGCGGGCAGCGCGCTGGTGGACATCGCCGTCCACCATCTGGCAGCCCCCGACCGGGCGTCGGCCCTGGCGGACCGGCTGCGGGCGCGGGTACCCGGTCTCGTGGAGCTGCATGTGAGCGAGGTCGGTGCGGTGATCGGGGCCCATACCGGACCCGGGCTGCTGGGGGTTGTGGTCTCGGCTCGGTGACGAGGGGTCGCCTCACTCCTGTGGGTGGCGGAGTTATCCACAACCGGGTGGTTCTCCCCGGAAACTGAACAAGATCATCGCGGTGGCGCGAAGTGTCCCCATTCTCATGGCATGGCACTTCGATCACGCACACGGACGACCACAGCGACGAGTGGACCCGGCCGCAGGCCCGGCTCCGACGGACGTGTCCGACCCCGACGGTCGCCGTCCCGCACCCGGGTGGGGAACCGCCACGCCTCGGCGGAGGAACTGCGCCGGCGGGCGGAGCTGCTGTTCGGGGAACGGGGTGACGAGCGCGGGGAGTTGGGGATGGGGCCGCCGCCTGGGGATCGCGGCGATCCGGGGGAAGTCGGCGAGCCGGGGGGCGCGGCAGACCCCGACGGGGAGGATCGTGCCGCGGTCGGGGGCGCCGGCCGTGCGGGCGCGGCCCGGGGGCCGGGGGATTGGCGGGAGCGGGCCGGGCTGGCTCTGCGGGAGCGGTTGCCGGTGTGGGCGCAGGCGCGGTGCGGGCTGGAACGCAGGAGTGTGCTGGCGCTGGCCGTCGTGGTGGTCGCCGTGGCCGCGTTCGCGGTCCAGCACTTCTGGGCCGGCCGCGCGCAGCCCGTGCGGGCTCCCGAAGTGGTGCGGGCGGCCGCTCCCTACGGAGTGGACGAGCGGACCGGGCCGGCCGAGCCCTCCTCTTCGGCAGCGCCCGGTGGGGTGGGCACGGCGGGGGCGGAGATCGTGGTGGACGTCAGCGGCAAGGTCCGCCATCCCGGCATCCATCGCCTTCCGGCCGGTTCGCGCGTGGTCGACGCGCTGGCCGCGGCCGGCGGGGTGCGGCAGGGCGCGAACACCGACGGTCTGAACCGTGCGCGGTTCCTCGTGGACGGGGAGCAGGTCGTCGTGGGCGGACCGCCCGGCGTCGGCGTCCCGGCGGTTGGAGGGGGGCCAGGAGGTAGCGCCGTGGGTGCGGGGCCGCCGGCTCCCGTCTCCCTCAACACGGCCACCGTGGACCAGCTCGACACGCTGCCGGGAGTGGGGCCCGTACTGGCCCAGCACATCGTCGACTACCGGACGCGGCACGGTGGCTTCCGCTCGGTGGACGAACTGCGTGAGGTCAACGGGATCGGCGACCGGCGGTTCTCCGACCTGCGGAACCTGGTGCGCCCATGAGGGGAGAGGGGGCGGCTACGGACGACGGGACGCGCCGGTCGGACCTGGTGGCGCGCGATCCCGCGGCCTCGGCAGGGACGGGGACGGGAGGAGAGGCCGGACCGCGAGCAGCGGCGGGGGCGGACGGCCGGCGGCGTTCGCGCCAAGCGGTGCACGCCGCTTCCGGGAGTCGGCTGGGGGCTTCGTATCCGCGCCAGGAAGGGCCGGTTGACCTGCGGCTCGTGCCACCCGCGCTCGCGGCCTGGGCGACGGCGGCGGCGATGCTGGACGCGTCGTCCTGGCTGGTGGGTGGTGTCGCGCTCGGCTGCCTGGTCGTGGCGGGCCTGCTCCTGGGCGGGTGGGGGAGTGGGGCGCGGAGAGGGCGGCCCTCGGCCGGCCGCGGTGTGCAGCCGGGCGGTGGGCGGGACAGATGGCCCGGCAGGGAGGGGTCGCTGGATGAAGGGGTGACGGGGCGCACGCCGGCCGTGCCACGGAGCCGGTCTGCGGACGGGCCGCTCTGGCGGCCGGCGGGCTCTCGGTACGGGTGGTCGCGGATGAGCGGGGCGGCGGTGTTGCTCTGCGTGGCCGCGGCCGGGGCGTCCGCAGGGCTGCACGGGGCCGATCTGCGCCGGGGACCGGTGCCGGTGCTGGCGCGGGAGTACGCCACCGTCACCGCGGAGGTGGAGCTGACCTCCGACCCGCGGCTTGCCCGGCCGAAGGTGCGGGGGGATCACGTGACCCCGGATTCCGTGCTGATCGACGGGCAGGTGCGCAGCGTCGGGGCGGACGGGACGGCGAGAGTGGCGACCCGGGCGCCGGTGCTCGTGGTCGTGGACGTCCGGGGAAGGGAAGGGGCGGGTGGGCGACGGCCGGCGACGGATGCCGGCCGGGGCGTGCGGCAGGCGTGGCTGGGGCTGTTGCCGTCCACCCGAGTGCGGGTGACCGGGCGGCTGGCTCCCGCGCTGACGGGTGGTGACCGGATCGCGGCGGTGCTGCGGGTGCGGGGCCGGGGGACGTGCACGGTGCCTTCGGTGGTGCGGGATCCGTCGGCGGCTCAGCGCCTCGCGGGCCGCCTGCGGGCGGGGCTGCGGCAAGCCACCGACGGGTTGTCGGCGGACGCGCGGGCGCTGCTGCCGGGGCTGGTCGTCGGGGACACCTCACGGATCACGCCCGAACTGGACGAGGCCTTCAAGGAGACGGACCTCGCCCATATCCTGGCCGTGTCCGGGAGCAACCTCACCATCATGCTCGCCCTCCTCCTCGGGCCGCCCGGTCTGGCCCAGCATGTCGAGCGTCGCGGCCTGGCACCCCGCCTGGGCATCCCGCTCCGGACGACCGCGCTGCTCGGCGGAGTGCTCACGCTCGGGTTCGTCGTCGTGTGCCGGCCCGACCCGAGTGTGCTGCGGGCGGCGGCCTGCGGAGCCGTCGTACTGCTCGCCCTGGCCACCGGTCGCCGCCGGTCCCTGATCCCGGCACTGGCGACGGCGGTGCTGCTCCTGGTGCTGTACGACCCGTGGCTGGCCCGGAGTTACGGATTCCTGCTGTCGGTGCTGGCCACGGGGGCCTTGCTGACGCTGGCGCCGCGCTGGAGTGCCGCTCTGCGACGGCGCGGGGTGCCGCCGCGGCTCGCCGAGGCACTGGCGGCGGCGGGAGCGGCACAGGCCCTGTGCGCGCCGGTCGTGGCGGTGCTGTCGGCACGGGTGAGCCTGGTGGCGGTGCCGTGCAACCTCCTCGTGGAGTTCGCGGTGGCACCGGCCACCGTGCTGGGGTTCGCCGCCCTGGCGACGGCGCCGTGGGCGATGTCGGTGGCCAAGACACTGGCCTGGTGCGCGAGTTGGCCGGCCGAGTGGATCGCGGATGTCGCGCGGACCGGGGCGGCGCTGCCCGGCTCGGGAGTGGACTGGCCTGGCGATTGGGGCGGAGCGCTGCTGCTCGCCCTCGCCACCGTGGTGGCGGTGCCCCTGGGGAGGCGACTGCTGCGGCGACCGTGGCTGTGCGCGGCCTGCGCGGCGCTGCTCCTGCTCGCGGTGGTGCGGCCGCCTCCCCTGACCCGCGTGCTCACGGGCTGGCCGCCGCCCGGCTGGCGGCTGACGATGTGCGATGTGGGCCAGGGTGACGCGACGGTGCTCGCCGCGGGTGAGGGAACCGGCGTGGTGGTGGACGCGGGCCCGGACCCGGCACTGGTCGACCGGTGCCTCGGCAGGCTGGGCATCACCCGGATCCCACTCGTCGTGCTGACCCACTTCCACGCCGATCACGTGGCAGGACTGCCCGGCGTGCTGCGGGGCCGGGCGGTGGGCGCGATCGAGACGACGGGCTTCGCGGAGCCGGTGGACCAGGTGGCGTTCGTCCGGAAGGAGGCCGACGCCCGCAGGGTTCCCCTGGTGCGGGCGGTGGCGGGGGAGCGGCGGCGGCTCGGTCCCCTCGACTGGGAGGTGCTGTGGCCGCCGGCCCGGCAGGTGCCGGAACCGGAGGGACCGAACGACGCGAGTGTGACGCTGCTCGTACGGTCCGCCGGGATACGGATGCTGCTGCTCGGGGACCTCGAACCGCCGGCCCAGCAGGCGCTGGCCCGGTCGCCGGCTGCGGCTCGGCTGCGTGGGGTGGACGTGCTGAAGGTCGCCCATCATGGGTCTGCCTATCAGGACCCCGATCTCATACGGGAGGTGGCGCCCCGGCTGGCGTTGATCTCCGCCGGAGCGGACAACCCGTACGGACATCCGGCTCCCGGCACCGTCGCCGCCCTGCGGGCGATGGGCGCGGTGGTGCTGCGGACCGACCGGGACGGGGCGGTGGCCGTCGTGGGTGCGGGCGGCGAACTGCGGGCGGCGGGAGACTGACGGCATGGATTCCGTACAGGCCGCCACCGCCACGTCCCCGCTCGACGCCCGTCTGGTCGAGGCGTATCTGCGCCGGCTGGGCGTCGAGCACTCGGCGTGGCCCACCGCCGACGTCCTGCGGGAGCTGCATCTGCGGCACCTGCGGACCGTGCCCTTCGAGAACCTGTCGGTGCATCTCGGAGAGGAGATCGTGCTGGAGGAGAGACGGCTGGCCGAGAAGGTCGCCATGAGGGGGAGGGGAGGGTTCTGTTACGAGCTGAACGGCGCGTTCGGCGCGCTGCTCACGGCACTGGGCTTCGATGTGACACTGCTCGCCGGCCGGGTCTACGGCGACGAGGGGCGGCTCGGGATCCCGTACGACCATCTCGCGCTGCTGGTGCGGACGGTGGACGCGGGGGAGTGGCTGGCCGACGTCGGGTTCGGGGCGCACAGCCACTACCCGCTCCGTTTCGAGCACCGGGGGCAGCAGGACGATCCCGGGGGCGTGTTCCGGATCATGGAGGCCCGTGCGGACGCGGCCGGGGTGAAAGGCGGGGCCGGGCGGACGGTGCGGGAGGGCGGCGGCTTGGCGGGTGCGGCCGACCTGGACGTCGTACGGGACGACAGACGGGTGTATCGGCTGGAGGTGCGGCCCCGGGTGCTGGCCGACTTCGCGGCCGGGGCGTGGTGGCACAGCACGTCCCCCGAGTCCCACTTCACCCGGTCACCGGTGTGCTCGCGGATCGTGGAGGACGGCGGGAGGATCACGTTGAGCGGAAGACGGTTGAAGGTGACGAGTCCGCAGGGCACCAGCGAGGAGCGGGAGTTGGCAGGGGACGAGGAGGTGCTGGACGTGTACCGGGAGCGGTTCGGGATCGAGTTGGAGCGGGTGCCGGTGACGCGGGGAGGTGGCGCGGGCTGAGGGGGCCGGCTGACGCGACCCGGCACCGAGTCGGTGAGCTGAGTCGGCCGCCCCGCCGGGCGGGGTGGCCGGGGCGGACGTGCAGATCGTCCTCGAAGGCTGACCTGCCCTCCGGCCGCGGCGGACATGCCGGAAAATGGGCGGGTGAGCGATGTGAGACATGTGCTGGTGCTGCCCGACCGTGACGCCGCCGAGGAGGTCGTGGAGGCGCTCGGGGAGCGGTTCGGGGTGCGGGAGGAGCCGCAGGTCGTCCGGGATGCGCTGGCCGGTGAGGACGACGCTGAGGACGCGCAGTGGCTGGTGGTGCTGCGTGACGAGGAGGGACGGCTCGACGCGGCGGAACTGCACGCTTTCGCGGCCGAGTGGGACGGGTGGCGGGAGGAGCCGTAGGAGCGCCGGCGGCCCTGCTGTCAGTCCCGCGCAGCTCTCTGGTTCAGTCCTCACGGAAGTCCGACGTGAGTTCCGGGTCACTTCCGGTTCGGTCCCCTCACCGGAAGTCCGTACGCCGCCGTCCCTGAGCTGTCCTCGCTGTCAGTGCCGCGTGCCATCCTTGACCCAATGGCCAGGAAGACTGCGAATGACGACCCCCTCGCCCCGGTGACACTCGCCGTGGGCCAGGAGGACCTCCTGCTGGATCGTGCCGTGCAGGAGGTGGTGGCCGCCGCCCGGGCCGCCGACGCCGACACCGACGTACGTGACCTGACGTCGGACCAGCTCCAGCCCGGCACCCTCGCGGAGCTGACCAGCCCGTCGCTCTTCGCGGAGCGCAAGGTCGTGGTCGTACGCAATGCGCAGGACCTGTCCGCCGACACGGTCAAGGACGTGAAGGGATATCTCGGGGCGCCCGCGGAGGAGATCACGCTCGTGCTGCTGCACGCGGGCGGCGCCAAGGGCAAGGGGGTGCTGGACGCCGCGCGCAAGGCGGGAGCGCGAGAGGTGGCCTGCCCGAAGATGACCAAGGCGGCGGACCGGCTGGCCTTCGTCCGGCAGGAGTTCCGGGCGACCGGCCGGTCGGCCACCCCCGAGGCCTGTCAGGCGCTCGTCGACTCCGTCAGCAGTGACCTCCGGGAGCTGGCGGCGGCGGTGTCGCAGCTCGTCGCCGATATCGAGGGCACCATCGACGAGGCGGTCGTCGGGCGGTACTACACGGGCCGGGCCGAGGCGTCGAGCTTCACCGTCGCCGACCGAGCCGTGGAGGGCAGGGCGGCGGAGGCGCTGGAGGCGCTGCGCTGGTCACTGGCCACCGGCGTCGCGCCTGTCCTGATCACGAGCGCGCTCGCGCAGGGCGTGCGGGCCATCGGCAAGCTGTCCTCGGCGCGCGGCGGGAGACCCGCCGACCTCGCGCGGGAGCTCGGCATGCCGCCCTGGAAGATCGACCGCGTCCGCCAGCAGATGCGGGGCTGGACACCCGACGGTGTCTCCATGGCACTGCGCGCGGTCGCCGAGGCCGACGCGGGTGTGAAGGGCGGCGGCGACGACCCGGAGTACGCGCTGGAGAAGGCCGTGGTGGCGGTGGCACGAGCGGCACGTTCCGGGGGCCGGGCCTAGGCGGTGTCCGTAGAGCCTCGGGTTGGGATCAGGCCGGGCTCGCGGCGTCTGGCGGGGCGCCTCGCTGTCAGAGCGGTGCACGAGTTCTGTCATCTGTGATGTGCGCGGCGGCGTGGCGACCGACGACATCGCGTCCGTCCGCCGCTTGCGATCCTTGCCCGCTGCCCGCTGCCCGCTGCCCGCTGCCCGCTGCCCGCTGCCCGCTGCCCGCTGCCCGCTGCCCGCTGCCCGGAAGACATGGAAGTCCCCCGCTCGGGGGACCTTCGGCACCGCACCAGACCCCGCTCCCTGACCCGGCATGATCCGAACGAAGGCCCTCAAGTCCGGCCGACGCGGTGCCGCTGCCGGCACCGCCGCGCCGCTCGGCTTGGCCTGCCTGGTCGACGAGAAGTGGCCGGCCGAGGGCTTCATCCCGGCCGTCGTCGTCCGCGCGCTCGCCCGCCGGGCTTGGTCCGCTTGGTCCGCGCGCCCTTCCGCCGGGCTCGGTCCGCCTGATCCGCGCACCGGTCCGCTGGACCTGGTCCGACCGCCGACCCGGCGTGGCCCGCCTGGTCCGCGCGCCCGCCCGCTGCCTTTGGCCCGCCCGCTCCGCCTGGCCCGGCTGACCTGCCCTCCCGGCCTGAGACCCGCTCGGATTGGCCCTCCCGCCGGGCCTGCCACGTCTGGCCCGCCCGCCCCGGCCTGACGCTGACCCGAACGAGAAGTCCCTGTGGTGGCGTTCCTGTAGATCCAGTCGCCGTCCGCTGTGGACGGAGGAGAATCGAGACCAACAGCCGACGTATCGCCCAGGACGGCGGAAAGGTGGCGATCGGCCATGGCTGAACACCCGCACGCAGCGCTTGTTCGCACAGGCTTCGAGGCCTTCTCCCGAGGGGACATGGACACCCTCAGGGAACTGACGGCGAAGGACGCCACGCACCACGTGCCCGGCACTCACCCGCTCTCGGGTGACTTCAAGGGCCAGGACGCGATCATCGACATGTACCGGCGGCTCGGCGAGGAGACGGGCGGCACGATGCGTCTGCACATGCTCGGGATCTGCGTCGACGGACGCGGCCACGCGGTCGGCATGTGCCGTTTCACCGCCGAGCGGCAGGGCAAGCACCTCGACGACACCGGGTGCATTGTGTTCCGGATCATCGGGGACAAGATCACGGACCTCGACGAGTGCGTCGAGGACATCGACAACAATGACGACTTCTGGTCGTGACAGCGCCCCACGAAGACCTCACGCGGATCACGAAGGATCACCCCACGAGGCGCACGAAGGATCACCCCACGAGGATGGCGCTGCCCCCGCGCAGGAATGCCGAAGGCCCCGGTGCCCGCCCTGGGGAAGGGCGTGGTGCCGGGGCCTTCGGTTCGGATCGCTGGATCCACGCCCGCGTGGCGAACGCAGGCCGCGCGTGGATCCGTGGGTGCCGGTCGGGGGCGGATGAGAGAGGGCCCGCCCTGAATCTCCCCGGCGATCAGATCAAGAAAGGAGTTCAGCCCTTGAGGGACGCGACCTTCGAAGCGAGCGCCGACTTCTTGTTGGCAGCCTGGTTCTTGTGGATGACGCCCTTGGAGACGGCCTTGTCGAGCTGACGCGCGGCAGCGCGCTGGTACTCGGTGGCCTTCTCGACGTCACCCGCGGCAGCGGCCTCGCGGGCCTTGCGGATCGCGGTCTTCAGGGAGGACTTGACCGCCTTGTTGCGCAGCCGAGCCTTCTCGTTGGTCTTGATCCGCTTGATCTGGGACTTGATGTTCGCCACGAAAGAGCCTTTGCAGGTTCAGGCACGAGACCGCTCGGGTCCCGCACCAGGTGATTTCTTGAGTGTGCCTCGCGCTGAGAGGGCATGAGACACAGCCACCCAGACTACCAGTGGGTCGGAGAGTGGCCCAAACCGGTCCCCGGTCGCCGCGCGTGGGACCATGGAGCCTACGTATCGATCCGACCCGAGGCATAAGGCGCCTCAAGAGACAGGACCCTGCGTGCCCGCGACCCCTAACAATGTGCCCGAGCCGAGCCGTACCGACCCGGCACTGATCCGCAACTTCTGCATCATCGCGCACATCGACCACGGCAAGTCCACGCTCGCCGACCGGATGCTTCAGCTGACCGGCGTGGTCGAGCAGCGGCAGATGCGTGCTCAGTACCTCGACCGTATGGACATCGAGCGTGAGCGCGGAATCACGATCAAGTCCCAGGCGGTGCGTCTGCCGTGGGCTCCGACCCAGGACCCCGGGAACACGCACATCCTCAACATGATCGACACCCCGGGGCACGTCGACTTCACCTACGAGGTCTCGCGGTCGCTCGCCGCATGCGAGGGCACCATCCTCCTCGTGGACGCCGCCCAGGGCATCGAGGCCCAGACCCTCGCCAACCTCTACCTGGCGATGGAGAACGAACTCGCGATCATCCCCGTGCTCAACAAGATCGACCTGCCGGCGGCGCAGCCGGAGAAGTTCGCCGAGGAGCTGGCGAACCTCGTCGGGTGTGAGCCGGACGATGTGCTGCGGGTCTCCGCCAAGACCGGTATCGGCGTCGACGCGCTGCTCGACAAGGTCGTCCGGGAGGTACCGGCACCGATCGGGGTCAAGGACGCGCCCGCCCGCGCGATGATCTTCGACTCGGTGTACGACTCCTACCGCGGCGTGGTCACGTACGTCCGTGTCATCGACGGGCAGCTCAACAAGCGTGAGCGGATCCGGATGATGTCCACCAACGCCACGCACGAGCTGCTGGAGATCGGCACCAACTCGCCCGAGATGCTGTCGGCCGACGGCCTCGGCGTCGGCGAGGTGGGCTATCTGATCACCGGTGTGAAGGACGTCCGCCAGTCCAAGGTCGGTGACACCATCACCAGCCTGCACAAGGGCGCGACCGAGGCGCTCGGCGGCTACAAGGACCCGAAGCCGATGGTCTTCTCCGGTCTGTACCCGCTGGACGGCTCCGACTACCCGGAGCTGCGCGACGCCCTGGACAAGCTCCAGCTCAACGACGCCGCGCTGGTCTACGAGCCGGAGACCTCCGCAGCCCTCGGCTTCGGTTTCCGCGTCGGCTTCCTGGGTCTGCTGCACCTCGACGTGATCCGGGAGCGGCTGGAGCGCGAGTTCGGCCTCGACCTCATCGCCACTGCGCCGAACGTGGTCTACCGGGTGGTCATGGAGGACGGCAGCGAGCACACCGTCACCAACCCGAGCGAGTTCCCCGAGGGCAAGATCAGCGAGGTGTACGAGCCGGTCGTCCGCGCCACCGTCCTGGCACCGACCGAGTTCATCGGGTCGATCATGGAGCTGTGCCAGACCCGGCGCGGCACCCTGCTCGGCATGGACTACCTCTCCGAGGACCGGGTCGAGATCCGTTACACGCTTCCGCTCGCGGAGATCGTCTTCGACTTCTTCGACCAGCTGAAGTCGAAGACCCGCGGTTACGCGTCGCTGGACTACGAGCCCACCGGCGAGCAGACCTCCAGCCTGGTCAAGGTCGACATCCTGCTGCACGGCGACAAGGTCGACGCCTTCTCGGCGATCACCCACAAGGACGCCGCGTACGCCTACGGTGTGCGGCTGGTCGCCAAGCTGCGCGAGCTGATCCCGCGGCAGGCCTTCGAGGTGCCCATCCAGGCCGCCGTCGGCTCGCGGGTGATCGCCCGTGAGACCATCCGCGCCATCCGCAAGGACGTCCTCGCCAAGTGCTACGGCGGCGACATCTCCCGTAAGCGCAAGCTGCTGGAGAAGCAGAAGGAAGGCAAGAAGCGGATGAAGATGGTGGGTTCCGTGGAGGTTCCGCAGGACGCCTTCATCGCCGTCCTGAGCAGCGACGAGAACGCGGGTTCGGGCAAGGGCAAGAAGTAGGCCGCCGACACGCCGGTCACGGGGCCCGCCGCGCAGTCGCGCGGCGGGCCCCGCGCCGTCCACGGGTCGTCATTGTGTAGAAAGTGACAGTCCGTGGCCCCTTACGTGCAGGCCAGTCGCCCTCTACTCTGATCCCTGCTCGATAGTTACTCGCGAGTTAAACAACAGCCGCACTGAGCCAGCCGCTTCGTCGCGGGCCCCGGAGGATGTCGTGAGCGACACACAGACACTGATCGAGAACCGTCCGCCGTCCGTCGCGGGCGTCTTCCTGGAGCGCGTGGCCGCCACGCCGGACGCGGAGGCGTACCGCTACCCCGTGCCGGCGTCGACGGGAGCGGGCCCGGACGACTGGAAGTCGTTGAGCTGGGCGCAGGCCGCCGAGCGGGTCCACGCCATCGCGGCCGGCCTGATCGACCTGGGAGTGCAGCCCGAGCAGCTCGTGGCGCTGGCCTCCTCCACCCGGATCGAGTGGATCCTCGCCGACCTCGGCATCATGTGCGCGGGCGCGGCGACGACCACCATCTATCCGCAGACCAACGCGGAGGAGTCGGCGTTCATCCTCTCCGACTCCGCCAGCCGGGTGCTGATCGCGGAGGACGCGGCCCAGGTCGCCAAGGCGGTGGAGAAGCGCCAG
The DNA here is from genome assembly GCF_055577115.1 of Streptomyces sp. NPDC033216. NCBI lineage: Bacteria > Bacillati > Actinomycetota > Actinomycetes > Kitasatosporales > Streptomycetaceae > Streptomyces > Streptomyces sp. NPDC033216. Next base: position 419,434 of record NZ_JBVIQK010000001.1, on the reverse strand, counting down.
GAGCTTCCCGCGCTGACCCACGTGGTCGTGATCGACCCGGCCGGGGTGGAGACCGCCGACTGGATCCTCACGCTGGAGGACCTGGAGAAGCGCGGCGCCGCCCGCCTGGAGAAGGACCCGCAGCTGATCAAGGAGCGGGTCGGCTCCATCACGCGGGAGCAGCTCGCCACGGTCATCTACACCTCGGGCACCACCGGCCGACCGAAGGGTGTGCGCCTTCCGCACGACAACTGGTCGTACATGGCGAGGGCGATCGCCGCGACCGGCCTGGTCGGTCCGGACGACGTGCAGTACCTCTGGCTGCCGCTCGCGCACGTGTTCGGCAAGGTGCTGACCTCCGGCCAGATCGAGGTCGGGCACGTCACCGCGGTGGACGGCCGCGTCGACAAGATCATCGAGAATCTGCCGGTCGTGCGGCCGACGTACATGGCGGCCGTCCCGCGGATCTTCGAGAAGGTCTACAACGGGGTCGCCGCCAAGGCGCGTGCGGGCGGCGCCGCCAAGTACAAGATCTTCCAGTGGGCCGCGGAGGTCGCCCGCGAGTACGCCAAGGCCGCACAGGACAACTTCCGGCGCACCGGCACGGCCTCCGTCCCCTTCGGGCTCGGTGCCAAGCACAAGGTCGCCGACGCGCTCGTCTACGCGAAGATCCGCGAGGCGTTCGGCGGGAACCTGCGCGCGTGCGTCTCCGGCAGCGCGGCCCTCGCACCGGACATCGGGTACTTCTTCTCCGGCGCCGGTATCCACATCCTCGAGGGGTACGGCCTCACCGAGTCCTCCGCCGCCTCCTTCGTGAACCCCGGCGAGGCCTACCGCACCGGCACCGTCGGCAAGCCGCTGCCCGGCACCGAGGTGCGCATCGCCGACGACGGCGAGATCCTGCTGCGCGGCCCCGGCATCATGGAGGGCTACCACGGCCTGCCCGAGAAGACCGCGGAGGTCCTGGAGGCCGACGGCTGGTTCCACACCGGGGACATCGGGGAGCTGTCGCCCGACGGGTACCTGCGGATCACCGACCGCAAGAAGGACCTCATCAAGACGTCCGGCGGCAAGTACATCGCGCCCGCCGAGGTCGAGGGACAGTTCAAGGCGGTCTGCCCGTACGTCTCCAACATCCTGGTGCACGGCGCCGACCGGAACTTCTGCACGGCCCTGATCGCACTGGACGAGGTGTCCCTGCGGAGCTGGGCCGAGGAGAACGGGCTCGGCGGGAAGCCGTACGCCGAGATCGTGGCCGCGCCGGAGACGGTGGCGCTCATCGACGGGTACGTGAAGCACCTCAACCAGGGGCTTCAGAAGTGGCAGACGATCAAGAAGTTCCGGCTGCTGCCGCGGGACCTCGACATCGAGCACGGTGAGATCACGCCGAGCCTGAAGCTGAAGCGGCCGGTCGTGGAGCGCGAGTACAAGCATCTGATCGACGAGATGTACGCGGGGTCCCGGGAATCGTAGGAGGCCGCGGGGCGCGGGGCGGCCGCGGGTACGCCGTGGCCGCTCGCGGTCCGCACGCCCCGAGGAGGTGTGCTTTCCCCTCCTTTCCCGCGGTTCCGGGGCGGGGTGCTCCGATCCCGCCCCGGAACCGGCCCTCTTCGGACACATGCGGAACTCGGTTCCCCCTCATCACGGTCCAGTTCGGTAACTCAGCGCGTATGGACGCGGTCGGTCTGTCACGCTGTCGGAATCGGCCGGGGTGTGACGCCCGCGACCGAGGCCCGAATCGTCCGATCGCCGGGGAGCCGTTCATGGGGGCCATTCCCACGCAACGGGAGACCGTGTCCCGTGCCAGTGGTGCGCCGGCGCACGCGGGAGGGCACCCGCACACGCGCGCGACCCTGGCCGGCAGCTCCCTCGCGCCCGGCGCCGCCCGCGATCTCGTCCGGGCCGCGTTCGCCGAGTGGACCGGCCTCGGCCTGCCCGGCGCCCAGGCACTGGCGGGACGGCTCGCCGAGGACGCGATACTCGTCGTCAGCGAGCTGGTCACCAACGCCGTCGTGCACGCCGGCACGGAAGTGGGCCTGCTGTGCCGGCTGGAGGCGGAGCCGGAGCCCGACGCCTGTGCCGTCGTCGTGGAGGTCACCGACCACCACCCCTCCCGCGCCCCCCGCGACGGCAGCCCCGACCCGCCGTACGAGATCCCCGAGTACGGCCGTGGCCTGCCCCTGGTGGCCACGCTGGCCGACGCGTGGGGCGTGACGTACCGCAGGGGGACGAAGACGGTCTGGGCGCGGCTCCCGGCCCGCCCGGCGGACGAGGCCGGCGACCAGGGCGAACCCTGGGTCGCCACAGCCACGACCACAGCCACGGCCACGACCACAGCCCCCGACACCGTCCCCTCCCTCGCCTTCGCCGGGGCCCTCGCTCCCGGACCCCGGCCGGCCGCCCACGACCGCGACTGGCTCGGCCGCGGCGCCCTGTCCTTCCTCGCCGAGGCCTCCGACCTGCTGGCCGGGCAGCTCGACGAGGACCTGGTCGCCGCGCTCACCGGTCAGCTGATCGTGCCGCGCCTGGCGGACTGGTGCGCGGTCTGGCTGGCGGACGAACTCGGCCCCCGCGCCGGTTGGGACGACGGACCGGGGGCACGCCTGACCCGCGTCTGGCACATCAGCGAGAACCACATCGAGGAACTGCGCCGCGCCCTGGAGAAGGACCCGCCGCGCCCGCCCGAAGGCCCCGACTCCGGGCCCGCCGCCCACCCCTGGCCCGACACCGCCCTCGGCCCGCACGGCACCGCCCTCGCCTACCGCCTGGTCGCCGGCGGCCGCCCGCTCGGCACCCTCGTCATCGGCCGCGCCGGGCCGGTGGGCTTCCCCGACGAGGTCACCGGGCTGGTCGAGGACCTCGGCCGGCGTGTGGCGCTCGCCATCGGCGCGGCCCGCCAGTACGCCCGCCAGGCCACCATCAGCGCCGTCCTCCAGCGCGGCCTGCTGCCCGGCGCGGTCGCCGAGATCCCCGGCCTGCGCAGCGCCCTCGTGCACGAGCCGCGCGAGCAGGGCGGGCCGAGCGGCGACTTCTACGACCTGTTCCCGGTGGGCGACGGCCGCTGGTGCTTCGCGGTCGGCGACGTCCAGGGCAAGGGCCCCGAGGCGGCCGTGGTCATCGGGCTGGCCCGGCCCTGGCTGCGGCTGCTGGCCCGCGAGGGGTACGGCGTCTCCGACGTCCTGGACCGGCTCAACCAGCTCCTCCTCGACGACGCCACCGAGGCCGCCGACGCGGCCGCCCGCGCCTTCGTCGGCCCCGCGGGCCCCGGCGACGGGCCGCAGACCCGCTTCCTGTCCCTCCTCTACGGCGAGCTCGTGCCCTTCGACGGCGGCGTCCGCGTCACCCTCGCCTCGGCCGGCCACCCCCTGCCCCTGCTCCTCGGACCGGACGGCAGCGTGACCACGGCCGCGCACCCGCAGACCCTCCTCGGCGTCGTCGAGGACGCCACGTACGTCAGCGAGAGCCTGGACCTGTTGCCCGGCGACACCCTGCTGTGCGTCACCGACGGCGTCACCGAACGCCGCTCGGGCTCCCGCCAGTTCGACGACGGCGACGGCCTCGCCCTCGCCCTGGCCGGCTGCGCGGGGCTGGACGCCGACATGATCGCCGAGCGGATCCGCCGCCTGGTCCACGACTTCGGCGGCCGGCCCCCGGAGGACGACCTTGCCCTGCTGGTGCTCCAGGCGGAATAGACGAACAGAGGACCCACAGGACCTACGAGCCCCGTACGGGACAATGGGAGACATGCCTTCCGCTCTCCCCGACGGCGAGCCCGTCCCCACCGACGGCGCGCTGCCCGCCTCCGCGCTCGCCGGGGCCGCCGACCGCCCCCTCGGGTTCTATCTGCACGTCCCCTACTGCGCGACCCGCTGCGGCTACTGCGACTTCAACACCTACACGGCCACCGAGCTGCGCGGCACCGGAGGCGTCCTCGCCTCCCGCGACAACTACGCCGACACCCTGATCGACGAGGTCCGGCTGGCCCGCAAGGTCCTCGGCGACGACCCGCGTGAGGTCCGTACGGTCTTCGTCGGTGGTGGCACGCCCACCCTGCTCGCGGCCGACGACCTGGTCCGGATGCTGACGGCGATCCGCGACGAGTTCGGGCTGGCCGCGGACGCGGAGGTCACCACCGAGGCCAATCCGGAGTCCGTCGACCCGGCGTACCTCGCCACGCTCCGCCAGGGCGGCTTCAACCGGATCTCCTTCGGCATGCAGAGCGCCCGGCAGCACGTGCTGAAGATCCTCGACCGCACCCACACGCCCGGCCGCCCCGAGGCGTGCGTGGCGGAGGCCCGCGGGGTCGGCTTCGAGCACGTCAACCTCGACCTGATCTACGGCACCCCCGGCGAGTCGGACGACGACTGGCGGGCGTCCCTCGACGCCGCCCTCGGCGCGGGCCCGGACCACGTCAGCGCGTACGCCCTGATCGTCGAGGAGGGCACCCAGCTCGCCCGCCGGATCCGCCGCGGCGAGGTCCCGATGACCGACGACGACGTCCACGCCGACCGGTACCTGATCGCCGAGGAGGCGATGTCCGCGGCGGGCTTCGGCTGGTACGAGGTGTCCAACTGGGCCACCTCCGAGGCGGGACGCTGCCTGCACAACGAGCTGTACTGGCGGGGCGCCGACTGGTGGGGCGCGGGCCCCGGAGCCCACAGCCACGTCGGGGGCGTGCGCTGGTGGAACGTCAAGCATCCCGGCGCCTACGCGGCGGCGCTGGCGGGCGGCGGCTCACCGGGCGCCGGACGCGAGATCCTCTCGGACGAGGACCGCCGGGTCGAGCGGATCCTGCTGGAGCTGCGGCTGCGGGAGGGGGTTCCGCTGGCTTTGCTGAAGGAGGCCGGACTGGCGGCGTCGCGGCGGGCGCTGTCGGAGGAGCTGCTCCAGGAGGGGCCGTACGAGGAGGGGCGCGCGGTGTTGACGTTGCGGGGGCGTCTGCTGGCGGACGCGGTGGTGCGGGACCTGGTGGACTGAGCGGAACGCCCCGCGGCGGCGGGAAGCCTGCTCGTCCGCGACGAGGCGGTCGCCTTCATCCCGGCGCGCGAGGACCAGCGGCGCGGGGCCGCGTCCCGGATCGCCGGACAACGCGCCGCGGCTCGGGCCGACGGACCGCTCGGGCAGGTGGACGGGCTGACCGACGGACCACCTCCGCCTGTGCGGACAACGGCGCACCGGGTCTCCCGCGTCCGACGCGCACCTTTTCAGGGCACGGTCACGTGATCGATGAGGCGCTCGACCGATCCCAGCAGCTCCGGCTCCAGGTCCCGGTAGGACCGCACCCGCTTCAGGATCGCCTGCCACACCGCGCCCGTGTTGTCCGAGGGCCACCCCAGCGCCCGGCACACCCCCGTCTTCCAGTCCTGCCCGTGCGGGACGCGGGGCCAGGCCGTGATCCCCACCGCCGACGGCTTCACCGCCTCCCAGATGTCGATGTACGGGTGGCCCACCACCAGCGCGTGCTCGCCGGTGACGGACTGGGCGATGCGCCACTCCTTGGTGCCGGGGACGAGATGGTCGACCAGGACACCCAGGCGGGCGTCCGGTCCGGGGGCGAACTCGGCCACGATCGACGGCAGGTCGTCCACCCCCTCCAGGTACTCCACGACCACGCCCTCGATGCGCAGGTCGTCACCCCACACCTTCTCCACCAGCTCGGCGTCGTGCCGGCCCTCGACGTAGATGCGGCCGGCGCGGGCCACCCGGGCGCGGGCGCCGGGCACGGCGACCGAACCGGAAGCGGTACGGGTGGGCCGTATGGGAGCCGCCGACGTCGGGCGGACCAGCGTCACGGCCCGGCCCTCCAGGAGGAAGCCGCGCGGCTCCAGCGGGAACACCCGGTGCTTGCCGAAGCGGTCCTCCAGGGTGACCGTGCCCGCCTCGCATCGGATCACCGCGCCGCAGAAACCGGTGCCGGGCTCCTCCACGACCAGGCCGGGCTCGGCCGGGACCTCGGGGACCGGCTGCTGCTTCTTCCACGGCGGGGTCAGGTCGGCGGAGTACGTGCGAGGGCGCGGGCCCGAAGGGCCCTCGCCGGGAGGGCGGCGGTGGGAGACGGGTGGGCGCATTCGGATGACGATAGGAGAAGCCCTCGCACGGTCACAGCGACACGCCGAAACGCGCGGCCAGCGCGTTCCGCTGGGCCCGTACGAACGCCGCGTCCACCACCGCGCCGTGACCGGGCACGTACAGCGCGTCCTCGCCGCCGAGGTCCAGCAGCCGGTCGAGGGCGGCCGGCCACTGCGACGGTACGGCGTCGGTGCCGGCCTGTGGCTCACCGGACTCCTCGACGAGGTCGCCGCAGAAGACGACCTCGGGCGAACCAGGGCCCGCCGGGACGAGGACGGCGAGGTCGTGCGCGGTGTGACCGGGGCCGACGTTCGCCAGCAGGACCTGCCGGCCGCCGCCCAGGTCGAGCGTCCACTCACCGCACACCAGATGGCGGGGCCGCACCAGCGTGTCCGCCGCCGCCGCGGCCGCGGCCTCGTCGAGGCCGTTGCGGACCGCGTCGGCGCGCAGTTCCTCCGCCGGTACCGTCTCCGCGCCCACCGCCGCGTAGACCTCCGCGCCGGCGAAGGCCGCCGTCCCGAGGACATGGTCGAAGTGGGGGTGCGTGAGCGCGAGATCCGTCACACGGTGACCGGCCAGTTCCTCGGCGCGCAGCCGCAGCCGGGCGCCCTCGGCGAGACTCGACCCCGCGTCCACCAACAGGGCCCGCCCTTCCCCGACGACCAGCCCCACCGTGCAGTCCCAGCCCGGGAGCCGGCACCGGCCGATTCCCGTCGCGACCCGCTCCCACCCCAGCTCTTCCCAAGTCACCGTCATACCGCGACGCTAGCCCTGGCAGCCCCGCCGGGCGACCGACCTTGCCCGGGGTGTACCCCACAGCCGTACACTGGGCCGGGGAACGCTGGCACTCGGATGTGAAGAGTGCCAGGCGAGGCCCCCGGTGGGACCGGGGACGACTTCTGGAGGTGAGCGCGGATGCTGAGTGAACGCAGGCTCCAAGTGCTGCGCGCCATCGTCCAGGACTACGTCGGCACCGAGGAACCCGTGGGTTCCAAGGCGCTCACCGAGCGGCACAACCTCGGCGTCTCCCCGGCGACGGTCCGCAACGACATGGCCGCCCTGGAGGACGAGGGGTACATCGCCCAGCCGCACACCAGCGCCGGGCGCATCCCCACCGACAAGGGCTACCGGCTGTTCGTCGACAAGCTGGCCGGCGTCAAGCCGATGACGGCCCCCGAGCGACGGGCCATCCAGAACTTCCTCGACGGCGCCGTGGACCTCGACGACGTCGTGGCACGGACCGTTCGGCTGCTCGCGCAGCTCACCCGGCAGGTCGCCGTCGTGCAGTACCCGTCCCTGACCCGCTCCACCGTGCGGCACGTCGAGCTGCTGTCGCTGGCGCCCGCCCGGCTGATGCTGGTGCTGATCACGGACACCGGACGGGTGGAGCAGCGGATGGTGGACTGCCCGGCGCCCTTCGGCGAGGCCTCGCTGGCGGATCTGCGGGCGCGGCTGAACAGCCGGGTCGCGGGCCGCCGCTTCAGCGACGTGCCGCGTCTGGTCGAGGACCTGGCCGACGCCTTCGAGATCGAGGACCGCGGCACGGTCACGACGGTGCTCTCCACGCTGCTGGAGACGCTCGTCGAGGAGAACGAGGAGCGGCTGATGATCGGCGGCACCGCCAATCTCACCCGCTTCGGACATGACTTTCCCCTCACGATCCGCCCCGTCCTGGAAGCCTTGGAGGAGCAGGTCGTGCTCCTCAAGCTCCTCGGCGAGGCGGGGGATTCGGGCATGACCGTACGCATCGGTCACGAGAACGCCTATGAGGGACTCAACTCCACTTCGGTGGTGTCGGTCGGCTACGGTTCGGGCGGCGAGGCAGTCGCCAAGCTCGGCGTGGTCGGACCGACCCGCATGGATTACCCGGGAACGATGGGAGCGGTACGCGCAGTGGCACGGTACGTCGGACAGATCCTGGCGGAGTCGTAAGTGGCCACGGACTATTACGCCGTTCTCGGCGTGCGCCGCGACGCGTCGCAGGAAGAGATCAAGAAGGCCTTCCGGCGGCTCGCACGCGAGCTGCACCCGGACGTGAACCCCGATCCGAAGACCCAGGAGCGGTTCAAGGAGATCAACGCCGCCTACGAGGTGCTGTCGGACCCGCAGAAGAAGCAGGTCTACGACCTCGGCGGCGACCCCCTGTCCCAGGCGGGCGGCGGCGCGGGCGGCTTCGGGGCCGGCGGTTTCGGCAACTTCTCCGACATCATGGACGCCTTCTTCGGCACGGCGTCGCAGCGCGGGCCGCGCTCGCGCACCCGTCGTGGCCAGGACGCGATGATCCGGCTGGAGATCGACCTCGAGGAGGCGGCCTTCGGCACGACCAAGGACATCCAGGTCGACACGGCGATCATCTGCGCCACGTGCAGCGGTGAGGGCGCCGCGCCGGGGACCACCGCGCAGACCTGTGACATGTGCCGCGGCCGCGGCGAGGTGTCGCAGGTGACGCGGTCCTTCCTCGGTCAGGTCATGACCTCGCGGCCCTGCCCGCAGTGCCAGGGCTTCGGCACCGTCGTGCCGACCCCGTGCCCGGAGTGCGCCGGCGACGGACGGGTGCGCTCGCGTCGCACACTGACCGTGAAGATCCCGGCCGGCGTCGACAACGGCACCCGCATCCAGCTCGCCGGTGAGGGCGAGGTCGGGCCCGGCGGCGGTCCCGCCGGCGACCTGTACGTCGAGATCCACGAACTGCCGCACGCGCAGTTCCAGCGGCGCGGTGACGACCTGCACTGCACGGTGACCCTGCCGATGACCGCGGCGGCCCTCGGCACCAAGGTGCCGCTGGAGACGCTCGACGGGCTCGAGGAGGTCGACATCCGTCCCGGCACGCAGTCCGGGCAGTCGATTCCGTTGCACGGGCGCGGTGTCACGCATCTGCGGGGCGGCGGGCGGGGTGACCTCATCGTGCATGTCGAGGTTCAGACGCCCAACAAGCTGGATCCCGAGCAGGAGCGGTTGCTGCGGGAGCTGGCGAAGCTGCGGGGGGAGGAGCGGCCCCTCGGGCAGTTCCAGCCCGGCCAGCAGGGGTTGTTCTCCCGGCTGAAGGACGCGTTCAACGGACGCTGACGGTGCTCGAGGGAGGGAGTGCGGGCGGGCGGGTTCCGCCCGGCGCGTCCCTTCCCGCCCGGAACCGGGGGGAGGCTCCCGCCCCCCCGACCCCCGAGCCGGCCTCGGACGGGCCGCGCCCGCAAGCTTCCCGGAGGGGCACCGCCGGACGGGCCGGCGGGCTCGATTCGGACCTGTTCCGGGGACGTGACACCATGCGGTCATGTCCTCCGCGCTGACCGATCTCTTCCCTCTCCCGATCGTGCAGGCCCCCATGGCGGGCGGCGTCTCCCTCCCGCAGCTCGCCGCCGCCGTGTCCGAGGCCGGCGGGCTGGGCTTCCTGGCCGCCGGGTACAAGACCGCCGACGGCATGTACCAGGAGATCAAACAGCTGCGGAGTCTGACCTCCCGTCCCTTCGGCGTGAACCTGTTCATGCCGCAGCCGGACCACCCCGGCGCAGGCACCGGCTCCACCGGAACGGCCGACGCCGCGCCCTCTTCCGGTGCCGTCGAGGTCTACGCCCATCAGCTGGCCGGTGAGGCCGCCTGGTACGAGACCGAACTGGGCGATCCGGACAGCGGCCGCGACGACGGCTACGACGCCAAGCTCGCGGTGCTGCTGGACGACCCGGTGCCGGTGGCGTCGTTCCACTTCGGAGTGCCCAGCCCGGACGCGCTGGAGGCGCTGCGCCGGGCCGGCACGTTCACGCTGGTCACCGCGACCACCGCCGAGGAGGCCGTCGCGGTCGAACGGGCGGGCGCGGACGCGGTGATCGTGCAGGGCGTGGAGGCCGGCGGCCACCAGGGCACCCACCGTGACATCCCCGAGAACGACGGCTCCGGCATCGGCCTGCTGTCCCTGCTCGCCCGGATCCGGGAGGCCGTGGGCCTGCCGTTGGTCGCCGCGGGCGGTCTCATGCGGGGCAGCCAGATCGCCGCCGTCCTCGCCGCCGGGGCGTGCGCCGCCCAGCTCGGTACGGCCTTCCTCCCGACGCCCGAGTCGGGCGCGGCCGCCGTCCACAAGGAGGCCCTCACCGATCCGCTCTTCGTGCGTACGGAACTCACCCGCGCCTTCTCCGGGCGTCCGGCCCGTGGCCTGGTCAACCGCTTCCTGCGCGAGCACGGCCCGTACGCGCCCGCCGCCTACCCCGAGGTCCACCACCTCACCTCGCCGCTGCGCAAGGCGGCCGCCGAGGCGGGCGACGCGCAGGGCATGGCACTGTGGGCGGGCCAGGGACACCGGCTGGCCCGCGCGCTGCCCGCCGGGCAACTGGTGGAGGTGCTGAAGGGCGAACTCGACACGGCGAGGACAGCGTTGTCGGGCGGTGGCGCGGCCGGCGCGGGCGGTGCGCGATGACCGCCCCGGTGTTCGTCGTCGAGGAACTGCCGGGTGGTCCCGCCGAGTTCGTGCTGGACGGCCCCGAGGGACGCCACGCCGTCTCCGTGAAACGGTTGCGGGCCGGTGAGGAGGTCGTCCTCACCGACGGCACCGGCGGCTGGGCCGAGGGCGAGGTCGTGGCCGCCGAGGGCAAGGACAGGCTCGTCGTCCGGCTGACGCGGGTGGCGCAGGAGCCCCTCGCGTCACCGCGGATCACCGTCGTGCAGGCGCTGCCCAAGGGCGACCGGGGCGAGCTGGCCGTCGAGACGATGACCGAGACGGGCGTCGACGCGATCGTGCCGTGGGCCGCGTCCCGCTGCATCACCCAGTGGAAGGGCGACCGGGGGCTGAAGGCGCTCGCCAAGTGGCGCGCCACCGCCCGCGAGGCCGGCAAGCAGTCCCGCCGGGTCCGCTTCCCCGAGGTCGCCGACGCGGCGAGCACCAGACAGGTGGCGGCCCTCCTGGCACGGGCCGACTTCGCGGCGGTGCTCCACGAGGACCGTGACTACGGCAGCGAACCCCTCGCCACCGCCCAACTCCCCGCGGACGGCGAGATCGTGCTGGTCGTCGGACCCGAAGGTGGCGTCTCCCCGGAGGAGTTGGCGCTCTTCGAGGAGGCCGGTGCCAGGGCGTACCGGCTGGGGCGCAGCGTGCTGCGGACCTCGACCGCCGGGACGGCCGCAGCCGCCCTGATCCTGGGCCGGACCGGCCGCTGGTCCTGACCGGCCCGCCTCGCGGACACCCGGTGGGACTCGCGGCCCGGTCCCGCCGACGGACCGGATGCGCGTGGCCCACCTCGTCCCCCTCAGGGGCTTGCGGGGCGCTCCGGTGCAGCTTCGGGAGTGGCCGGCGCCGCGCGGCCGAGGGCCTCGAACAGGATCCAGCCGTCCAGCTCCCCCTCGTACGGGAGGAGTCCGCGGCGGACGGCCTCGTCGACGAGGGCGCGCACCGTGCCGGGCTTGTGCAGGTTGAGGTGGTGGGAGCGGTCGCCGACGCCGCCCGAGTGCGTGTACGCGCCGCCGCCGACGTAACGGCCCTCGCCCTCCCGGAACACGATCCTGGTGCGCACACCGTCCCGGACCAGGGTGAGGACGTCCCGGCAGCCCTGGCCGTCCCGGTGCCGGTGCCGGACCGTCCACAGGTAGGCCGTCGTGTCGTCGACGGTCAGTCTCCTCGGGCGGCGGTGGTTGCGCATGCGGTCACCCTAGGCCGGGACGGCGGTGCGGCGCATGGCGTTAAGTGCTCTACCGCGCCCCCGCCGACGGTGGCAGGCTGCCTTCATGGGGGCATGGAGGAGACGGACGCTGGGCCGGGCGCGTGGGACACGTGCGGCGGCCGTGGCGGGACTCGCGTTCCTGGCCGTGGGCGGGGCCGTGGCGTGCGAACCGGGCGGGATCGGCTCGGCGGCCGTCGCGTACACCACCGACGAGGCGGCGACGACCGAGATCGAACGCCGGGACGTCGACGTGCGGTGGCTGACCTGCACCGCCGACTACGGCGACGACGGGTCCTCCGGGGGCCGGGAGACCGTCGCCTCCGTCGACTGCGAGGGGGAGACCGGCGACGGGCGGGACATCACCGTCACCGGCCACGTCACGCGCGCCGTCGACGGCTCGTGCGTGCGCGGCGACCTCCGCGCGGACGTCGGCGGCAGACAGCTGTTCCGGGTGGGCGGCCTCGGCGACTGCCAGTCCGTCACCCCCTCGCCGCTCGCCCCGCCCCGCTCCGCACGGCCCGCCGAGCCCGGCCGGCCCACGGTCACCGTGACCGTCACCGAGACGGTCCGGTGCGACGACGGCACGCGCTGCGAGCCCGCCGACACCAAGTGACCTGCGCGAGCAAGTGATCCGAACCCCTGTCGGTCACCCCCGCCCCTGCCTAGAGTGATCGGGTGACCCAGCCCGTGACGCCTGCCGCGTACTTCCGATACCCGCACCTGCACGGCGAGTTGGTGGCCTTCACCGCCGAGGACGACGTGTGGCTCGCGCCCCTCGACGGCGGACGCGCCTGGCGGGTCAGCGCCGACAGAACGCCGGTCACCCTGCCCCGCATCTCGCCCGACGGCACCACCGTCGCCTGGACCTCCACCCGCGACGGCGCCCCCGAGGTGTACATCTCCCCGGTCGACGGCGGACCGACCACCCGGCTGACGTACTGGGGCAGCCCCCAGACCAGGGTGCGCGGCTGGACCCCCGACGGCCGGGTGCTCGTGCTGAGCACCCACGACCAGGCGAGTCTGCGCCGCAGTTGGGCCCGCGCGGTCCCGCTCGACGGCGGACCGGCCACCACCCTGCCGTACGGGCCCGTCGGCGGGGTCGCCTTCGGCCCGCACACGGTGCTGGTGTCCGCGTCGATGGGACGCGAGGCCGCCGCCTGGAAGCGCTACCGGGGCGGCACGGCCGGCAAGCTGTGGATCGACCTGGAGGGCGAGGGCGAGTTCACGCGGCTGCACGAGGACCTCGACGGCAACATCGAGTACCCGGTGTGGGCGGGCCCGGGGGTCCCCCCGCTGGAGCGCGGCCGGGAGCGGGGGAGGATCGCCTTCCTCTCCGACCACGAGGGCACCGGCGCCCTGTACTCCTCCCTCGCCGACGGCTCCGACCTGCGGCGGCACACCCCGCTCGACGGCTACTACGCCCGCCACGCGGCCGGGGACGGCAGCCGGGTCGTGTACTGCTCCGCCGGTGAACTGTGGATCCTGGACGACCTGGAGGGCGCCGAGCCGCGCCGCCTCGACGTCCGGCTCGGCGGGCAGCGCACCGGCCGGCGGCCGTACCCGGTGTCCGCCGCCCGCTGGCTGGGCTCCGCCACCCCCGACCACACCGCGCGCGGCAGCGCCGTCGAGGTGCGCGGCGCCGTCCACTGGGTCACCCACCGCCACGGCCCCGCTCGCGCCCTGGCCGCCGAACCGGGCGTCCGCGCCCGGCTGCCGCGCACCTTCCGCACGGAGGGCGAGGAGTGGGTGGTGTGGGTGACCGACGCCGAGGGCGACGACGCCCTGGAGTTCGCGCCCGCCACCGGTCCCGCACCGGGTGCCACCCCGCGCCGGCTGGCCGCCGGTCGTCTCGGCAGGGTGCTGGAACTGGCCATGGCCCCCGACGGAAGCCGGGCCGCCGTCGCGGCACACGACGGGCGGCTGCTGCTCGTCGAACGGGAGACCGGTGAGGTCCACGAGGTCGACCGCAGCGAGGACGGTGAGGTCTCCGACCTGGTCTTCTCGCCCGATTCCGCCTGGCTGGCCTGGTCGCACCCCGGCCCGCGCCCGCTCAGCCGGCTCAAGCTCGCCAACACCGCCGACCTGTCGGTCACCGAGGCGACCCCGCTGCGCTTCCACGACTACGCGCCCGCGTTCACCCTGGACGGCAAGCACCTCGCCTTCCTGTCGACGCGCGCCTTCGACCCGGTCTACGACGAGCACGCCTTCGACCTGTCCTTCATCGAAGGTGCGCGCCCGTACCTGATCCCGCTGGCCGCGACGACCCCCTCGCCGTTCGGCCCGCAACGGCACGGCCGCCCCTTCGAGGCCCCCGACAAGGACGAGACCCCCGACAGCGAGGGCGCCCCGGCCACCCGTATCGACCTGGAGGGCCTCGCCGACCGGATAGTGCCCTTCCCCGTGGAGGCCGGCCGCTACTCCGGGCTGCGCGCCGCCAAGGACGGCGTGCTGTGGCTGCGCCACCCCGTGCGCGGTGTCCTCGGCGCCTCCCGCGCCACCCCGGAGGACCCCGGTCCGGACACCGGACTGGAGCGCTACGACCTCGTCCACCAGCGCCTCGAACACCTCGCCCCCGACGCCGACGCCTTCGAGGTCAGCGGCGACGGCAAGCGGCTGCTGCTGCGCTCCGACGGCAAGCTGAAGGTCGTTCCCAGTGACCGGCGCGCCTCCGGCGACGAGGACGGCGACTCCCACCTCACCGTCGACCTCGGCCGCGTCCGCCAGACCGTCGACCCGGCCGCCGAGTGGCGCCAGATGTACGACGAGACCGGCCGCCTCATGCGGGACAACTTCTGGCTGCCCGACCTCGGCGGGATCGACTGGGACGGCGTCCTCGAACGCTACCGGCCGCTCCTCGACCGGGTCGCCACCCGCGACGACCTCGTCGACGTCCTCTGGGAGGTGCACGGCGAACTCCGCACCTCGCACGCCTACGTCGTCCCCCGCGGTCACGGCGGCGGCGCCCGCCAGGGCCTGCTCGGCGCCGACATCTCCCGGCACGAGGACGGAAGTTGGCGCATCGACCGGATCCTGCCTTCGGAGACCTCCGACCCCGACGCCCGCTCCCCGCTCGCCGCGCCCGGCGTCGCGGTGCGCGCGGGCGACGCGATCCTCGCCGTCGCCGGCCACCCCGTGGACCCGGTCGCCGGACCCGGGCCGCTCCTCGTCGGTACGGCCGGCAAGGCGGTCGAGCTGACCGTGTCGCCGTCCGGCGGGGGCGAACCCCGGCACGCCGTCGTGGTCCCCGTCGACGACGAGGAGCCGCTGCGCTACCACGCCTGGGTCGCCGGCCGGCGGGCGTACGTGCACGAGACGTCCGGCGGTCGGCTCGGCTATCTCCACGTGCCCGACATGCAGGCCCCCGGCTGGGCCCAGATCCACCGCGACCTGCGGGTGGAGGTGGCCCGCGAGGGGCTCGTCGTGGACGTCCGGGAGAACCGGGGCGGGCACACCTCCCAGCTCGTCGTGGAGAAGCTGGCGCGGCGGATCGTCGGTTGGGACGTGCCGCGCGGGATGCGGCCGTACAGCTACCCGGAGGACGCGCCGCGCGGGCCCGTCGTCGCGGTCGCCGACGAGTTCTCCGGCTCCGACGGGGACATCGTCAACGCGGCGGTCAAGGCGCTCGGCATCGGGCCGGTGGTCGGGACGCGCACCTGGGGCGGGACCATCGGCATCGACAACCGGTACCGCCTGGTCGACGGGACGCTGGTCACCCAGCCCAGGTACGCGATCTGGCTGGACGGCCACGGATGGGGCGTGGAGAACCACGGCGTCGATCCGGACGTGGAGGTGGTGATCCGTCCGCAGGACCATGTCGCGGGCAGGGACGTTCAGTTGGAGGAGGCGGTCCGGCTGGCGCTGCTCGCACTGGAGGAGACTCCGGCGAAGGTGCCGCCCGCCCTGCCCGTCGACCGGCGTCTTGGCTGAGCCGTCCCCCGAGGGGGGCGGGCAACCGCGTGACGAGCCGCCCACCAGCCGTCGGCGGCGGCGATAGCATGCCCCGGTACGCGATCATCACCCGAGGAGGCCGTATGCCAGGCGAACCGCAGGACGACTGTCTGTTCTGCAAGATCGTGGCGGGGACGATCCCCGCGACGATCGTGCGGGAGACCGGGACGACCGTCGCCTTCCGGGACATCAACCCGCAGGCGCCCACCCACGTCCTGGTGATCCCCAAGGCGCACCACGTGGACGCCGCCGCCCTCGCCGCCGAGGCGCCGCAGCTCGCCGCGGACGTCCTGCGCGAGACGCAGGCGGTCGCCGACGAGGAGAAGCTGGACAGCTACCGCATCGTCTTCAACACCGGCAGCGGCGCCGGCCAGACCGTCTGGCACGCCCACGCGCACGTCCTCGGCGGCCGTGGCCTCCAGTGGCCCCCCGGCTGAGCCGTGTCCGCACGTGAACTGGTCGTCCTGGGCACCGCCAGCCAGGTCCCGACCCGGCACCGCAACCACAACGGCTACCTCCTGCGCTGGGACGGAGAGGGCATCCTCTTCGACCCGGGCGAGGGCACGCAGCGTCAGATGCTGCGGGCCGGGGTCTCCGCGCACGACCTGAACCGGATCTGCGTCACGCACTTCCACGGCGACCACTCGCTCGGCGTCGCCGGGGTGATCCAGCGCGTCAACCTGGACCGGGTCCCCCACCCGGTGACCGCCCATTTCCCGCGGTCCGGGCAGCGCTTCTTCGACCGGCTCAGGTATGCCACCGCCTACCGTGAGACCGTCGGCGTCACCGAGGTGCCGGTCGACGGCGACGGACCCCTCGCCGTCACCGCGTCGTACACGCTGGACGCCCGCCGGCTCTCCCACCCGGTCGAGTCCTACGGCTACCGCCTGATCGAGCCCGACGGCCGCCGCATGCTGCCCGAGCGGCTCGCCGCGCGCGGTGTCCGGGGGCCGGACGTCGGCCGCATCCAGCGGGAGGGCTCGGTCGGCGGGGTGTCGCTGGAGGAGGTCAGCGAGGTGCGGCACGGGCAGCGGTTCGCGTTCGTCATGGACACCCGCCTGTGCGACGGGGTGGGGGAGTTGGCGGAGGGCTGCGACATGCTGGTCATCGAGTCGACGTTCCTCGACGAGGACGAGCGGCTCGCCGAGGACCACGGTCATCTGACCGCCGGTCAGGCGGGGCGGGTCGCGCGGGACGCCGGTGTCCGGCATCTCGTTCTCACGCACTTCAGTCAGCGGTACAACGAACCCGGGGACACCTCCCGGACGGGGTCCGGGGGAGAGTTCGAGCGGCAGGCGCGGGCGGCCGGGTTCGAGGGGGAGCTGACGGTGGCGTACGACCTTCTGCGGGTGCCGGTTCCGAAACGACGATAAGACATCCGTACGATGCTTTGATGCCCATCCCCAAAGCAGAACTGCACCTGCACATCGAAGGCACTCTGGAGCCGGAGCTGGCCTTCGAGCTGGCCGCCCGCAACGGTGTCACGCTGCCGTACGCCGACACCGAGGCGCTCCGTGAGGCGTACCGGTTCGAGGACCTCCAGTCCTTCCTGGACCTGTACTACGAGCTGATGGCGGTGCTGCGCACCGAGCGGGACTTCGAGGACCTGGCCAACGCCTACCTCGCCCGCGCCGCCGCACAGGGCGTGCGGCACGCGGAGATCTTCTTCGACCCGCAGGCCCACCTCGCCCGGGGCATCGGGATGGGCACGGTCGTCGAGGGGCTGTGGCGGGCGCTCGGCGGCAGCCGGGCCGACCACGGCGTCTCCACCCGACTGATCATGTGCTTCCTGCGCGACGAGTCCGCCGAGTCCGCGCTGGAGACGCTCGACGCCGCGAAGCCGTACCTCGACCGGATCACCGGCGTCGGGCTGGACTCGGCGGAGGTCGGGCATCCGCCCGTGAAGTTCCGCGAGGTCTACGAGACCGCCGCCGCCCTCGGCCTGCGGCGCGTCGCGCACGCCGGTGAGGAGGGGCCGCCGCAGTACATCACCGAGGCCCTCGACGTCCTCGGCATCGAGCGCATCGACCACGGGCTGCGCTGCATGGAGGACCCGGCACTGGTCGAGCGGCTGGTGCGGGAGCGGATCCCGCTGACGCTGTGCCCGCTGTCCAATGTCCGGCTGCGGACCGTCGACGTCCTCGCCGACCACCCGCTGCCCGCCATGCTCGACGCCGGGCTGGTGTGCACGGTCAACTCCGACGACCCGGCCTACTTCGGCGGCTACGCGGGCGACAACTTCGACGCCGTACGGTCGGAGCTCGGCCTGAGCGAGGAGCGGCTGCGCGAACTGGCCCGCAACTCCTTCGTCGCCTCCTTCCTCGAGGACGACGAGAAGCTGCGTTCGCGGTATCTGGCCGAGGTCGACGCGTACGAGTTCTGAGTCGTTCCGGGGTCTTCCGTTCGGATCAGGCCGGCCAGCGGAGCGGGTCGGGGGCGGGGTACCCCCACCCCCTTCGGGCGGCGGGGGGGACCGCGAGGCGGAGCCGGGGCGCGCGAGATCCCACCGGGCCGCCCTACTCCACGGCGCCCGGCGCGGCAGCCGCCCGCCGGGGCCCGGCCGTGTCGTACGCCCCTTGGCTGGACACACCCACCGGAACGTCCACCGGGATCTTCACGACCGCCTGTTCCGCCGCGCCCACCCGCGGTACCGCCCCGCTGGGCGTGCCGGTGGACGCGGCGCGCGAATCGGCCGAGGCCGAACTCAGCAGCCCGCGGCAATCCGTACCTGGCACGCAGGTGCGAGAAGCGGAACGGGAGTGATGTGGATCAGGAGAGATCTGGTCAGGTGTTCGTCGGGTGGCAGTGACGCCCTTCACCGGTGGCCGAAGGGGAAGGCTCCGTTGACGTCCGGCGGTCCATGTACTTAGCCTCCATCTTCATACATGGACGACCTTCACATAGGGAGATGGCCGGGTGGACCTCACCGTCAAGGACGTACGGCTGACGCCGATCCTGATCGCCGACCCGCCCCTCCTGAACACGCAGGGCGTGCACCAGCCGTACACCCCGCGCCTGATCGTGGAGGTCGTCACGGCCGACGGTGTCACGGGTCTGGGCGAGACCTACGGCGACACCAGGTACCTGGACCTGGCCCGCCCCTATGCGAAGAAACTGATCGGCCGACAGGTCAGCGACCTGAACGCGCTGTTCACTCTCGGGGACGAGGTGGACGTGGACCGGTCACGCATCTCGGAGCAGATGGACGTCGGCGGGCTGCGGGGCGTCCAGACGGCCGACAAGCTCCGCCTGTCCGTGGTCTCGGCCTTCGAGGTCGCCTGCCTGGACGCCCTCGGCAGGTCCGTCGGCCTGCCGGTGCACCGACTGCTGGGCGGCAAGGTGCGCGACGCCGTCGAGTACAGCGCGTACCTCTTCTACAAGTGGGCCGACCATCCCGAGTCGGTACCGCACGAGACGGACGACTGGGGGCCGGCCGTCGACCCGGCCGGCATCGTCGAGCAGGCCCGGACGTTCAAGGAGCGGTACGGCTTCACCTCCTTCAAGCTCAAGGGCGGTGTCTTCCCGCCGGACGAGGAGGTCGCCGCCGTACGCGCCCTCGCCGAGGCGTTCCCCGGCCACCCCCTCCGCCTGGACCCCAACGGCGCCTGGAGCGTGCCGACCTCCCTGCGCGTGGCCCGGGAGCTTCAGGACGTCCTCGAATACCTGGAGGACCCGGCCCTGGGCACCCCCGCCATGGCCGAAGTGGCGGCCGGAACCGGCGTACCGCTCGCCACGAACATGTGCGTGACCACGTTCGCCGAGATCAAGGAGGCGTTCGCCCGCGACGCCGTCCAGGTCGTCCTCTCCGACCACCACTACTGGGGCGGGCTGCGCAACACCCAGCACCTGGCCGCCGTCTGCCGCACCCACGGCGTCGGAGTCTCGATGCACTCCAACACCCACCTGGGCATCAGCCTCGCCGCGATGACCCACGTCGCGGCCACCGTCCCCGACCTCCACCACGCCTGCGACTCCCACTACCCCTGGCAGTCCGAGGACGTCCTCACCGACCGCCTCACCTTCACCGAGGGCAAGGTCACCGTCTCCGACGCCCCCGGCCTCGGCGTCGACCTCGACCGGGACCGCCTCCGCCACCTCCACCAGCGCTGGCTGGACGACAAGGGCACCTACCGCGACCGGGACGACGAGGCAGCGATGCGCGCCGCCACCCCTGCCTGGAGCACCCCGGCGGTACCCCGCTGGTGAGGCCCAGGCTTCCGCCGCCACAGCGACACCCCGCCCCGCCCCCGACGCCGCCGCCTTGTCAGCCCCGTGGTGCACACTGGCCGAATCGGCACCACGTCAGGGAGCACACCGTGACCGCGTCCACCGGAGAGGGACACCACCGGAACCCCCGCCAGGCCCAGGTAGACCCGCTGGCCGCCCGGCGCGCCCCCACGGACCCGCCGTGGGACGTCTACCTCACCGGCACCGTGTTCCTCGACATCATCTTCACCGGCCTGGACTCCGCCCCCGTCCGCGGCACCGAGTCCTGGGCGCGCGGCATGGGCTCCAGTCCCGGCGGCGTGGCCAACATGGCCACCGCCCTGGCCCGCCTCGGCCTGCGGACCTCGCTCGCCGCGGCCTTCGGCGACGACCACTACGGCGAGTACTGCTGGGACACCCTGGAACAGGGCGAGGGCATCGACCTGACCGCGTCCCGCACGGTCCCCGGCTGGCACTCCCCGGTCACCGTCTCGATGGCGTACGAGGGCGAGCGCACCATGGTCTCCCACGGTCACGAACCACCCCCGGAGGAGCCCGCCCCCGCCTCCCCGCCGCACGCCAGGGCCGCCGTCGCCTCCCTCACCCCCGGCAAGCGCGCCCCCTGGATCGCCCAGGCGGCGAACCGCGGCACCCGCGTCTTCGCGGACGTCGGCTGGGACGACACCGGCGCCTGGGACCTGGCGGGCCTGGCCGACCTGGAGTACTGCGAGGCGTTCCTGCCGAACGCACAGGAGGCCATGCGGTACACGGGTGCCACCTGTCCGCGCGCCGCGGCCCGCGCCCTCACCGAGCACGTACCGCTCGCCGTCGTCACCCTCGGCGCGGAGGGCGCGTACGCGGTGGACGGCCGCACGGGCGAGACCGCGGAGGTTCCCGCGATCGCCGTCGAGGCCCTCGACCCCACGGGCGCGGGCGACGTCTTCGTGGCCGGTTTCGTCACGGGCACGCTGGCCGACTGGCCGCTCGCGGACCGCCTGGCGTTCGCCGGTCTGACCGCCGCGCTCTCCGTGCAGGAGTTCGGCGGCTCGCTGTCCGCGCCCGGCTGGTCCGAGGTCGCCGCCTGGTGGCGCCGGGTGCAGTCGGTGGAGAGCCAGAACCCGGAGGCGCTGCGCCGGTACGCGTTCCTGGAGGGCCTGCTCCCCACCCGGCAGGCCACGCCGTGGCCCCGCCGCAGAGCGGTCCCCACGATCGGATTCGGCGGCTCGGGCTGACGTGCGGGAGCGGACACCGCCCGCCCGAGCCGCCGGACACCGTCCCGCCGGAGGAGCCGGTGGTCGAAAAGCCCTACGGCGTTGTCAGTCCCCTGGCGTACCCTGGAAAACGCCAGGCTGCCCTCGTGGCAGGCGAGTCGCATCCGGGAGGACGTAGAGGCCTTCGGGCCGGCCTATGACTCAGACACCGACAGCTCACACGCCCGCGCAGGGCGAGGCGAGAGCACAGTTCACCGTTCCCGCCCAGCACCCCATGGTGACCGTGCTGGGGTCCGGAGATTCCCTTCTGCGCGTGATCGAGACGGCTTTCCCGGCGGCCGACATCCATGTCCGGGGCAATGAGATCAGCGCGGTGGGCGATCCGCGGGAAGTCGCCATGATCCAGCGCCTGTTCGACGAGATGATGCTGGTGCTCCGCACCGGACAGCCGATGACGGAGGACGCAGTGGAACGCTCGATCGCCATGTTGCGGGCGAGTGAGAACGGGACGAGCGACGGCCAGGAGACCCCGGCCGAGGTACTGACGCAGAACATCCTGTCCTCGCGCGGCCGCACCATCCGCCCCAAGACCCTCAACCAGAAGCGGTACGTCGACGCGATCGACAAGCACACGATCGTCTTCGGCATCGGCCCCGCCGGTACCGGCAAGACGTACCTGGCGATGGCCAAGGCGGTCCAGGCCCTCCAGTCGAAGCAGGTCAACAGGATCATCCTGACCCGTCCGGCGGTCGAGGCGGGGGAGCGGCTCGGATTCCTCCCCGGCACGCTGTACGAGAAGATCGACCCCTACCTGCGCCCCCTGTACGACGCCCTGCACGACATGCTCGACCCGGACTCGATCCCGCGCCTGATGGCGGCGGGCACGATCGAGGTGGCACCCCTCGCCTACATGCGGGGAAGGACGCTCAACGACGCCTTCATCATCCTGGACGAGGCCCAGAACACGAGTCCCGAACAGATGAAGATGTTCCTCACCCGGCTCGGCTTCGATTCGAAGATCGTGATCACGGGCGACGTGACGCAGGTCGACCTGCCGAGCGGCACCAGGTCCGGGCTGCGTCAGGTGCAGGACATCCTGGAGGGTGTGGACGACGTCCACTTCTCCCGGCTGTCGTCCCAGGACGTCGTACGGCACAAGCTGGTGGGCCGTATCGTCGACGCGTACGAGAAGTACGACGACACGCACGGCACGGAGAACGGCACGCACAAGGGCGGCCGGGGGAAGTCCGGGCACAAGGGGAAGTAGACCGAGCACCACCATGTCGATCGACGTCAACAACGAGTCCGGAACCGAGGTCGACGAGCAGGCGATCCTCGACATCGCCCGCTACGCCCTCGCGCGGATGCGCATCCACCCGCTCTCCGAACTGTCGGTGATCGTCGTGGACGCCGACGCCATGGAGCAGCTGCACATCCAGTGGATGGACCTGCCGGGGCCGACGGACGTCATGTCCTTCCCGATGGACGAGCTGCGTCCGCCGTCGAAGGACGACGACGAGCCCCCGCAGGGCCTGCTCGGCGACATCGTGCTGTGCCCCGAGGTCGCGAAGAAGCAGGGTGAGGAAGCGCCGACGCGGCACTCCATGGACGAGGAGCTCCAGCTGCTCACCGTCCACGGTGTGCTGCACCTGCTGGGCTACGACCACGAGGAGCCGGACGAGAAGGCCGAGATGTTCGGCCTCCAGGCGGCCATCGTGGACGGCTGGCGTGCGGAGAAGGGCCACACCGGCCCGTCCCCGGCCCCGACCGTGTCATGAGCCTCCCCCTCGTCTCGGGGGCGATCGCCCTGGTCGTCGTGGCGTGGCTCGCCGCCTGCGCGGAGGCGGGCCTCGCGCGCGTCTCCAGCTTCCGCGCGGAGGAGTCCGTCCGCTCCGGCCGGCGCGGCAGCGCGAAACTGGCCCAGGTCGCGGCCGACCCGACCCGCTATCTCAACGTGGCGCTGCTGGTCCGCGTGGTCTGCGAGATGGCGGCGGCCGCGCTCGTCACGCACGCCTGTCTGAAGGCGATCGACGGCACGACGCCCGCGCTGCTGGCCGCGATCGGCGTGATGGTCCTCGTGTCGTACGTCGCGGTGGGCGTCTCCCCGCGCACCATCGGCCGCCAGCACCCGCTGAACACGGCGACGGCGGCGGCGTACGTGCTGCTGCCGCTGGCGCGCATCATGGGTCCGATCCCGTCGCTGCTGATCCTCATCGGCAACGCGCTCACGCCCGGCAAGGGCTTCCGGCGCGGCCCCTTCGCCTCCGAGGCGGAGCTGCGGGCGCTGGTCGACCTCGCCGAGAAGGAGTCGCTGATCGAGGACGACGAGCGCCGGATGGTGCACTCGGTCTTCGAGCTGGGCGACACGCTCGTGCGTGAGGTCATGGTCCCGAGGACCGACCTGGTCGTCATCGAGCGGTACAAGACGATCCGGCAGGCCCTCACCCTGGCGCTGCGCTCGGGGTTCTCGCGGATACCCGTCACCGGGGAGAGCGAGGACGACATCGTCGGGATCGTGTATCTCAAGGACCTGGTGCGCAGGACGCACATCAGCCGGGACGCGGAGAGCGACCTGGTGTCCACGGCGATGCGGCCCGCGGCGTTCGTCCCCGACACCAAGAACGCCGGCGATCTGCTCCGGGAGATGCAGCAGGAGCGCAACCACGTCGCCGTCGTCATCGACGAGTACGGCGGCACCGCGGGCATCGTCACCATCGAGGACATCCTCGAGGAGATCGTCGGGGAGATCACCGACGAGTACGACCGTGAACTCCCGCCCGTCGAGGAACTGGGCGAGGACCGCTACCGGGTCACGGCGCGCCTCGACATCACCGACCTCGGCGAGCTGTACGGCCTGGAGGAGTACGACGACGAGGACGTGGAGACCGTCGGCGGACTGCTCGCGAAGGCGCTGGGCCGGGTGCCGATCGCCGGGGCCTCCTCGACCGTCGAGCTGCCCGACGGCCGCTCCCTGCGGCTGACCGCCGAGGCCGCCGCCGGGCGCCGCAACAAGATCGTGACGGTGCTGGTGGAGCCGGTGGCGCCGCCGGAGGACGAGGAGGCGCAGTGACGCCCCAGGAGCTGCGTGGTCTGTGTCTGTCGTTCAACGCGGTCGTGGAGGACTTCCCGTTCCGTCCGGAGATCTCGGTGTTCAAGGTCGGGGGCAGGCTCTTCGCGCTGACCAGCCTGGACGGGAAGCCCCTCACGGTGAACCTCAAGTGCGACCCGGAGGACGCGATCCGGCTGCGCGAGGAGTACCCCGGCCTGATCGTTCCGGGCTATCACATGAACAAGCGGCACTGGAACACGGTGACCGTCGACGGCGGTCTCCCGGACCGCGTGGTCCGGGAGCTGGTCGAGGACTCCTACGACCTGGTGGTGGCCGGTCTGCCGCGTGCCGAGCGGCTCCGCCTCGACCGGCCCTGAGCGGCCTGCCCCTGAGCGTCTGCCGGGGCGGGCGCTTCGTATGCTCGGGGGCATGACCGACAACGCGCTTGATCCCGAGGACCGCAAGATCGTCACCCTGGCCCGTTCGGCGCGGGCCCGCAACGGTGTGCCCGAGGGTGCCGCCGTACGGGACGAGACGGGACGTACGTATGTCGCCGGGACGGTGGATCTGCCGTCGCTGAAGCTGAGTGCGGTGCAGACGGCGGTGGCGATGGCGGTGGCGTCGGGGGCGGAGTCGCTGGAGGCGGCGGCCGTCGTGACGTCGGCGGAGGGTGCCGCCGAGGCGGATCTCGCTGCGGTACGGGATCTCGGCGGGCCGGGGACGCCGGTGCTGGTGGCCGGGCCCGACGGCGTCGTCCGGGCGACCGTCTCAGCCGGCTGAGGTACCGGGGGGCCTCGCCCCCCGGACCCGCGTTCTCCGGCCGGGCCAGGTCGCCACGTGGGGGGATCATGAGCCCGCGGCCCACCCCAGGTAGGCCGGAATTCGGCCTTGCCCTTCTCGCTTCCCCGCCCCGTCAATGGAAGCGTATATCCGACGGACCGTCAGATTGAGACCCCATCGGCACCGGTGCCCGCACCCACCCGTCCCGCTTCGGCTGTCCGTCTCCCCACATTCGGGAAGGAGCCGGAATTCCCATGCGAGGCAAGCGAATCGGATCAGGTGCGGCACTGCTGGCGGGGGCCCTCGCGGTCACCGGGCCGGCGCTCGCACCCTCTGCCGCCGCCGTCACTCCGACGACGGCGACCGTCACCGCGAACTGCGGTCTGTTCGGCGGGGGTGCGGCCACCCTCACCGCCACCCAGAGCGGCACCTCCGCCACCCTCAAGCTGTCGTCCACCGCCATCACCGCGCCGATCGCGATCAACGCGAACAGCATCACCTCCACGCTCACGATGGCGAACTCGGCCGGTGCCGCCAGAGTCTTCACCGGCACCGCGAACCCGGCCATGGCGGTCGGCGCCCCGATCGTGGTCGGACCGCTCGGCGGGACCGTGGCCTCCGGTGACAGGCTGGACTTCTACCGGGGGTCCCTGAAGATGGTCGTCTTCGGGATCACCGTCACCTGTACGGCGAACGGGCCGCAGTCGCCGGGACCGTTCGTGTTCTGACGCTGCGCTGAACGGGGCCATGGAGCCGTCAGTTTCCCCGCGAGAGCAGGAAGCTGACGGTTCGTCAGTTCCTCTCGTCGCGTCCATTGACTTCTGGTGCGATCCCCATCTCAATGCCCCCTGTCGGCGCAGACGAGTAGCTGCGCCCGCATCCCTCAGGAGGGGGCACCCATGGGTCCCACACCCCAGAGATCCCGCAGACGGCACTGGACCGCGCTGCTCGGGGCGACCGCGCTCGCGGTCACCGCGGGCGGAGCCCTGGCGGCGCCCGCCGCCGTCGCCGCGGCCGTGGACGTGGACTTCCCCACGC
Organism: Streptomyces sp. NPDC033216; assembly: GCF_055577115.1. NCBI lineage: Bacteria > Bacillati > Actinomycetota > Actinomycetes > Kitasatosporales > Streptomycetaceae > Streptomyces > Streptomyces sp. NPDC033216. Next base: position 393,515 of record NZ_JBVIQK010000001.1, on the reverse strand, counting down.
ACTGCGTCCCGCCGCCCATCGCGGGCATCCCGCCGATCGACGGCACCACCACCGGGAAGATCACGGTGGACGACGCCACTCCCCGGGTCGGCGACACCGTCACCGTGACCTACACGGTGGTCAAGCCCGCCGCGAGCAACCCCACCGACCTGGCCCTGCCGGCCGACATCATGACGCCCACGGGCAAGGTCACCCTGGGCGGGGCGCAGACCGGCAGCGTCACCGTCGCGGGGCCGAAGAAGAACGACCCGGTGCCCGGCAAGGGGCCCTTCCCGTCGTTCTCCATGACCGGCACCTTCACGGTCACCGCACCCGGCGCGATCACGCTCTCGCCCGGCGACTACAACATCCACACCAGCTACATCCTGGAGCTGGACACCCCCTGCACGGTGACCGGCCCGCCCGCGCCGGTGTCGGAGACGGTCACGGCGGGCGACAACCCACCCGCCAACACCCGAGCGATCTCGCTCAGTTCCGCCTCCGGTGCGCCAGGGGCCGCGGTGACCGTCACGGGCAGCGCCTTCACACCGGGCGCGACCGTCACCCTCGCCGGGCGCTCCGGGAGCGCCCAGACCGCGGACACGGCGACCGTGACCGCGGGCGCGCAGGGCGGCTTCAGCGGCTCCCTCGCCGTCACCGACCGCACCACGACCGGCGTGGTGGCCTACGAGGGCGGCGCCTGGAGCGCGGAGAAGGGCGCCGGACCCGTCGCCTATGTCGTCCTCGACGACACGCCCGTACCGGACGGGAGTCAGAAGCTGACGACGACCGTGAAGGCGGGCACGCTGTCGATGTCCCAGGCCGGGGACGCCGTCCGGTTGTCGGGGGTCGACTTCGGCACCGGCGGGGCGTCGACCGGCGCGCTGCGGACGGTGACCGTCAAGGACTTCCGCGGTGGCCCCGCGGGCTGGTCCCTGACCGGCAAGGTCACCGACTTCACCGGACCCGGCGCCAAGATCGACGCCGGCGCGCTGAGCTGGACACCCGCGTGCGCGACCGACGCGGGCAGCCCGAGCACCTGCCGGGCCGGTTCGGCGGGCGTGGTGGGCACGGCGGGGGCGACCCTGGCCTCGGCCCCCGACGCGGCGCTCACCGGCGGCGAGTTCACAGCCGACGCCCAGCTCTCCCTCGACGTACCGGCGTTCACGCCTCCGGGCACGTACGCCGGCGTCCTGACCCTGACGCTCAGCTGATCGACGTCCACCGGTGGCCGGGCGCTCGCTCCGCGCGGGTCCGCACCCGCCCGACCATCCGCCGTGCCCGATGTCCGCGGGGGTCCGCACCCATGCGCAAGCCGTACGCCCTGCTCCTTCTGCCGCTCGTTCCGTCTCTGCTGTCGGGCGCCGCTCCGGCGGGTGCCGCGGACAACGGCAGCTGGTCCGTGCAGCCCGTTTCCTCGACCGTCGCCGCGCGCCCGTACTTCTACGTCTCCGCCGACCGGGGGCAGACCATCGAGGACAAGGTCGTCGTCGTCAACAAGACGGACGAGGCCCTGACCTTCCGGCTGTACGCCGCCGACGCCTACAACACCGCGCGGGACGGTGGGTTCGCCGTACGGACGCCGGGGGAACGGATGCGGGGCGTGGGAGCGTGGGCGAAGCCCGCGAAGGACCGGGTCACCGTGCCCGGCCGGAAGTCCGTCACCGTGCCGTTCACGATCCGGGTGCCCGCGGACGCCGAACCCGGTGACCATCCGGGCGCGGTCGTGGCGCTCGACGAGCGTGTGGAGAAGGCCGGCGGCGGAGTCGCGCTCGGCGTGCGGCGGGCGGTCGGTGCCCGCGTCTACCTCCAGGTCAGCGGCCCGACGCTGCCCGCGCTGGCCGTCGAGGACGTCCGCCTCGGGTACGACCGGCCGCTCGTCCCCGGCCTCGGCGACAGCGCCGCGACGATCTCCTACACCCTGCACAACACGGGCAACGTCACCCTCGAACCGAAGGTGGAGCTACGGGCCCGCGGCCTCTTCGGCCGTACGCTCCTCGCCCGCGACCTGACCGCGGTCCCTTCCGAGCTGCTGCCCGGCCAGCGGGTCCGGCTCACCGAACCCTGGCGGGACGCGCCCCGGCTCGACCGGGGCGACGTGACGTTGACCGCGAGCGCCGAGGGCACGCGGGAGTCGGCGAGCACATCGTTCCTCGCGCTGCCCTGGCTGCTGGTGGCGGTGGCGTTCCTCGCCGGGCTGGTGGGCGGGACGCTGCTGGTCAGAGCGCGTCGGGTCCGCGCTCGCCGGTCCGGACCCGGACGACCGTCTCGACCGGGACGGCCCACACCTTTCCGTCGCCGATCTTCCCCGTCTGCGCGGCCCTGACGATCGCGTCGATGACGGCCTCGGAGTCCGCGTCCTCGACGACGACCTCGATCCGGACCTTCGGGACGAGGTCGACCTGGTACTCGGCCCCGCGGTACACCTCGGTGTGGCCGCGCTGCCGGCCGTAGCCGCTGGCTTCGGTGACGGTCAGACCGTGCACACCCAGCTCCTGGAGGGCGGTCTTGACCTCGTCGAGGCGGTACGGCTTGACGATCGCGGTGATGAGCTTCATGCCGGGGGCTTGACCTTCTGAGCGGAGGGGACGGAGGACGCACCGACCGGGGCGCCATGGCCCAGGACGCCGTGATCGTATGCCGTCTCGGCGTGCACCGTAAGGTCCAGACCGGTGTGCTCGTGCTCCTCGTCCGCCCGGAAGCCGAGGGTCCGGTCGAGCAGCTCGGCGATGCCGTACGTCATGAGGAAGGCGTACGCGCCGACGGCGAGGACGGCCACGAACTGCTTGCCGAGCTGGGCGAGGCCGCCGCCGTAGAGCAGGCCCTCCGCGCCGCCGGTCATCGACTCGACGGCGAAGACGCCGATGAGGAGGGTGCCGATGACCCCGCCGACCAGGTGGACGCCGACGACGTCGAGGGAGTCGTCGTAGTCGAACCGGAACTTCCAGCCCACGGCGTAGGAGCAGACGACGCCGGCCGCGAGGCCGACCGCGAGGGCGCCGAGCAGGGAGACCGAACCGCAGGAGGGGGTGATCGCGACCAGGCCCGCGACGGCGCCGGAGGCCGCTCCGAGGGTGGTGGGGTGTCCGTCGCGCTTCTGCTCGACGAAGAGCCAGCCGAGCAGGCCGGTGCAGCCTGCGGCGAGGGTGTTGAGGAAGGCGGCGGCGGCGAGGCCGTTCGCGCCGAGGGCCGAGCCCGCGTTGAAGCCGAACCAGCCGAACCACAGCAGGCCCGCGCCCAGCATGACCATGGGGAGGTTGTGCGGACGCATCGCGTCCTTCTTGAACCCCAGGCGCGGCCCCAGGACCAGGCAGAGCGCCAGGCCCGAGGCGCCCGAGGTGATCTCGACGGGGAGTCCGCCGGCGAAGTCGAGGGCCCCGAGGCCGCTCAGGATCCAGCCGTCCGGGCCCCACACCCAGTGCGCGACGGGAACGTATACGAGGAGCGCCCAGACCGGCACGAAGACCAGCCAGGCCCCGAACTTCGCGCGGTCCGCGATCGCGCCGCTGATCAGGGCCGCCGTGATGATCGCGAAGGTCAGCTGGAAGGTGGCGAACAGCAGGGTCGGCACGGTGCCGGACACGCTGTCCGGGCGGAGACCGGCCATGCCGGCGTGCTCCAGAGTGCCGATGAGTCCGCCGCCGGCGTCCGGGCCGAAGGCGAGGGAGTAACCGGCGGTCAGCCACACGACGGTGACCAGAGCGATCGACACGAAGCTCATCATCAGCATGTTGAGGACGCTCTTCGTGCGGACCATGCCGCCGTAGAACAGGGCGAGGCCCGGTGTCATCAGCAGGACGAGAGCGGTGGCGGCGAGCAGCCAGGCGGTGTCGCCGGTGTCGATCCGAGCGGCGGCGAGGGTCACGGTCGTCTCCAACGGGGTGGGGGCTCGTCAGAGATTCACGGGCATGCGTTTCCGGTGGCGTACGTGTGTGTTTCCGTGACGTTTCATTGCGTGCGGGTTTCTGGAACCTCACGTCCGGGGGTGCTCTCGGGCGGTTGTACGGCAGGGCTTCGTGGATCAGGGAGAATGGGCGGCATGAGCGTTCGTACCCAGTCATCCGAACAGCCGGCCGAGGCCGCCCACCGGGCCGGTTTCGCCTGTTTCGTCGGCCGCCCCAACGCGGGCAAGTCCACCCTCACGAACGCTCTGGTCGGGACGAAGGTGGCGATCACCTCCAACCGTCCGCAGACCACCCGGCACACCGTGCGGGGCATCGTGCACCGGCCGGACGCGCAGCTGATCCTCGTGGACACACCTGGGCTGCACAAGCCGCGCACCCTGCTGGGCGAGCGGCTCAACGACGTCGTACGCACCACCTGGGCCGAGGTCGACGTCATCGGTTTCTGCCTGCCGGCCAACGAGAAGCTGGGCCCCGGCGACCGGTTCATCGCCAAGGAGCTGGCCGGGATCAAGCGGACGCCGAAGGTCGCGGTCGTGACGAAGACCGACCTCGTGGACTCCAAGACGCTGGCCGAGCAGCTGATCGCGATCGACCAGCTCGGCAAGGAGCTGGGCATCGAGTGGGCCGAGATCGTGCCCGTCTCCGCCGTCGGCGATCAGCAGGTCGAGCTGCTCGCGGACCTGCTGATCCCGATGCTGCCGGAGAGCCCGCCGCTGTACCCCGAGGGCGACCTGACGGACGAGCCCGAGCAGGTGATGGTCGCCGAGCTGATCCGCGAGGCGGCGCTGGAGGGCGTCCGCGACGAGCTGCCGCACTCCATCGCGGTGGTCGTGGAGGAGATGCTCCCGCGCGAGGACCGTCCGGCGGACAAGCCGCTTCTCGACATCCACGCGAACATCTACATCGAGCGCCCCAGCCAGAAGGGCATCATCATCGGCCCGAAGGGCAAGCGCCTCAAGGACGTCGGCATCAAGTCCCGCAAGCAGATCGAGGCGCTCCTCGGCACCGCCGTCTTCCTGGACCTGCACGTGAAGGTGGCGAAGGACTGGCAGCGGGACCCGAAGCAGTTGCGGAAGTTGGGGTTCTAGGGTCGTCGAAGGGGTGTTCGGCACCGCTGCCGCGCGGCGGTAGCCGCTGGTCGGTACGGCCTGGACCCGCGTGTGAAGGGGGCGAAGGAAGGGCGGCGGGACCCGAGGCAGTCGCGGAAGTCGGGGTTCTGGGGGATGCCGGGGTCGACCCGGAGCGGGGCCCGAACCAGCCCACCCGGATCGTCCCGTCGGCGGCACGGCGGCACGGCGGCACGGCGGCACGGCGGCACGGCGGCGCCGTCCAGCCGCCCGCCGACCGGGTCGAGGGCTCGGCAGGGGCGGCCGACGGGCGGACCGTCGTCACCTCTGGGCCCGCAGGACGTCCCGCAGCCAGGCATAGGAAGCCTTGGGGGTGCGTTCCAGGGTGCCGGGGTCGGAGAAGTCCACGTGGACCAGGCCGAAGCGGCGAGCGTAGCCCTCCGCCCACTCGAAGTTGTCCAGCAGCGACCACACGAAGTAGCCGCGCACGTCCACGCCCGCCTCCACCGCCCGGTGCAGGGCACGCAGATGGCCGTCGAGGTAGGCGATGCGGTCCTGGTCGTCGATGCCGGGGTAGCTGCACCCGTTCTCGGTGATGACGACCGGCGGGAGGCGGTCGCCGTAGCGTTCCGCGAAGCCGGTCAGGAGTTCCGTCAGTCCTTCCGGCACCACCGGCCAGCCGAAGTCGGTGACCGGGACACCCTCGATCTGCCGGACGGTGAAGGGGAGTTCGGCCGGGATGCGCACGCCGCCGAACTCGATCTCGGTCCCCTGGGGAGCGCCGACGCGGGTGGGGGCGTAGTAGTTGACGCCGTAGAAGTCGAGGGGCTCCGCGACCACCTGGAGGTCGGACGGCACGTCCCCGGGCATCAATTCGCCCAGGCCTTCCGGGTATTCGCCGAGCAGGAGCGGGTCGGCGAAGAGCCGGTTCAGCAGGAGGTCGTAGAAGGCGGCGGCCTCCAGGTCGGCGGGTTCCCGGGAGGCGGGCCAGGTGGGGCCGTGGGAGTTGGCGATGCCGATGTCGCGGGCGCCCGCCGCCCGCAGTGCCTGGACGGCCAGGCCGTGGGCGAGGAGCTGGTGGTGGGCGACCGGGAGAGCGTCGAACATCAGCTGCCGGCCGGGGGCGTGGATGCCCAGTGCGTGGCCCAGCAGGGTGTGTTCGGCGGGCTCGTTGAGGGTGATCCACTTGTGCACACGGTCGCCGAGACGGTCCGCGACCACGGCCACGTACTCGGCGAAGCGGTGCGCCGTGTCCCTTTCCAGCCAGTCCAGCCGGGCCGGCAGATCCCAGTGGAAGAGGGTCGGGACGGGGCGTACGCCGGCCGCCAGCAGGTCGTCCACCAGCCGGTCGTAGAAGTCGAGGCCGCCGGGGGAGTTCACCCGTGGCCAGGAGATCGAGAAGCGGTACGCGTCCACGCCCAGGCCGGCCAGGAGGGCCACGTCCTCGGGGTGGCGGTGGTAGTGGTCGCAGGCCACCGCGGCCGTGGAGCCGTCCTTGACCCGCCCCGGCTCGGCAGTGAAGGCGTCCCAGACGGACGGCTCGCGGGCGTCGACCGCGCCCTCGATCTGGTGGGCGGAGGTCGAGACACCCCACAGGAACCCGGCCGGGAACCGGGGTATCGGGTTCGCCGCCCCGCGCGGATCAGTCGCCATGGGCGCGATCATCCGTACCGCCGGTAAGGGAAGTCAACGCCCCGGCGTCAAACGGCGGTCAGGCCCCTTCCTTCAGCACGCGCGAGACCAGCTCGCGCTGCTCCGGGGTGAGCCGGGGGTCGGCCGCGTACACCGTCCTCCCGTCCACCGTGATCTCGTAGCTGAACCCGTCCGGGACCCCGGCCGGGCGGGACGGGTGACCGTCGGCCAGCGCCTGCCCGGCCAGGACCTCCCAGTCGCGGGCGTCGGGCCGCCCCGAGGTGTCCACCCCGGCGCCGCGCTCGATGCCCGCGAACCCGCCCGTGCGTCTCACGTCAATCCGCATGGGACGTGTCTAGTACGGATCTACCGGATCCGCACCCCCACCCGCTCCCACGCCTTCTCCACTGCCTGGAACTCCTCGCCGCCGTCGCCGAAGCGTTCGCGCGCGGCCTTCACGGTGAGCTTGGCAAAGTCGGTGAAGAACGCCCGCTCCGTCAGCTCGCCGCCGGTCAGCACGTCGTACCAGAGCTGGCCGGCCTTCTCCCAGGCGAAGCCGCCGAGGGCGGTGGCGGCCAGGTAGAACGCGTGGTTCGGGATACCCGAGTTGATGTGGACGCCGCCGTTGTCGCGACCGGTGCGGACGTAGTCGTCCATGGTCGCGGGCTGCGGGTCCTTGCCGAGCACGTCGTCGTCGTACGCGGTGCCGGGGGCCTTCATGGAGCGCAGGGCCCGGCCGCTCACGTTCGGGGCGAGCAGCTCGGCGCCGATGAGCCAGTCGGCCTCGGCGGCCGTCTGGCCCAGCGTGTACTGCTTGATGAGCACGCCGAAGACGTCGGACATCGACTCGTTGAGGGCGCCCGGCTGGCCGTAGTAGGTGAGGTTCGCCGTGTACTGGGTGACGCCGTGGCTCAGCTCGTGGCCGATCACGTCGATGGAGCTGGTGAAGTCGACGAAGATCTCGCCGTCGCCGTCGCCGAACACCATCTGCTCGCCGTTCCAGAAGGCGTTGTTGTAGTCCTCGTCGTAGTGGACGGTGGCGTCCAGGGGCAGGCCGTCGTCGTCGATGGAGTGGCGGCCGTAGGCCATGAGGAAGTGCTCGAAGGTGGCGCCGAGGCCCGTGTAGGCACGGTTCACCGTGGCGTCCTGGCCCGGGTCGTCGCCCTCGCCCCGGACCTTGGTGCCGGGCAGGGCGGTGCCGTGCCCGGCGTCGTGGACCGTGCGCAACGGCTGGTCCGAGGGCGCCTGCGCCGCCGGAGCGGGCGCGAGGCGGAACTCGCTGGTCACCCGGCGCCGGGAGCGCAGCTCGCTGTCGCGCACCAGGGTGCGCCGCGCCGGTCCGGAGAGAGCGGGGTCGTCGTTGCGCGCCAGGCGGTCGAGGACGTGGGGCGGTACGACGGTGCAGAAGACGGGCTCGAAGCCCCCGTGAGTCGTCATGCCCGGCACCATCGCACCGCGTGACGCCCCTGTCACCAAAGGCAACCATGATTGGTGAAATACAGTGACAAACATCCGCGATCTACACCGATGAGTGGTATGCGGCACTTTTTGTCCGGTTCGTCCGGCCGGTCCCGCATACTGGAACAGGCCAGCGCGTCCCGTGGGGCTCGGCTACAGTGCGGAGCACTATGCGTTTCGGGCTGCTTCTCCTTAGCTGCCGCGGCGAGGGCCTGTAGTCGAGGCCGACTCCCTCCCCGCGGAGCTTGGCATTGCGTCGGCCGTCCTTCCGGACATCCTGAGGAGCCACCGCATCATGGCGAACCGCCAGCAGCCCAGTTCCATGCCGATCCAGAAGTACGGGCAGTACGAGCAGGTCGAGATCCCCGACCGCACCTGGCCCGACCAGCGGATCACCGTCGCCCCTCGCTGGCTCTCCACCGACCTGCGGGACGGCAACCAGGCCCTGATCGACCCGATGTCGCCCGAGCGCAAGCGCCGGATGTTCGACCAGCTGGTCAAGATGGGCTACAAGGAGATCGAGGTCGGCTTCCCCGCCTCCGGCCAGACCGACTTCGACTTCGTGCGCTCGATCATCGAAGAAGAGGGCGCCATCCCGGACGACGTCACGATCTCCGTCCTGACGCAGGCCCGCGAGGACCTGATCGAGCGGACCGTGGAGTCCCTGAAGGGCGCCAGGCGTGCCACCGTGCACCTGTACAACGCGACCGCGCCGGTCTTCCGGCGGGTCGTGTTCCGCGGCTCCAAGGACGACATCAAGCAGATCGCCGTCGACGGCACCCGCCTGGTCATGGAGTACGCGGAGAAACTGCTGGGCCCGGAGACCGAGTTCGGCTACCAGTACTCGCCGGAGATCTTCACCGACACCGAGCTGGACTTCGCGCTGGAGGTCTGCGAGGCGGTGATGGACGTCTACCAGCCCGGCCCCGGCCGCGAGATCATCCTGAACCTGCCGGCCACGGTCGAGCGCTCGACGCCCTCCACCCACGCCGACCGCTTCGAGTGGATGAGCCGCAACATCTCCCGCCGCGAGCACGTCTGCATCTCGGTCCACCCGCACAACGACCGCGGCACCGCCGTCGCCGCCGCCGAGCTGGCGCTGATGGCCGGCGCCGACCGCGTCGAGGGCTGCCTGTTCGGCCAGGGCGAGCGCACCGGCAACGTCGACCTCGTCACCCTGGGCATGAACCTGTTCTCGCAGGGCGTCGACCCGCAGATCGACTTCTCCGACATCGACGAGATCCGTCGTACGTGGGAGTACTGCAACCAGATGGAGGTCCACCCGCGCCACCCGTACGTGGGCGACCTGGTCTACACGTCCTTCTCCGGTTCCCACCAGGACGCCATCAAGAAGGGTTTCGACGCGATGGAGGCCGACGCGGCAGCCAGGGGCGTCACCGTGGACGACATCGAGTGGGCGGTGCCCTATCTGCCGATCGACCCCAAGGACGTCGGCCGCTCCTACGAGGCGGTCATCCGGGTCAACTCCCAGTCCGGCAAGGGCGGTATCGCCTACGTCCTGAAGAACGACCACAAGCTGGACCTGCCGCGCCGGATGCAGATCGAGTTCTCGAAGATCATCCAGGCGAAGACGGACGCCGAGGGCGGCGAGGTCACCGGCGGCGACATCTGGGCGACCTTCCAGGACGAGTACCTGCCCAACCCCGAGAACCCGTGGGGCCGCATCCAGGTCCGCAACGGCCAGTCGACCACCGACACCGACGGCGTGGACACCCTCACCGTGGACGCGGTCGTCGACGGTCAGGAGACCGTCCTGTCCGGCTCGGGCAACGGTCCGATCTCGGCCTTCTTCGACGCCCTGGAGTCCATCGGCATCGACGTACGTCTGCTGGACTACCAGGAGCACACGATGAGCGAGGGCGCCTCCGCGCAGGCCGCCTCGTACATCGAGTGCGCGATCGGCGACAAGGTCCTGTGGGGCATCGGCATCGACGCCAACACCACGCGGGCCTCGCTGAAGGCGGTCGTCTCCGCCGTCAACCGCGCGACGCGCTGATCATCCGGATCGGGAATTCCGGAGCCCCGGCCGCCGGAAACGGCGGCCGGGGCTCCGTCGTATATCGGCCATCCGTCCGTGGAGGTCACGGAAAGGTCTCGTCCGGGGTGCTGACTCCGCCTCGACGATGTGGCTAACATCACGAAAGCGCGTGGCGATGTTGCCGCGGTTACGGAGGTGCGACGTGCTGCCAGAACGGGGACGAGACGGCCGTGCCACCGGGCTTGCCCGTGTGCTGGGCCATCGGACCGCCTGGACACCCGTCGGGGACGGCGAGTTCTTCTGTCCCGGCTGCGGCGGTGACCGCAACTACCAGCGGCTCACCGGGCGACGCCGCTTCACCCTGCTGGGCGTGCCCGTGCTGCCGCGCGGCGAGGCCGGCCCGGTCGTGGAATGCGCCGCCTGCCGGAGCCACTTCGGCACCGACGCCCTCGACCACCCCACCACCACCCGCTTCTCCGCGATGCTCCGCGACGCCGTCCACACCGTGGCCCTCGCGGTCCTCTCGGCGAGCGGCACCTGCGCCCCCACGTCCCTGGAGACGGCGACGGTGGCGGTGCGCGCGGCCGGCTTCCCGGACTGCACCCGCGAGCAGCTCGCCGCCCTGGTCGACGCCCTCGCCGCCGACACCGGCCGCGTCCACGGCGCACCCTGCACGCCCGGCCTGGCCATAGAGCTGCACGAGGCCCTCGACCCGCTCGCCCCGTACCTCGCCCCCGCCGGCCGCGAATCGATCCTGCTCCAGGGCGCCCGCATCGCCCTCGCCGACGGCCCGTACACCCCCGCCGAACGCGAGGTCCTGGCCACCGTCGGCGCGGCCCTCACCATCCGCGCGGACGAGGTGACCCGGCTGCTGGCCGCGGCCCGCACACCGTCCTGAGGTCCGTCCCGACACCCGCCCTGACACCGGGCGCGCGGGACCGGGCGCGACTTGTCGTCGGGGCGTACGAGTCCGGACCGGGGACACCGGGGGAGACCGACGCCGGGCTTCGGTAGGGGAGCGTCTTCTCCACCGTGCGCCGAGCCGGGTCTTCGGGGTGCGGAGCGTCATGGTGTCTTCCGCAGCAGCTTGGGCCAGGGTGCCGTCCGGTTCCGGGCGTCGTGGCGGCCTGCCGGTCGCGCGGACGAACTCCCGCAGCGGGGCCTCGTGTTCGGCCCGTGTCACCCACTCCCTCCCCCTGCGGCCCACAGGTCGGGCCGAATCGGTTGCCCGGACGGCGGCGCCGGGTTCGAATGGGCCCGTGGAGACACGACAGGAGCCCTGGCCGACGGAACTGCCCGGCGTGCTCCGGCTGCCGTCCGGGCGGCTGGTGCGCGGCCGAGGACTGCGCCGCCCCCTCGACCCGGCGGCGCCGGCCCCGACGTACGGCCTCTACCTGCTCGGCGGTGAACCCCCGGCCGTGCCGTGGGAGGCGCGGTGGATCCGCTGGCCCGACTTCCGGCTGCCCGCGGACCGCGCCGACGCCCGCGCGGCGCTCACCGAGGCGTGGCGGCGGGCGGCCGACGGCAGGCTGGAGGTCGCCTGCGGCGGTGGGCGCGGCCGTACGGGGACGGCGCTGGCCTGCCTGGCGGTGCTGGACGGCGTACCGGCCGCGGGGGCGGTGGAGTTCGTGCGCCGGCACTACGACCGGCACGCCGTGGAGACGCCCTGGCAGCGCCGCTACGTGCGGCGGTTCCAGGGACTCACAGGGCGAGCGTCATGAGGAGGCGGTCCTCGCCGGGGCCGAAGTAGTCCGGCCGGGGGCCGCCGGGGTCCGATGCGAAGCCCAGGGACCGGTACAGCGCGATCGCCGTGTCGTTGCGCGGCTCCACCGAGAGCGTCACCAAGTGCACGCCCCGGGTGCGGAGATGAGCGAGGATCCGCGTCATCAGCTGCCGGCCGAGCCCCTGCCGTTGCAGCGGCGCGGAGATGCCGAGGCTGAGGATCCAGCTCCGCGCCGCGTCGGGCGGTGTCGAGAGCACGTAGCCGCCCAGGTCCTCGCCCATGTCCACGACGAACACGAAGTCGGGGAACGAGGCCAGGAGCTGGCGCAGCACGAAGTAGGGGTACGGGGCGGTCGGGAAGGCCTCCTCGTCGAGCCGGACGATACGGGGGAGATCGTCCTCCGTGGCCGCTCTGATCCGTAAGCGCCTTTCCTGGGGCACCTGGCTCACGGTCGAACCGGCGACCGACCGAGAACGATCTCGGGGAAGAGGAGTCATGCAGTCCCCTTGTGAAGGATCGACAAAGTGAATGACGCGCCTGCTCGCTCTTGTCCGATATGCATACCCGACCGCCCATCATTGCCTGATGCATCCACTCCTTCAAGAGCGCGTCCCCCTGCTAGGCTGAACCAATGACCTCGGGACCGCCCACCACCGCCGAAAAGCTGAATGCCGATGTGCCCTGGGACGCCTTTGATCCCGACGAGTACATCAAGCGCAATTACCTTGAGATCCAGCCCGTGGACAGGGCGATCCTCACCCGGGTGCGAGATCATTTCACTGATCATTTCAAGAAGTTCGGCGGTCGTGGCGGTTCCGGTATCGACGTGGGCGCGGGGCCCAATCTCTATCCGGCCCTGGCGATGCTGCCCTGGTGCGGCCGGATCACGCTCCTCGAGCGGTCCGAGTCGAACCTCGAATACCTCCGCGGTCAGCTGTCGGGTTACGACGCCAACTGGGACCAGTTCTGGGAAGTGCTCAAGAGTGGCGCGCACGGCGAGGGCGCGGCCTACACGGGCCTCGGCGTCGACCCCAGGACGCGCTTCAGGGAAGCGGTCCGGGAACCCGAACCCGGCAGTCTTTTCGACCTCTGCGACAACAAGAAGCCCGGCTGGGATCTCGGCACCATGTTCTTCGTCGCGGAATCCATCACCACCTCGCTCGAGGAATTCCGGCGCGGTGTGGGCTGCTTCATGGGGGCACTGAAAGACGGGGCGCCCTTCGCCGCCGCTTTCATGGAGCATTCCGAGGGCTACCGCGTGGGTGCGCAGGACTTTCCCGCCCGGGACATCGACGAGGGCGAAGTGCGCACCGTGCTCGGCCCGTATGCCGAAGCGGACATGAAGGTCGTCTGTCTGGACAATCCGAAGCAACTGGTGCGCCATGGATACACCGGAATGATTCTGGCCTGCGGCCGACGACGGAAAAAGTGACGTTCCAGCGTTCCACCGGGGGGCTCATGTGTGGAATGCGTGGTGCGGGCCTGTGCGAGGGGAATGGGCATGCAGATCAAGCCGAGACAGAATCTGCTCGAAGTGTGGCAGGCCGTCGCCCGCCATTCCTTCGAGGACGGTGACTGGGACTGGGGGGACTGGGGCGGCCTGAGCAGCGTCGCCGACGCCGAGCGACTGCTCTGCCTGCTGTACCCGGCCACCGAGATCGCCGCCTTCCGCCTCGACGACCCCGACACCACCCAGCGGGACGTGGAGAGGGCGCTGAGGACCGCCGGCGACTCCAGTGAGATCCCCGGCAACCTGGTCAAGGTCCTCGCCGACTTCATGGAGAAACACCGCGGCGAGGAGAGCCCCACCTTCTCCGGCGGCTACTACTTCGCCGCCGAGAACCCGAAGCAGGAACTCTCCAAGGAACAGCGGGACCTGGGGGTGGTCGACAGCTACTCCATGTCCGTCACCCTCTGCCTCGCCACCCTCGGATTCCTCAAGGTCTACCGGGGCAAGACCCAGCGCGCGAGCACCCTTCAGCAGATCGACCGGCTCTGGGACTCCACCAGCGCCCGGCTGACCGCGGCCATGGTGAGCCTGCTGCGCTCCTTCACCGTCAACGTCGTCGACGTCGCCTCCGACCAGGGGCAGTCCCTCACCCGGCTGCTCGGCCAGGGCCGGCTCTCCGAACGGCAGGTGCTCCAGCGCTTCCAGGAGCGCTTCAAGGCCCTGCGCGCCGTCATCAGTGAGAGCGTCACCCTGGGTCTCGACACCGACGTCACCGACGAACTGCGCAACGAGAACCGCTTCTTCGAGTGCGGCTGGGCATGGAGCCTGGTGAAGGGCGCGCCCGACGTCGAGGTGGAACCGGCGACCGCCGAAGCCATCGGCAAACAACCCGCCGGCGTCGCCCATCCCACGCCCTACCTCTACTTCACCGTCGTCGCCCTCGACGGCATCCCCGACCTGTTCTCCGAGCGCACCCTCGTCCTCGGTCTGCTCACCGCCGAACAGCAGAAGCTCGCCGACGCCCTGCGGCTGCGCTGGGAGATCACCCAGCAGTACTGGTCGGCCATCGCCCGGTTCGGCGACGGCACCTGGCCGCTGGAGCAGATCCCCTGGCGCACCACGCTCCAGCAGCTGGAGTCGGAATACTTCTCCCTCTCCGTCGCCTCCATCCTCGTCCACGACCTGGTGCGTCGCCGCGCCACCGACGACGACCTCACCCGCACCGTCGCCGTCATGGAACGCCTCGCCGAACGCGGCCGGATCACCAGCGGCATGACCCGTGACGACCCCGCGGTCGGCCTGCACAACCCCGGCGTCACCCTGCCGCTGCTGGGCAGCGAGGCCCTCGGCCCGCCCATGAAGTGGACGATGACCGACTTCTCCGCCCAGCTCCTCAAGCGGACCGTCCAACTCTGCTCCCTGTCCCGCAACATCGCCTCCCAGGACCGGCTGCTGCGGCTCGCCGAGGACATCCTCGACCACCTCTGGCAGCGCCGCGTCAGCGAGGGAGCGGGCGTCGGCCTCTGGGACAACGTGCACGCCGTCTACCCGCAATCCCCGGAACGCCAGGGCCCGCTGTCGTGGAGCATGACCGAGCGCGTCACCGAGTGCATGGTCGCCGCGCACGCCCTCTACGACCAGCCGCCCATCCGCAGTGCCGAACTGTCGCTGCTGGCAAGGGCGTTGATCAGCGAGTCGGCTCACCTCTTCGGCAAGGAGCAGATGGAACAACCCGCCCCCGGCCCCAAGAGCCCCCAGGGCGAGGAGATCAAGGGCATCGAGGCCGACCTGCGCCGGGCCCGCCTGCTCGTCGACGAACAGCCCGGCACCGCCTACGCGCTGGCCCTCGGCGTGCTCAGCCGGCTGGACTCCCTCTCCCGCGCCCGCGGCGGCACCGGCAGCCGGGGGGTGTGAGACGTGCTCGTGTTCGCGGCCTCCGACAAGGGGGGCACCGGCCGGTCCGTGACCAGCGCCAACCTCGCCTACCACCGCGCGCTGGACGGGGACGACGTCTGCTACCTGGACTTCGACTTCGGATCGCCCACCGCGGCCGCCGTGTTCGACCTGCCCGACGTCCTCTCCGAGGCAGAGGGGCACGGCCTGCACTCCTACCTCAAGGGGAAGACCGGCGAACCCCTGCGCGTCGACGTCTGGTCGCGCACCGAACACCCCGTGCTGCGCAGCCGGCCCGGCGGCTCGGGACGGCTCGTCCTGCTGCCCGGCGACCGTACGGGCGGCGAATTCGTCACCGACGAGGAGAACCTGCACCGCACGGTCGATCTCGTCCTGCGCCTGAAACGCGAATTCGACGTCATCATCGTGGACCTGAGCGCCGGACGCAG
The DNA here is from genome assembly GCF_055577115.1 of Streptomyces sp. NPDC033216. Lineage (NCBI taxonomy): Bacteria > Bacillati > Actinomycetota > Actinomycetes > Kitasatosporales > Streptomycetaceae > Streptomyces > Streptomyces sp. NPDC033216. The sequence goes on along the minus strand of NZ_JBVIQK010000001.1, from coordinate 377,960 downwards.
TTATGCGATGGACCTCGCCCTCGCCGCCACCTCACCCCGCGGCGGACTCGGCCGCCTGAAAACACGCTGGCTCGTCTATCACCGGTGGACCCGCCAGCACGTCATGGCCGCCGCCGAACTCGTTCACGGAAAGCAGGGCATTGTGCAGGCCGGCGTCGCCATGGGCCACGACACCGACGCGCTTTCCGCCTCGATCCGCTTCGTCCGCGCCGCCGTACCCGATCTCGACTCGCCGATGTGGTCGCAGGTCTCGACCGCGCAGTACGCCTGGATGCGGCAGTGCGACACCCAGCTGGAGGAAATCGCGGCCGGTCGTGGCATCGGCAAGACCCGCGTCCTGTCGTCCATTCCGCTGGAACCCGTCCTCCAGTGGCAGGAGCGGCTCATCACCGACGAAGACGTGCACGACCGGCGCATCGCCAATGTGGAGACGTGGCAGAAAATGGGCGAGCTCGCCCAGCGCCTGACCGAGGACAAGTACTGGGGGCAACTGTGAGCGGGCCGGGAACCGTCTTCCGGGAAACGAGCGCCCAGCCGCGCACCGCATCCGTGCCGTTCTCCCATCTCTCCCTGGAATTAGGCCACTTGTACATGGAGGACTTCGCCGAGGGCCCCGCCCGGCTGCGCCGCCACTTCGCCGCCGTCCGGCCCTGGGCGGATGCCGCCCGCGCCTCCGTCGACCCGCTGCCGGGCGGCAGACGGCCGAGGATCAGCACCTGCTTCCTCATCGACGACTACTTCAGCCGGCTGTCCACACCCGCCGAACTCATCCCGCCCCTGCTGGCGGCCGCCACCGAGGCCGGCCTGAGCATCGACTACCTGGCCCGCGAGTCCGGTTGCGCCGTCGCCGAACCCGGCCACCGTGACCGGGCCGGACTCGCCGAGGCCGTCCTGCACCGGCTGGTGGAGTCCCCGCCGCCCGGCAGCAACGGCTTCCGCCCGCCCGTCAGCCGCTCGGGCTGGCTCACCAACGGCCGGCGCACCCCCTCGCACCGCACCTCCGCCGCCCTGGATGCCACCGGCACCGCCTGGGAGCCGCCCAGCGAGACCGGTGCCCGCGGCCACTCCGTCTTCGTCGACGTCGAGCTGTGGAGCGGACCCGAGGACGAGCGCCTCTGGTCCTGCGCCTTCCTGGCCTCCGTCTGGCAACTCGTCCGGCTCGGCCTGCTGCGCCACGACGGCCAGGCCGTGCTGACCCCCGCTCCCTGGGACGAGAAGGAGTTCCCCGCCGAGTGGGACGCCCTGCCACCGGTGATGCGCCTCAACCCCCTCGCCGCGCCCTTCACCGCGTACGCCACGTGCAGCATCCTCCCGGCCCGCTTCCTGCCCGTCGAGCACGCCGTACGCGTCGTCCTCGACCAGGTCCACGTCGAGTCCGAGGCGTTACGGCAGGTCGCCGAGCGGTCCGCCGCGGAGGGCCGACCCGTCCCCGCGGGCGTCGTGGACCGCACCTCCTACGTCTTCCCGCCGGGGCTGTGACATGAGCGGCCCGCAGGAGTCCTGGGAAGCGGAGACGGGGACCGTCCTCGCCTGCGGCGAGGTGCGGACGTGCCTGCTGCCCACGCGGGACGCGGTGAACGAGCAGGTCGCCGAACGCCTGCTGCGGCTGCGCGCCGACGAACGCGTCCGGCTCTCGCGGCGCCCCAACCGGCACGCCGTCTCCCCCGACGTCCTCACCGGCGTCGACTGCCGGCTCCCCACCGCGGGCGGCGCCCAGATCCGCGCCGTCGGCACGGTGACCGCCCGCGCCGCCCTCGTCGAGGGCCGGGTGCTCCAGGCCACCGCCCACTTCTCCGCCCCGGCCGACGGCCCCGACCGGCGCCAGCCCTGGGGGTACTACCTGGTCCGCCCCGGCGTCCTCGTCCCCGTCGGCAAACTCTCCGCACGGGCCGTGGTCACAGGGTTTCTGACCGGACAACAGCGGGGGGAGCTGGACGTCGGCCCGGTCGCCGAGAGCCTCCTCGCGCGCATCTCCCGCCAGCACCGGCTGCTCGACTACGACACCCCGCTCAACACCACCGACACCAGCCTGCGCTGGGCCGCGTTACCGGCGGCCGACGGCGAGGCGGCCGCCCCGCACTTCACCGTCGCCGACGACGGCCGACGGGCCGTCGAACTGCGGCTGCCTCGGGGGACCCCACCCGCCGCGGCGGCCGCGCTCTGCGAGGACCTCGCCCTGCACGACTGGCTGCTCACCACCGTCGCCGACAAGCTCGACGGCCTGCGGCTCGGCTCCGACGACGGCCGGGCCGCCCTGAAGGTGCTGCGCCCGCTCGTCGACCACCTGCTGCACCTGTGGATGCCGCGGGCCCGCGTCGACCGCACCCTGCACACCCTGTGGGAGGAACTGGAGGAGACACCGGGGTTCAGCAGACAGTGGACGAGCCTGGCCCAGCGCATCCGGGACCAGCTCGCCGTACAGCTCCTCAGCCGGAGCGACGCGCCGGTCCCGTCCTGACGGCGGCACCACCGCGCCTGACCACCACGGTACGCACAGCACCGCATCTGTCCGAGCACGATCCGACGCACAACTCGACGCACGATCCCAACGGGGGGAGAAAGAGAGATGAGCGCACCGACGAACTCGTACTTCCGAAGCGATCAGCAGCGGCGGTCCGACAACGACAGCGCACGTCAGCTCACGCTGAAACTCCTGGTCACCGTAGTGGTGGGCGGAGTGGTCTACGTACTCACCAATGTGCTGCTGCCGAAGGAGGAAGGTCCCTGGCAGCTGGTCCTGTCCGTGCTGTGCGGCGGCACGGTCCTGATCGTGCAGTTCATGGCGTCCTTCGTGAACCAGCTCAGCGAACTGAAGGACGTCGTGGAGAAGCGCTTCGCCGACATAGGGGAGGCCACCAAACTCTTCAACGAGGTCGAGAAGCTGCGCGGCGACGGGGTGCCCCGGCTCGCCGAACACGCCACCAAGGTGGTCTCCATGGGGCCGGACATCCTGCACGAGTTCGCGCACGAGGAGATCAACCGTCTCGCCGCGCAGATGGAGGATCTCACCAACCTCAGCGCCGAGACCCCCGGCGAGAACCACGACTGGCTGATGACGCTGACCAAGTGCACCAGAAGCAGCATCGACGCCATCAGCACCAGCGTCGTCGACGACGGTTTCTGGTCCACCGAACCCGCGAGCCGCTATCTCACGGCCCAGCGCGAGGCGATCCTCGAGCGGGGCGTCACCGTACGGCGGCTGTTCATCGTCAAGGAACCCCGCGAGCGCTCCGCGCTGGCCCCGATCTGCGAGGAACAGCGCCAGATCGGGATCCAGGTCCGGGTGGTGGTCCTGGAACAGCTCCCCGCCCATCTGCGGCGCGGCAAGATGATCGACTGGATCGTCTTCGACGGGGCCCTGTCGTACGAGATCCACGCCGACCAGCTCAGCGTGAACTCCTCGACCACGGTGAACGCCCGCGCGGACGAGGTCCAGCCGCTGATCCGGCGTTTCGACCAGTTGTGGGACGCCTCCGCGGACATCTCCCCGAACGGCACGCCCGACACCGTGCCCGTGCTGACGCCGGGCTCCGACCCGGACGGCACGTGAGGCACCGTCCGGGCCGACCCGGGGCAAGGGGGGTGACTCAGCCGAGCTCCGCCGCCAGCAGCCTCGCCGTCTCGACGATCAGGTCGTGGTCGTAGGCCGCCTCCCGGTCGGGCAGGGTGACCTGGACCACCAGCACGACGGGCGCGCCGTCGGGCGTCCAGGCGATCCCGGCGTCGTTGTTGGCCCCGTACCAGCCGCCGCCGGTCTTGTCGGCGAGCGTCCACGTGGGCGGCAGCCCCGCGCGGAAGCGGTTGTCGCTGGTGCGGTTGGCGAGCATCCAGTCCGTCAGCCGCCGCCGGTCGCCGGTCGCCAGCGCGTCCCCCAGCACCAGCCGTGCGTAGGAGCGGCCGATCGCGTACGGGGTGGTGGTGTCCGTCACCCGCCACGGCTCGGCCGAGTTCAGCTCCGGCTCCCACCGGTCCAGCCGGGTGACCCGGTCACCGATCGACCGGGCGAAGCGGGTGACCGCGGCCGGGCCGCCCAGCTCACGCATCAGCAGGTTGGCGGCCGTGTTGTCGCTGCGCCGGAGCGCCGCGTCGCACAGCTCGTCGACGGTCATGCCGTCGGCCACATGGTCCTTGGTGACAGGCGAGTTCTCCACCACGTCGCGGTCGGTGAAGTGGATGCGGCGGGCCAGCACCTCACCGTCCCGGTCCAGGTCGCGCAGGACGGCGGCCACCGCGAGGACCTTGAACAGGGAGCAGACCGGGAAGCGTTCGCCGGCGCGGTACCGCACGGAACGCCGGGTGCGCACGTTGTGCGCGAAGACGCCGAGACGGGCCCCGTGCGCCTCCTCCAGGGAGCGCAGGCGGGCGGTGACGGGGCCGGCCCCGTGGGCTGCCCGGGCCTGACCGACGCCCAGCAGGGAGGCCGCCGTGACGGCGCCCGCGGTGGTGAGCAGGGTACGGCGGTTCGTCGAGCCTGAAATCGTTCTCTCCGTCCGTCGGTGACTGGGTCAGGGAACCTCGGCGGTCTCCGCGGCCCCTTCCGTCACGGACGCCCCTTCCCGCCGCACGGTTGCGAGCAGCAGCGGGGTCGTCAGCAGGAGCACGCCCGCCAGCGCGATGGCCGTGCGGGCGCCGGTGAGGGCCGCCAGGCCGCCCCACGCGGCCGTGAACGAGGCGATGGCGGCCTTGGTGCTGACCGACCAGGCCGCGAGTGTGCGGGTGAGACGGTCGGCCGGGGTCAGTTCCAGCCGGGAGGTGGCGAGGACCGGGTTGTAGACGCCGATGCAGGTGATCAGCCCGAATTCCACGGCCATCACCAGGACCAGCCCGGCCGGCCCCGGCCGCACGAAGGCCAGTCCGATCGGCCAGCAGGCGCGCAGCGTCCCCGAGGTCAGCAGGACCCGGCGCCGCCCGAACCGGGCGACCAGCCGCGGCGCCAGCCGGGAGCCGAGCAGCCCGCCGGCGCACGGCACGGCGAAGGCGAGGGCGTACTGCCAGGGCGCGAAGCCCAGCGGACCCAGCATCAGCACCGCCAGCGGCGGGGACGCGGCCATGATCAGACCATTGACCAGGAGCGTGTTGAGGAACAGCGGCCGCAGCGCCGGATGGGCCAGGAGATGCCGCCAGCCCGCGAGCACGTCCCCCGCACTCAGCCGGCGCACGGGCCCCTTCCGTACGGGCGCCGGTTCGTCTCCGCCGACCGCGCGCAGGCCCACCGCCGACAGCAGATAGCTGACCGCGTCCGCCGCCACCGTCACCACCGGCCCGAACAGACCTACCGCGGCCCCGCCGAGCGGCGGCCCCAGCATGGTCGCCGTCCACGTCGTCGACTCGAAACGGCCGTTGGCGACGAGCAGGTCCTCCGGCGGCACCAGATACTTCAGGAACGCCCCGCTCGCCGCCGTGAAACAGATGTCGGCCGCGGCCACCACCATCGACACCAGCAGCAGCTGCCCGACGCCGAGAGCGCCCAGCGCGAAGGCCACGGGGACGCTCGTCAGGGCCGCGCACCGCACCAGGTCCGCCGCGATCATCACCGGCCGCTTGCGGCGGAACTCCACCCACGGCCCGAGCGGCACCGCCAGCGCCGCCCCCACCGCGGGCCCCACGGCCGCCAGCGCCGCCACCTCACCCGGCCCGGCGTGCAGGACGAGCACCGCGATCAGCGTGAACGCGTCGAACGCCAGCCGTGTCCCGAAGGCACTGACCGTGTACGCCCCCCACAACCACCCGAACGACCGCCCCAGCGCACGCCTTGCCACCGCGCTCCCTCCGTCCTTCGCGAACCGGGCGATCGTAGTGGGTAGGGCACACCGCTCTCCCGGCGTAGGCGAGAATGGCGGCATGAGTCTGTTCCGCGACGACGCCATCGTGCTGCGCACCCCGAAGCTGGGCGAGGCGGACAGGATCACGCTGCGACCTCGTCAGGGACACGGCCTCCGAGGGCGGCTGCGGCGCGGGACGCACCCCCGGCCGCTCCGCGGCGGTGCGCGATGAGTCTTTTCCGGGACGACGGCATCGTGCTGCGGACGCAGAAGCTCGGCGAAGCCGACCGCATCATCACGCTGCTCACCCGAGGCCACGGCCGGGTGCGTGCCGTCGCCCGCGGGGTGCGGCGGACCAAGTCGAAGTTCGGGGCCCGGCTGGAGCCCTTCTCGCACGTGGACGTGCAGTTCTTCGCGCGGGGGAGCGAGCTGATCGGGCGCGGGCTCCCGCTCTGTACGCAGAGCGAGACCATCGCGCCGTACGGCGGCGGCATCGTCACCGACTACGCCCGCTACACCGCCGGCACGGCCATGCTGGAGACCGCCGAGCGGTTCACCGACCACGAGGGCGAACCGGCCGTGCAGCAGTACCTGCTGCTCGTCGGCGCCCTGCGCACCCTCGCCCGCGGCGAGCACGCCCCCCACCTCGTCCTGGACGCCTTCCTGCTGCGCTCCCTCGCCGTCAACGGCTACGCGCCCAGCTTCGGCGACTGCGCGAAGTGCGGCATGCCCGGCCCCAACAGGTTCTTCTCCGTCGCCTCCGGCGGCACCGTCTGCGCCGACTGCCGGGTGCCCGGAAGCGTCGTACCCTCACCGCAGGCCCTGGTCCTGCTGGGGGCGCTGCTCACGGGAGACTGGGAGACCGCGGACGCCTGCGAGGCGCGGTACGTCCGGGAGGGCAGCGGGCTGGTGTCCGCGTACCTGCACTGGCATCTGGAGCGCGGTCTGCGTTCCCTCCGGTACGTCGAGAAGTAGAAGCAAGCCGAGACACAAGAGGAGACGAGAAGCACATGGTCGTACGCGGGTTCCTGGGGCGCCAGCGTCGGGAGTACAAGGCGCCGGAGCCGCACCCGTCCGGCGCCCGCGCGCCGAAGCTCCCCGGCGAACTGGTCCCCGAGCATGTGGCGATCGTCATGGACGGCAACGGCCGCTGGGCGAAGGAGCGGGGCCTGCCCCGCACCGAGGGCCACAAGGTGGGCGCCGAGCGGGTGCTGGACGTCCTCCAGGGCGGCGTCGAGATCGGTGTGCGCAACATCTCCCTGTACGCCTTCTCGACCGAGAACTGGAAGCGCTCGCCCGACGAGGTGCGCTTCCTGATGAACTTCAACCGCGACTTCATCCGCAAGACCCGCGACCAGCTCGACGAGCTGGGCATCCGGGTGCGCTGGGTGGGCCGTATGCCCAAGCTGTGGAAGTCGGTCGCCAAGGAGCTTCAGATCGCCCAGGAGCAGACGAAGGGCAACGACCGTCTCACGCTGTACTTCTGCATGAACTACGGGGGCCGCGCGGAGATCGCCGACGCGGCGCAGGCCCTCGCCCAGGACGTGAAGGCGGGGCGTCTCGACCCCTCGAAGGTCAACGAGAAGACCTTGCAGAAGTACATGTACTACCCGGACATGCCGGACGTGGACCTGTTCCTGCGTCCGAGCGGTGAGCAGCGCACGTCCAACTATCTGCTGTGGCAGAGCGCCTACGCGGAGATGGTCTTCCAGGACGTCCTGTGGCCGGACTTCGACCGCCGCGACCTGTGGCGGGCCTGCCTGGAATTCGCCTCGAGGGACCGCCGCTTCGGCGGTGCGATCCCCAACGAGGAACTGCTGGCCATGGAGGGCGGGCAGGAGTGACACGGCCCGTCCGGGCGTGCCCACAGCGGGCAGGGGGAGGCCGGGGCCCGCTCGGGGCCGCCGGCCGGGGTCCGGGGAGCCCCGGACGGTCCGGCGACCGGCCCGCACGAGAGCCGGCTCAGCCCACGGAGCACTCCGCGCAGGTGCCGAAGATCTCCACGGTGTGGGCCACGTTCACGAACCCGTGTTCCGAGGCGATGGCCTCCGCCCACTTCTCGACCGCCGGTCCCTCGACCTCGACCGCCTTGCCGCAGGCGCGGCAGACGAGGTGGTGGTGGTGTTCGCCGGTGGAGCAGCGGCGGTAGACGGACTCGCCGTCGGAGGTGCGCAGCACGTCGACCTCGCCGGCGTCGGCGAGGGTCTGGAGGGTGCGATAGACCGTGGTCAGCCCGACGGAGTCACCCTTGTGCTTGAGCATGTCGTGGAGTTCCTGAGCGCTGCGGAACTCCTCGACCTCGTCGAGCGCCGCCGCCACGGCGGCACGCTGCCGGGTGGCTCGGCCCTTCACGGGCGATCCAGCGGTCGTCACCGTTGCCTCCTCACGTCTGCGCTTTGCCGGGCCATTGTGCCAGTCCGGGCCGTGCGTGGTCAGACGCCGACTCCCTCACCGGAGCCGCGGCTGGCCGGAATCGCACACTCGGCCGGGTCCCCGGCGGGATGCGCGGCGGCGGCGGCGCGGGCCCGGCGCCGGGCCAGCGGGGCGGCCAGCGCGGTCAGCACGACGAACGCGCCGATGGTCAGCAGCACGATCGTCGCGCCGGGCGGGACGTCCTGGTAGTACGACGTGACCGTGCCGCCGATGGTCACGCTGACGCCGAGGGCGACGGCGATCGAGAAGGTCGCCGCGAAACTACGGCTGAGTTGTTGGGCCGCCGCCACCGGCACCACCATCAGCGCCGACACCAGCAGCAGGCCGACGACCCGCATGGCGACGGTGACCGTGACCGCCGCGGTGATCGCCGTCAGCAGGTTCAGGGCCCGCACCGGCAGACCGGTGACCCGCGCGAACTCCTCGTCCTGGCTGACGGCGAACAACTGCCGGCGCAGTCCGACGGTGACGAGGACGACGAAGGCCGCGAGGACACAGATCGCGGTCACGTCCGACTCGGACACCGTCGACAGCGAGCCGAACAGGTACGACGTCAGGTTGGCGTTGGAGCCGGTCGGAGCGAGGTTGATGAACATCACGCCGCCGGCCATGCCGCCGTAGAAGAGCATGGCGAGGGCGATGTCGCCGCGCGTCTTGCCGTACCAGCGGATCAGTTCCATGAGGACCGCGCCGACGACGGAGACGGCGGTGGCCATCCAGACCGGGGACCAGGACAGCAGGAAGCCGAGGCCGACGCCGGTCATCGCGACGTGGCCGATGCCGTCGCCCATGAGGGCCTGGCGGCGCTGGACGAGGTAGATGCCGACGGCGGGGGCGGTGATGCCGACCAGGACGGCGGCGAGCAGCGCCCGCTGCATGAAGGCGTAGTCGAGGAAGTCCATCAGCTCAGCAGTCCCGTGCGGATCGGTTCGGTGCCCGCCGGAGCGTGCGGGTGTACGTGGTCGTGGCCGGGCAGCGCGTGCTGGCCGAGCGCCCGCGGCGGTGGGCCGTCGTGGGTGACGCAGCCGTCGCGCAGGACGACGGCGCGGTCGATGAGGGGCTCCAGGGGGCCCAGCTCGTGCAGGACGAGCAGAACGGTGGTGCCCTGGGCGACCTGCTCGCGCAGGGTCTCGGCCAGGACCTCCTGGCTGGCCAGGTCGACGCCCGCCATCGGTTCGTCCATGATCAGCAGCTCGGGTTCGGCGGCGAGCGCGCGGGCGATCAGCACCCGCTGGTGCTGGCCGCCGGAGAGGGCGTCGACGGAGTCCTTGGCGCGGTCGCCCATGCCGACGAGGTCCAGCGCGCGGCGTACGGCCTCGTGGTCGGCCTTGCGCAGGACCCCGAAGCGGGCCCGCGACAGACGTCCGGAGGACACGACCTCGGTGACGGTCGCCGGGACGCCGCCCGCGGCCGTGGTGCGCTGCGGCACGTAGCCCAGCCGCCGCCAGTCCCCGAACTGCCGCCGCTCGGTGCCGAACAGCTCGATGCGTCCGGCGCTGAGCGGCACCTGGCCGATGACACTGCGTACGGCGGTGGACTTGCCGGAGCCGTTGGCACCGAGCAGGGCGACGACCTCACCGCGGTGCACGGTGAGGTCGATGCCGCGCAGGACGGGGCGCGAGCCCAGTTCGGCGCGGACACCGCGCAGCGATATGACCGGCTCGCTCTTGGTGTCCATCACGCCCTCCGTGAAGCTCATGTGGTTCCCAGGGCCGTCTGGAGGGCCTTGAGGTTGGCCTTCTGGACCGCGAAGTAGTCCGTGCCGCGGGACTTCTCGGTGATGCCCTCGAGGGGGTCGAGGACGTCCGTCTCGAGGTTCGCGTCAGCGGCGATGGTCTTGGCGGTCCTGTCGCTGACGAGCGTCTCGTAGAACACGGTGGTGACGCCGTCGGCCTTGGCCATCTTCTCAAGCTCCTTGACGCGCGCGGCGCTGGGCTCGGATTCGGGGTCGAGGCCGCTGATGGCCTCCTCGGTCAGGCCGTAGCGCTCGGCGAGGTAGCCGAACGCGGCGTGCGTGGTGATGAAGACCTTGGTCTTGGTGCCGGCCAGGCCGTTCTTGAACTCGGTGTCGAGGGTGCCGAGCCTGGCGACCAGGGCCGCGGTGTTCTTCCGGTAGTCGGCCGCGTGGTCCGGGTCGGCCTTCTCGAAGGCCTTGCCGACGCCCTCGGCGACCTCGGCGTACTTCACCGGGTCGAGCCAGACGTGGGGGTCCTTGCCGCCGGCTTCCTCGTGCTCGTGCTCGTCGTCGTGCTCGGCCGCGTGGCCGCCGACCTCGTTGCCGTGCTCCTCCATCGCGGTGAGGGTCGCGGCGTCGATCTTGGTCTTGATCCCGGACTGGGTGACGGCCTTGTCGACGGAGGGCTGGAGGCCCTTGAGGTAGAGGGCGGCGTCGGACTTCTCCAGCTGGGCGCGCTGCTGGGCGCTGATCTCCAGGTCGTGCGGTTCCTGGCCGGGCTCGGTGAGGCTGGTGACCTTCACATGGCCGCCGCCGATCTGCTCGGCGAGGAAGGCCATCGGGTAGAACGACGCGACGACGTCGAACTTCTCCGTGCCGCCGGCGGCCGCGCTGTCGGTCGAGCAGGCGGAGAGCGTCCCGAGGCCGAGGGCGGTGACGGCCGCGAGGGCCATCCCGGATATGTGGTGTCGTCGTACGTTCATGACAGTCATTTTCAACAAATATGGAAACCGTTGTCAACAAAGCGGGGGGTAAGGACTGGGGCGAGGGCGGGGTGAGGAGGCTCCACGGGCCTCCGTACGCCCGTGAAAGGGCACCGATTTGGCCGAGAGGGAGCCCCCGCCGGTACCCTGAGTCAATTCGCTGGAAGCACCTCGCTTCGTCGCCCGTCGTCGTTATGAAGAGAGCACCGTGGCCGCCGACAAGATCGACACCATCGTCAGCCTGAGCAAGCGCCGTGGCTTCGTATTCCCCTGTAGTGAGATCTACGGCGGCCAGCGCGCCGCCTGGGACTACGGACCGCTGGGTGTCGAGCTCAAGGAGAACCTGAAGCGCCAGTGGTGGCGCTACATGGTGACGTCGCGCGAGGACGTGGTCGGTATCGACTCGTCCGTCATCCTGGCCCCCGAGGTGTGGGTGGCCTCCGGTCACGTCGCCACCTTCTCCGACCCCCTCACCGAGTGCACCTCCTGCCACAAGCGGTTCCGCGCGGACCACTTGGAGGAGGCCTACGAGGCCAAGCACAACCGCCTGCCGGAGAACGGCCTGGCGGACGTGAACTGCCCCAACTGCGGCAACAAGGGCCAGTTCACCGAGCCCAAGCAGTTCTCGGGTCTGCTCTCCACCCACCTCGGCCCCACGCAGGACACCGGCTCCATCGCCTACCTGCGCCCCGAGACCGCCCAGGGCATCTTCACCAACTTCGCCCAGGTGCAGACCACTTCGCGCCGCAAGCCGCCGTTCGGGATCGCCCAGATGGGCAAGTCCTTCCGCAACGAGATCACGCCCGGCAACTTCATCTTCCGCACCCGCGAGTTCGAGCAGATGGAGATGGAGTTCTTCGTCAAGCCGGGCGAGGACGAGAAGTGGCAGGAGTACTGGATGGAGCAGCGCTGGAACTGGTACACCGGTCTCGGCCTGCGCGAAGAGAACATGCGGTGGTACGAGCACCCGAAGGAGAAGCTCTCCCACTACTCCAAGCGCACCGCCGACATCGAGTACCGCTTCCAGTTCGGCGGCAACGAGTGGGGTGAGCTGGAGGGCGTCGCCAACCGCACGGACTACGACCTCGGCGCCCACTCCAAGGCCTCCGGCCAGGACCTCTCCTACTTCGACCAGGAGGCTCAGGAGCGCTGGACGCCGTACGTCATCGAGCCCGCGGCCGGTGTCGGCCGCGCGATGCTGGCGTTCCTCCTCGACGCCTACGTCGAGGACGAGGCGCCCAACGCCAAGGGCAAGCTGGAGAAGCGCACGGTGCTGCGCCTCGACCACCGCCTCGCCCCGGTGAAGGTCGCGGTGCTGCCGCTGTCCCGCAACCCGGAGCTGTCGCCCAAGGCCAAGGGTCTCGCCCAGACGCTGCGGCAGAACTGGAACATCGACTTCGACGACGCCGGCGCGATCGGCCGCCGCTACCGCCGCCAGGACGAGATCGGTACGCCGTACTGCGTGACCGTCGACTTCGACACGCTCGAGGACAACGCGGTGACCGTGCGCGAGCGGGACTCCATGAAGCAGGAGCGCGTGTCCCTCGACCAGATCGAGGGCTACCTCGCCGCCCGTCTGATCGGCGCCTGAGCCCCACCGCCCACCGAAGCCCCCGCCTCCCTTCCCCGGGAGGCGGGGGCTTCGTGCTGCCCCCACGCCGGTGCGCCGCGGACGTCGGCCGGATCGTCGTCGAGGGGTCGGTCACGCCGAGCTGTCGCCGGCCCGGAACGGGTCGCGCGGGGTGACGCACACCCCGGCGGACGAGGAGTGGCGGGCCCGGCCGAAGCGGCGGCCGCACGCGGGCGCGCCGGCGGACCCCGGACCGGGAGAGATCAAGGACACCAACCCTGCCGAGCGGGTGAGTGTGCGCGGTGCGGGGAACTCGGACAGGGGGCCCCTCCCGAGGAGTGAGAGCCATGACCGAGCAGAAGTCGACGCGGGAACTCCCACAGCCGCTGCGGGCGGCCGCCTCGGTGCTGGGCAGGGTGCCGGGCGCCGGCCTGGTGGGGCGGGCCGCCGAGGGCACGCTGGACAAGGTCGGCGCGGTGTCGCCGCGCGGTCGGCGGCTCGCCGTCTACACCGGCGCCGGGGTGCTCGGCGTCGCGGGGGTCGTGGAATGGCCCATCGCGGTCACCGGAGCGGCGGTGGCCTGGCTGACCCAGCCACGGCCGCGGCGGCGGGCGGACGGCGACGCGGCGGGTACGGGGGCCGACGCGGGCCCGAGCGAGACCGGGAACCGTACCGAGGAAGCGGCGTCCAGCGTCCCGCCCACGCCGAACGTGCTCGCCAGGCAGTCGGCGGCGGCTGCCGCGGCGGAGAGCACGACGGCACCCGCGACCCCTTCCGGCAAGCTGCCCACCCGCCACCGCCGCGTGCCGGACGAGACGCCCGGGGGTGAGTGATGGCCGCTGGAATCCTCACCCGCCCCACGGCGGCCGCCGCCGGCCTGGTCCTGGCCGGTCCACGCCTGATCGCCCGCGGAACGGCCCCGGCGGTCGGCGTCGCCGCCGGCGCGGTCGCGGGCACGGCCAGGGCCGGCGTACGCGCCGCGGATTCAGCGATGCGCATGGCCCGGGTCACCCGCACCGCCCTGCCGGGCGGCTCCCCCCACTGGCACGCCGGCCCCCGCACCCACCTGATCCTGCGGGAAGCCGCCCCCGAGGAACGGGGCCGACCGGACGCCGAGCCCCCTGCGGACGCCATGCCCGAGGGACCGCGTCGGCCGGGCACCGAGGCCGGCGCGGACACCGCCCCCGACGGTCCGCGCCGACCGGCGGCCGAGGCCCTCGGGGAGGCCGCGCAACCGGACGGCCCGGCCGCCGGGCCCCCCGCGGACGCCACCGTCCGCACCCACTCCTTCGAGCACCGTGCCCGTCGCGCGGCCGCCGCGCTCGCCGAGCACCCGGACGTCGCCCTCGCCTACTGGGACAGCGGGCTGGCGCGGCTGGTCGTGGTGGCGGTCGAGGAGGCAGTGAGCGACAACGTCCTCGACCGGGCGACGGCACTCGCGGAGCGGCACGGGCTGGTGCCCGCCGGGGACGACGTGGAGGACCTCGGACACCCCGGCCATCCCGCCTCCGTGCGGACCGCCGCCGAGACCCTCGCGGCCGACGCCGTGGGGGTCGTGGCCGCGCTGGCGGGATCCGCGATGCGGCTGCCGGCCTCGCCGCGCCTGGTGACCGCCGTGGTCACGCTGCTGCGGGAGAATCCCCGTTTCCGGTCCTGGCTGCGGGCCCGGCTGGGCGACGCCCGCATGGAGGTCGTCGCCGCCGTCGCCAACGCGGCCGTGCACGGCGCCGGGCACACGCCCACCTCGCTGGTCCTCGACGGGACGCTGCGCGCCGGCCAGCTCGCGGAGGCGGTGGTGCGGACGGCCGCCTTCGAGACCGTGCACGACGAGCTGTGCGCGCCGCACCGGCACAGCGTGCCCGCCGATCCGTCCGCACGCCCGCCGCTGCGCACCTCCCCGGCCCAGGAGTACGCCGCCCACGCCTCGGCCGGCAGCGTCCTGGGCGCGGCGGCGGCGCTGATCGTCAAGCACGACCTCTCGGAGTCGGCCGAGGCGGTCCTGGCCGGTTCCCCGAAGGCGGCGCGGTACGGGCCCGCCGTCTTCCACGCCGTCCTCAGCGGGGCCCTCTCTCGCGCGGGCGTGCTGGTGCGCGACCCGGACCGGCTGCGGCAGCTGGAGATGGCCGGGACGGTCGTCCTGCACCCCAGCGCGCTGAGGAAGCCCGGCGCGGGCGCCGACCCGTGGACCGAGCCCGTCCTGGACGCCGCCCGTCGGGCGGGCCTGCGCGTCGTGGTCGTCGACGACCCGGCGCTGGCCGACTTCACCGGCCTCGCCGACCAGGTGGTGGGCGCGGACCGCCCGTTGAGCGACGTGGTCGACGGACTGCGGGGCGGCGGCGGTGTCGTCACCGTCGCCCGCCCCCGCCCGCACGGCGACGCGGACGTCACCGCCGGTCTGCTGCGCGGTGACGTGGCCGTCGCCCTCACCGACGAGGACGGCCAGGTGGTGTGGGGCGCGGACGTCCTCGCCCCGCACGGTCTGGCGGACGTGTGGCGGCTGCTGACCGCCGTGCCGGCGGCCCGCCGCGTCGGCGGCCGGTCGCAGACCCTGGCCCGGTCCGGCGCCGCGCTGTCGGGCCTGCTCGTGGCCGTCGGCGAGTCCCGCGGGCGCCCGGTCTCCCCGCTGCCGGGCCTGCGGCACGCGCCCGTCGACGCGGGCGCGGCGGCGGCTCTGCTGACCGGGGCACGCGCGGCTCTCGGCGTCGCCCTGGCCCGTCCTCCGCGTCCCCGGCCCCGGGTCGCCTGGCACTCCCTGCATCCGGACGACGTGCGGGACCGGCTGGCGCGCGAGGCGCCCCCGGAGCCGACCCCCGTCGAACGGGCGGCGGCCCGTGTGCGCACGGCGTCCGACAGAGTCGTACGACTTCCCGTGCTGGCGCCGGCGCGCTGGTCGGGGCAGCTCGCACGGGCCGTGCGCGGTGAGCTGGACGACCCGCTCACTCCGGTGCTGATCGTCGGCTCGGCGGCGTCCGCGATCCTCGGCTCGGTCGTGGACGCCCTGCTGGTCGTCGGCGCCCTCGACCTGAACGCCCTGGTCGGCGGCATCCAGCGGCTACGGGCCGAGCGTGCCCTGTCGGGGCTGGTCGCCGGGCAGAAGCAGAAGGCGCGGGTCGCCGACCAGCGAACCACCCACGTGGTCGACGCCGCCAGGCTCGGCCCCGGCCAGGTCATCGACCTCACGACCGACGACGTGGTGCCCGCCGACGCCCGCCTGCTGTGGGAGGACGGACTGGAGGTCGACGAGTCGGCGCTCACCGGCGAGTCCCTGCCGGTCGACAAGGCCGTGGACGCCACTCCGAGCGCCCCCGTGGCCGAACGGCACTGCATGGTCTTCGAGGGGACGACCGTGGTGGCCGGGCACGCCCGGGCCGTCGTCGTCGACACCGGCGACCGCACCGAGGCCGCCCGAGCCGTCTCCCTCGCCGCGCGCATCCCGCCGGCCGCCGGAGTACAGGCCCGCCTTCAGGAACTGACCCGCAAGGCCATGCCGCTGACCCTGGCGGGCGGTGCCGCGGTGACCGGCCTGGCGCTGCTGCGGGGCACCCCGATCCGCCGTGCCGTGAGCGGCGGGGTCGCCGTCGCCGTGGCCGCCGTACCCGAAGGGCTGCCCCTGGTCGCCACGGTCGCGCAGCTCGCCGCCGCCCGCCGGCTCAGCAGCCGCGGCCTCCTCGTCCGCACCCCGCGCACCCTGGAGGCGCTGGGCCGCATGGACACCATCTGTTTCGACAAGACCGGCACCCTCACGGAGAACCGGCTGCGCCTGGTGCGGGTGGCCGGCCCGGACGGCACGGTCCACAGCCCCGACGACCCGGCCGCCGCCGAGACCCTGCGTGCCGCGGCCCGAGCCTGCCCCCGCCTCGACGGCGACCCGCACCGCCCGGTCCACGCCACCGACGAGGCCGTGCTGGACGCCGCCGGCCCGGACCCCGAATGGCGGCAGAGCGAGGGACTGGCCTTCGAGGCCGGCCGGGGCTACGCGGCGGCGGTCGGCCGCGCCGCCGACGGTTCACCCGTCCTGGTCGTCAAGGGCGCCCCCGAGACGGTCCTGTCCATGTGCGCCGGCCTGCCCGCCCACATCCAGGACAGGTCCCAGTCCCTCGCCGGCGACGGCCTGCGCGTCCTGGCGGTCGCCCGACGTCCCCTGGCGGACGCCGACAAGGCGGCGGACGTCCTCGAAACCCCCTTGGCGGATTTGGAGTTCACCGGGTTCGTTGCCCTCGCCGACGTGCCGCGAGAGACCTCGCCGGCCCTGGTCCGCGGGCTGCGCGAGGCGGGCGTACGGCCCGTCGTCCTGACCGGCGACCACCCGCGGACCGCCCACGCCATCGCCGTCGGACTGGGCTGGCCGGACGACGCGAACGTGGTCACCGGTGACGAACTCGCCGCCGCCGACCGCTCCGTCCGCTCCCGGATGCTCCGCGACGCCGATGTCGTGGCGCGGGTCGCGCCCGAGCAGAAGCTCCAGGTCGTCGAGGCCCTCCGGGACGCCGGCCGGGTCGTCGGCATGGTCGGCGACGGCGCCAACGACGCCGCCGCGATCCGAGCGGCCGACATCGGCGTCGGCATCAGCGCCCGCGGTTCGGCCGCCGCCCGCAACGCCGCCGACCTCGTCGTCACCGGCGACGACCTGTCGGTCCTCATCGAGGCCGTCCAGGAAGGACGGTCCCTCTGGCACAGCGTCGCCGACGCCATCGCCATCCTGATCGGCGGCAACGCGGGTGAGGTCGGCTTCGGCGTCCTCGGCACCCTCCTGTCGGGCTCCGCCCCCCTGTCCACCCGCCAGATGCTGCTGGTCAACCTGTTCACGGACCTGTTCCCGGCGATGGCGGTGGCGGTGACCCCCAAGGAGGAGACCGACTCCCCGGAGACCGACGCCCCCCTGGGTACGGCCGTCCTCGGCGCCCCCCTCATCCGCCAGATCCGCCACCGGGCCCTCACCACCTGCCTCGGCGCCACCGTCGCCTGGCTCATCGGCCGCTTCACCCCCGGCACGAACCGCCGCTCGACGACGATGGCCCTGTGCGCGGTGGTGGGCACCCAGCTGGCCCAGACCCTGGCCGACCGCCGGGACAGCCGCCTGGTCCGCCTCACGTCCCTGGGCTCGGCAGCGGCACTGTTCGCCCTGGTGGAGACGCCGGGAGCGAGCCGGTTCTTCGGCTGCACCCCGCTGGGCCCCGTGGCCTGGGCGGGAGTCCTGGCGGCGATAGCCCTGGCCCTGGCGGGCCAGAGGGCACTGCCAGGGGTGGAGCAGGCACTGCTGAGGCGTCGGCCGGCCTCGGCCTCTCGACCGACGTGAGCGCGGGCCCTCGGGCGCGGGGCCGCGCCGGTCCGTGGCTCCGTCCCGCGGCCGGCCGGCCGCGGACCGTCCTCACCCGGCAGCCCGTGCCCCCCCGAGCCGGCCGCACGCGTTACGCGCCGACCTGTGAACCTTCGCGAACCTCGGGAGAAGCCAACCGTCCGGCCGTCCGCGCGGCGGTCCCCCGCGCCCAGGCCCCGCTGCTGAGCACTCCCACCACCAGCACCACCGCCCCGCACCCGGCGAGGATCCACCACCCCGGTACCGCCGCGGACACGAAGGTCTCCCGGTACGCCGACGCCCCGATGCCCCCCGCGAGCACCGCCCCGATCACCGCGACCCCGAGGGTCTGGCCGAGCTGTCGGCTGGTGGAGGCGACGGCGGCGGCGACGCCGGCCTGGGCGCGAGGCATCCCGGAGACCGCCGTGTTGGTGATCGGCGCGTTGACGAAGCCGAAGCCGATGCCGAACAGCACGTATCCGAGGAGCAGCGTGGTGTCGGACGTCTCCGCGTCGAAGGCGGCGAACAGCACCCCGCTCGCGGTCATCGCGAGCCCGGCGACGAACAGCGGCACCCGTGGCCCCCGGCTGCCGACGAGCCGCCCGGACAGGGGCGCGCACAGGAACGTGGGAAGGGCCATCGGCAGCATCCACAGTCCGGCGTGGAGGGCGTCGAGACCGCGCACGTTCTGGAGGTACAGCGTGGACAGGAACAGGAATCCGCCGAGGGCGGCGAACGCGCTGATCGCGATCACGGTGGCCCCGCTGAACGGCGCCGAACCGAAGAACCGCAGGTCGATGAGGGGCTCGTCGCGGCGGGGCTCGTAGCGCAGGAGCCCGAGGAGGGCGGCAAGGGAGACGGCCGCGAAGGGCAGGCTCGTGCCCGGCCCCGCTTCGGGGGCCTCGATGATCGCGTACGTCAGGCAGCCGAAGAGGGCGATGACGAGGAGCTGGCCCACCGGGTCGGGGCGGCGGGCCTTCGGGGCGCGGGACTCGGGGACGTGGCGCAGGGTCAGCAGGAGGGCGGCGAGGCCGACCGGCAGGTTGACCCAGAAGATGGAGCGCCAGCCGACGGACTCCACCAGCAGGCCGCCGATCAGGGGTCCGGCGGCCATGGAGATGCCGACGACCGCACCCCACACGCCGATCGCGCGGGCGCGCTCACGCGGGTCCGTGAACGTGTTGGTGATGATGGACATGGCGACCGGGTTGAGCATCGAGCCGCCGACCGCCTGCACCATGCGGGCCACGACCAGCAGTTCCAGGCTGGGGGCGAGGGAGCAGAGCAGGGAGCCGAGCGAGAACACGACCAGGCCCGCGAGGAAGACCTTTCTGCGGCCGATCCGGTCGGCCGTGGATCCGGCGAGCATCAGCAGGGAGGCGAGTACGAGGGTGTACGCGTCGATCGTCCACTGGAGGCCGGAGGTGCCGGCGTTCAGGTCGCGCTCCATCGCGGGGAGGGCGACATTGAGGACGGTGTTGTCGAGGCTCACGATCAGCAGGCTCATGCAGCAGATCGCGAGCACGAGCAGACGTCGTCGCTGGCTCAACTCTGACATGCGGTCATGGTACGCGGATTTCAATAGTGCGGTTAACTAATGACCGTTACATGATCACCGTCCATGCGCGACAATGGGCGGATGTCCACGCCCGTTTCCCCCCTGCGCATCGGCCCGCACACCGTTGCGCCGCCGGTCGTCCTCGCCCCCATGGCCGGTATCACCAACGCACCCTTCCGCACCCTGTGCCGGCACTTCGCCGAAGGCGGGTCGCAGGACGGGGCCGGCGGCGGCAGGGGCCTGTTCGTGAGCGAGATGATCACGACCCGGGCCCTGGTCGAGCGCAACGAGAAGACCATGCAGCTGATCCACTTCGACGCGAGCGAGAAACCGCGCTCGATCCAGCTGTACGGCGTGGACCCGGCGACCGTCGGCAAGGCCGTCCGCATGATCGCGGAAGAGGGCCTGGCCGACCACATCGACCTCAACTTCGGCTGCCCGGTCCCGAAGGTCACCCGCAAGGGCGGCGGCTCCGCCCTCCCGTACAAGCGCAACCTGCTCCGTGCGATCCTCCGCGAGGCCGTCAGCGGCGCCGGCGACCTCCCCGTCACCATGAAGATGCGCAAGGGCATCGACGACGACCACATCACCTACCTCGACGCCGGCCGCATCGCCGTCGAGGAGGGGGTCACCGCCATCGCCCTGCACGGCCGTACCGCCGCCCAGCACTACGGCGGCACCGCCGACTGGGAGGCGATCGCCCGGTTGAAGGAACACGTCCCGGAGATCCCCGTCCTCGGCAACGGCGACATCTGGTCCGCCGGGGACGCGCTGCGGATGGTGCGCGAGACGGGCTGCGACGGCGTGGTCGTCGGCCGCGGCTGCCTGGGCCGGCCGTGGCTGTTCGCGGACCTGGTCGCCGCCTTCGAGGGGCGCGGCGAGGACATCGCGCGCCCGTCCCTGCGCGAGGTCGCCGACGTCATGGTCCGGCACGCCACCCTCCTCGGCGAGTGGATCGGCGACGAGTCGAAGGGCGTCGTCGACTTCCGCAAGCACGTGGCCTGGTACCTGAAGGGCTTCGCGGTCGGCTCCGAGATGCGCAAGCGACTCGCGATCACCTCGTCCCTCGAAGAGCTCCGGGCCGGACTCGACGAACTGGACCTCGACCAGCCCTGGCCCACCGGCGCCGACGGCCCCCGCGGCCGCACCTCCGGCAACAACAGGGTCGTCCTCCCGGACGGCTGGCTCAAGGACCCCTACGACTGTGCGGGCATCGGCGAGGAAGCGGAACTGGACACCTCCGGCGGCTGAGGCACCCCGGTCGGTTCAGCCCTTCGACGGATGCGGGGTCGACCCGTACGCCGTGAGGAAGCGGTCCCGGAAGAGGTCCATCTTCCAGACCGGGGCGTCGTGGGCCGGCTTGAGGCCTTCGGACCAGTTCCAGGCGGCGACCTTGTCGAGGACCTTCGGGTCCTTGGCGACGATCGAGATCGGCACGTCCCGGCTGGCGTCGTCACCGCTGACCCGGGCGATGGGCTGGTGGTCGCCGAGGAACACCAGGACGGTGTCCTCGGTGCCGTAGCGCTCCAGCCACTGGGTGAGGGCGGTCACCGAGTACTCGATCGACCTGCCGTACGCCTTGCGGGACCTGGTCGAGTCGGCGATGACGTCGGACGCCTTCTCGCCGGCCTTCTGGATGCCGTCGAAGACCGAGCCGTCGCCCACCTCGTCCCAGCCGACCATCTCCGGGAGCGGGGCCCACGGCTGGTGGCTGGAGGTCAGGATGATCTCCGACATCAGCGGCTTGTCGCGGTCCCTGCCGTGCTCCAGCCGCTGGAACGCCTCCAGCGCGTACTGGTCGGGCATCGTCGACCAGCTGAACTTCGGTCCCCGGTAGCCCATCTGGAAGGCGTTGTAGACCTTGTCGAGGCCGTAGTGCCTCTGCTCGGGCCAGGCCTTCTGGATGCCGGGCATCACGCCGACCGTGTCCCAGGCCCCGGTCTTCTGGAAGATCTTGGGCAGGCTGAGGTGGTCGCTGTTCATGACCGTGCGATAGCGCTGCTGGTTGTCGATCCACAGCCCGGACAGTGTGGTGGAGTGACCGAGCCAGCTGCTCCCGCCGAAGGTCGCCGAGGTCAGCCAGCCGCTCTTGGCGTGGTACCCGGCCTTCGCCAGCGCGGCGGTGCTCGCGGTGAGCGTCCGGTCGACGCCGGGGGACATGAGCGGGTCCTCGATCGCGCTGCGGCCGTAGCTCTCGATGAAGGCGAAGATCACGTCCTTGCCGCGCAGGTCGGGCACGAGCTGCGCGGGCGGGGTGTCGCCGAAGGGGTCCGTGCGGGCCTCCTCGGCGAAGGCGGCCTCGTCCTGGAGGGTCTGCCGTACGTCCTTGGCCTTGACGGTGACGGCGCTGACCGCGCGGTTGAACGCGAGCGGCAGTCCGGCGTACTGGACGGAGAGGACGGAGCAGGTGATCCAGACCGTGCCGGCGACCAGCGTGCCGCGGGTCGCCGCGGACACGTTGAGCGTGAGCACGTCGCTCAGCCGCACCGCCGCCAGGGCCATCACGACGAACAGCGCGACGATCAGCAGGAGCAGGCCGATCGTGGCGGCGAGAGCCGTGGTCCCGCCCATCGAGTCCGCGACGTAGGACTGCGCGTCGTCCAGCAGCCCCCAGTCCAGGACCAGGTTGAAGCCGCGGCCCAGGTACTGCGAGTACGCCATGTCCAGGACGTTGACCACGGTCAGCGCCGCGAGGCCGGCCCCGAGCGCCGCCGCGGCCACCACCCGCGGGCGGCGCGGCAGCGACAGCAGCACGGCCGCCGAGATGATCGCCTCGCCGGGCAGCCGCACGAACCGGTCGGCCCGCAGGAGCTGCGTCTGGTTCGGCATCACCATGGCCCCGAGCACCAGCACGAGGGCCAGCGCGGTCGTCGTCCACCACAGCGCGCGCGCCGCCCGCGGATGGCGGTCCCGCCAGGCCCACCAGTGCGCGAGACGGGACGTGAGGGTGCGGGGCGGCGCGGCCTCGCCCTCCGGCGACTCGGCCTCCACGGCCGCCTCGGCGCTGACGGGCGCGCCGACGCCGGAGTCGGGCAGATCACGAGACCGTGTGAAGACAGGCACCCGAGGGGTCCTTCCGTCTGAAGCCGGGTGGATCGGCGACCCGGTGGTGGGACCCGAGCCGCCATCGTCTCGTACGGCGTGCTCCCGCCCGGTGTTCAACCGTCCGGGCGAGCGGTCGGCAAACACCCGGCAAACGAGCGGTCCTGGGCTCCGCCCACCACCGTGAGCAGCACCGACGGGGCCGCCGCCGAGCGGGGCGGGTCCTCGCGGTGCCGGTCGGCGAGGCGGCCCTGGCCGGCGCGGTGGACCAGGTGGCCGCGCGAGGTGGGGCCACCGTGGCCGAGCGTCCCGCCGGCGGCCGCGCGGGCGTCGGCTACGGCCGACGGGGGAGGGCCGCGTCCCCGGTCTGTCCGGTCACGCGCCGGGCGGGACCACGATCGGGGAAGAGCCAGGTGGCGCCCATCGGACCGAGTAGTGGTTACCGCGGGGTTACGCCTGGTTAACACGCGGAACCCACCATGTGACGAAGGCTTGAGCAACACCAGGGGGTGCGCATGGCCGGACGGCCCGGACGGCCCGGACGGACGGGCAGGGGCGGCGGCCGACATGGCGCGGGAGATCTGCTCGCGCTGGTCCGCGCCGGCCGGGCCACGACACGCGGTGCCCTCCAGCAGGCCACCGGTCTGTCCCGGGCCACGGTCGGACAGCGCCTGGACCGCCTCTTCCGCGCGGGCTGGCTGCGCGAGGGCGCGGGCGGTCCGGTCGACTCCCCGCTGGGCGGCCGTCCCTCCGTCACGCTCGAGTTCGACGACACGCACGCCGTCGTCCTCGCCGCCGACCTGGACACCCGGCACGCGCGAGCGGCCGTTCTGTCTCTGACCGGCGAGGTCCTCGCCGAGCACTCCGGCACGCCGGCCCTGGAGGACGGTCCGGACGCCGTGCTCGGCGAGCTGGGCGGCTGGTTCGCGGAACTGCTGGAGAAGGCCGGCCACCGGGCGGACGAGGCATGCGGAATAGGTCTCGCCGTGCCCGGCCCCGTCGACAGCGAGACGGGCCGGGTGATCCAGCCGCCGATCATGCCCGGCTGGGACGGCTACGACATCCGCTCCCGCCTCGCCAGGGCGTTCACGCGGCACACGGGCGCCGCGCCCGTCCCCGTCCTCGTCGACAACGACGCCAACCTCATGGCGTACGGCGAGCAGCGCACCCGATACCCCGAATGCTCCGCGTTCGTGCTGGTCAAGGTGTCCACCGGGATCGGCGCCGGGGTCGTGGTGGGCGGCGAGATCTTCCGGGGTGTCGACGGCGGCGCCGGCGACATCGGGCACATCCGGGTGGGCTCCGCGGTGCCGTGCCGCTGCGGCTCCCACGGCTGCCTCGCGGCCGTCGCCGGCGGCGGCGCGGTGGCCCGGAGACTGGCGGAGACCGGGGTGCCCGCCGCCTCCGGCGCGGACGTACGGGACCTGCTCGCCGCCGGTCATCCGGGCGCGGCCGCGCTGGCCCGCGAGGCCGGACGCCAGGTCGGCGACGTGCTGGCGACGGTCGTGACGCTGCTCAACCCGGGTGTGCTGATGATCGCCGGGGACCTCGCCGGCACCTCCTTCCTCACCGGGGTGCGCGAACTGCTCTACCAGCGGGCGCTGCCCCGCTCCACGGCCCGACTGGAGGTGGTGACCTCACGGCTGGGGGAGCGGGCGGGGCTGGTGGGGGCCGGCGCGCTGGTCGTGGAGCACCTGTACGCGCCCGCGCGGGTGGAGGAACGGCTGCTGGCGCTGGGGGTGTGAACGGGAAGGCGGAGACCCGTGTGACGAGCGCGTTTCCTGGACGGACCGGGTCCGGGCGAGCGTCCGGATGGTGAAATCCGGCGGCCTGTGGAAGCGTGATTCTCGCCACCTTGATAAGGGTAGCGCTCACATGAGCGGAGCGCGCTCGTTTGCACTTCCTCAAGGGGTGGCACTCAGTGCCACGCCCTGATCGTTCATCGATCGAAATCAAGCGTGGTGGGAGTCGCTCATCTGAGCAGAAAGTGAGTGCCGAAGGGCTGGGTGTGTTCAAGAAGTGAAAACATCGGCTGCTCCGCGTCGGCCAAGCTTTGACTTTCGATCCAGTGGCGGACGACGGGTTACAGGCGCATGACGCGCAAGTGGACGTACCCAGATGCCTTTGATCTGGGTATGTTCCTGCCCGTCAGGGCAGCCACCGCGTCCTCGAGGAGTCGAGACCCGTGTCGGAAAACAAAGATCTCCCGGTAGCCGGGACGGCCACGAGCGTTGAGGCCGTGAAGTTCGTTTACGACTTCACCGAAGGCAACAAGGACCTCAAGGACCTCCTCGGCGGCAAGGGCGCCAACCTCGCCGAGATGACCAACCTCGGCCTGCCGGTGCCGCCCGGGTTCACCATCACCACCGAGGCCTGCAAGGTCTACCTCGACAGCGGCGAGGAGCCGGCGGCACTGCGTGACGAGGTGAGTGCGCACCTCGACGCGCTGGAAGAGAGGATGGGCAAGAAGCTCGGCCAGGCCGACGACCCCCTGCTCGTCTCCGTCCGCTCCGGTGCCAAGTTCTCGATGCCCGGCATGATGGACACCGTCCTCAACATCGGCCTCTCCGACAAGTCGGTCCAGGGCCTGGCCAGGCAGGCCGGCGACGACCGCTTCGCCTGGGACTCCTACCGGCGCCTCATCCAGATGTTCGGCAAGACCGTCCTCGGCGTCGACGGCGACCTCTTCGAGGAGGCGCTGGAGGCGGCCAAGGAGGCCAAGAAGGTCACCGTCGACACCGAGCTGGAGGCCGCCGACCTCAAGAAGCTGGTCACCCGCTTCAAGAAGATCGTCAGGGCCGAGGCCGGGCGCGACTTCCCGCAGGACCCGCGCGAGCAGATGGACCTCGCCATCCACGCGGTCTTCGACTCCTGGAACACCGACCGCGCCAAGCTCTACCGCCGCCAGGAGCGCATCCCGCACGACCTGGGGACCGCGGTCAACGTCTGTTCCATGGTCTTCGGCAACCTCGGCCCCGACTCCGGCACCGGCGTCGCCTTCACCCGCGACCCCGCCTCCGGCCACCAGGGCGTCTACGGCGACTACCTCCAGAACGCCCAGGGCGAGGACGTCGTCGCCGGCATCCGCAACACGGTCCCGCTCGCCGAGCTGGAGACCATCGACAAGAAGTCGTACGACCAGCTGATGCAGATCATGGAGACGCTGGAGAACCACTACAAGGACCTCTGCGACATCGAGTTCACCATCGAGCGCGGTCAGCTGTGGATGCTCCAGACCCGGGTCGGCAAGCGCACGGCCGGCGCGGCCTTCCGCATCGCCACCCAGCTCGTCGACCAGGGCCTCATCGACGAGACCGAGGCCCTCCAGCGGGTCAACGGCGCCCAGCTCGCCCAGCTGATGTTCCCCCGCTTCGACGAGCACGCCAGGACCCAGCAGGTCGGCCGGGGCATCGCCGCCTCGCCCGGCGCCGCCGTCGGCAAGGCGGTCTTCGACTCCTACACCGCCGTGAAGTGGTCCCGGTCGGGCGAGAAGGTCATCCTGGTCCGCCGGGAGACCAACCCCGACGACCTCGACGGCATGATCGCGGCCGAGGGCATCCTCACCTCGCGCGGCGGCAAGACCTCCCACGCCGCGGTCGTCGCCCGCGGCATGGGCAAGACCTGCGTCTGCGGCGCGGAGGAGCTGGAGGTCGACACCAAGCGCCGCCGGATGACGGTGCCCGGCGGACACGTCGTCGAGGAAGGCGACCTGATCTCGATCGACGGCTCGTCCGGCAAGGTCTACCTCGGTGAGGTCCCCGTCGTACCGTCCCCCGTCGTCGAGTACTTCGAGGGCCGCATGCACGCCGGCGCCGACGACGCCGACGAGCTGGTGGAGGCCGTCCACCGCATCATGGCCTTCGCCGACCGCAAGCGCCGCCTGCGCGTCCGCGCCAACGCCGACAACGCCGAGGACGCGTTGCGCGCCCGCCGCTTCGGCGCCCAGGGCATCGGCCTGTGCCGCACCGAGCACATGTTCCTCGGTGACCGCCGCGAGCTGGTGGAACGCCTGATCCTCGCGGACACCGAAGCTGAGCGTGAGGCGTCCCTGAAGGGCCTGCTCCCGCTCCAGAAGCGGGACTTCGTGGAACTCTTCGAGGCCATGGACGGTCTGCCGGTCACGGTTCGTCTCCTCGACCCGCCGCTGCACGAGTTCCTCCCCGACATCACGGAACTGTCCGTGCGGGTCGCCCTCGCGGAGTCCCGCCAGGAGTCCCACGAGAACGACCTGCGCCTGCTCCAGGCCGTTCACCGCCTCCACGAGCAGAACCCCATGCTGGGCCTGCGAGGCGTACGACTGGGCCTGGTCATTCCCGGCCTCTTCACCATGCAGGTCCGCGCCATCGCCGAGGCCGCGGCCGAACGCAAGGCCGCCAAGGGCGACCCGCGCGCGGAGATCATGATCCCGCTCGTCGGCACGGTCCAGGAGCTGGAGATCGTCCGCGAGGAGGCCGACCAGGTCATCGCCGAGGTCCAGGAGGCCACCGGCACCGATCTGAAGCTGTCCATCGGCACGATGATCGAGCTGCCGCGGGCCGCGCTGACCGCCGGCCAGATCGCCGAGGCGGCCGAGTTCTTCTCCTTCGGCACGAACGACCTCACCCAGACCGTGTGGGGCTTCAGCCGCGACGACGTCGAGGCCTCCTTCTTCACCGCCTACCTGGAGAAGGGCATCTTCGGCGTCTCCCCCTTCGAGACCATCGACAAGGACGGCGTCGGCTCCCTCGTCAAGGCCGCCGCGGAAGCCGGCCGCGCGACCCGTCCCGACCTGAAGCTCGGCGTCTGCGGCGAGCACGGCGGCGACCCGGAGTCCGTCCACTTCTTCCACGAGGTCGGCCTCGACTACGTCTCCTGCTCCCCCTTCCGCATCCCGGTCGCCCGACTGGAGGCAGGCCGGGCGGCGACCCAGTCGGAGGGCAGCGACCACCGCTGAGCCGGGGGGTGGGGACCCCCTGACGGACCTTCCTCACCCCCCTCCAACCCCGGAGCCGCTGCGGTCCCCGACCCTCAGCACCGATCGCGGCGGCTCCGGCGCACCGAGAGAGGGCGGCACCCGTGCGGGGGTGCCGCCCTCTTGTGCGCGGTTGTGCGCGGTCGGCCGGACACGCGTTCCCGCCGCGGGGGCGGTGCGATCAGTCCGACCCGGACGGCGGCGTGGCGCGGGCCACCGGAGCCAGGGGCCCCCGCGGGGTTCCCTGATCGTCACCCGTTCCGTCTCCGTCCCGGTCCAGGTGTCTGCCGTAGCCGGGGTCGCCCGCGTGGACGGGGGCCGCGCCCGCGGCTCGGGCCTCGGCGCAGTTGGCGTAGTGGACGCTGGTGGTGTCGAAGCCGGTGGACCCTTTCGTGATCGTTCTGTGGGCGCCGTCGGGGTCACCGGCCCTCCGCTCCCTCCGCCAGGCGGCGGTGCCACCACGGTGTGGAGGTGTCCGTGCAGGGGTCGGGCAGAGTGCGGAAGCGGTAGCGACGGTCCACGGTCCGTAAGGCGCAGGCCAGTTCGGACGGGGGGGCGGGCAGGGAGGAGCGACCGTGTCCCCCTCCTCGGCTGTCGGGCTCCTTCCGCACCCGGAGAGGGGCGCGGCGGGAGGACGGAGGGTCAGACCCGGAACGGGCCCTTCACCTCGTACGTGATCCCGCCGGACGAACTGCCCGACGTACCGCGCTGGCTGGAGAAGTACAGGCGGGTGCCGTCGGGGGAGAAGGCCGGGCCGGTGATCTCCGAGCCCGACTGTCCGTCGACGCGCAGGAACGGGGCGACCACGTCGGCCGGGGTGATCAGGCAGATCTCCATGGTGCCGCCGTCCTCCGCGACGAACAGGTCACCGGAGGCGGAGCCGGTGATGTTGTCGACCCCGGTGAGAGGGGCCGTGCCGGAGGTGACCAGGGAGTCGTCGTACGCCGGCTCGTAGGTGTTGTTCGTGAGGTCGAGCTGCCAGACCCGGTTGTCGCCCTTCGTCGTGAACCAGACCGTGTCGTTCGCGTAGTGGCAGCCCTCACCGCCGTTGAAGGACTTCGAGCCGGACACCTGGGTGCGGGTGGTGGTGGGGGAGCCGTCGGGGTCGGGGACGTTCGCCCAGGTGAACGAGCCGGACGTGGCGCTGCCGGCGACCATGACCTGGAGCGTGCCGGAAGCCAGACTGCCCCACGTCGTCGGCACGAAGCGGTAGAAACGGCCGTCCGTCTCGTCCTCGGTCAGGTAGATCACCTTGCGCACCGGGTCGGCGGCGGCGGCCTCGTGCTTGAAGCGGCCCATCGCCGGCCGCCGCACGGCCGCGTTCACGCCCCACGGGTCCGTCTCGTAGACGTAGCCCAGGGACACCTCCTCGCAGGACAGCCAGGTGTTCCACGGGGTCTTCCCGCCCGCGCAGTTCTGCCGAGTGCCGGACAGGATGCGGTAGGCGCCGGTGACCGCGCCCGTCGACGAGAACCTCACCGCGCTCGCTCCGCCGGACGGGTTGATCTCCGAGTTGGAGACATAGATCCACCCACCCCCGTCGTCGGCGTAACAGGCCCCTCCGTCAGGGGCGTTGTGCCACGTGTACGACGTGCCGGGCACCGTCTGCCCGGAGCGGGCGATCACCCGGCTGGTGAAGCCGGCCGGGAGCCTGACGCCGTTCGCGTCCGGCGAGCCGAGCGCCCCGTACGGGCTCGTGCCGGGCTGTGCCGGCGCGGCGTACGCGGCGCCGCGCCACAGGGTTCCGCCGAGCACGGCGGAGGACCCGCCGAGGACGGCCGCACGCAGGAGGGTACGACGTTCCACGTTCACTCCCAGGGGGTGTCGTGACCACCCGCGGCCGGTCGGCCGCGGGGTCGTGTGCTCAGGGAGGCTACGAGCGCCGGATGTCCGTGTCGTGGACACGTCGTGACGGGGAAATGCCTAGGCTGGGGACAGCAGCGGAGGGAGCACGGCCATGCCCGGCTGGAACACGCGCGACATCCCCGACCAGAGCGGCCGCACCGCCGTCGTCACCGGCGCCAACGGCGGACTGGGCTACGTCACCGCGCGGGAGATGGCCCGCAGAGGGGCGCGGGTCGTCCTCGCCTGCCGGAGCGAGACACGGGGGCGGGCAGCCGTCGCCCGGCTGGCCGGTGAGGTGCCGGACGCCGACGTCGAGTTGCGCAGACTGGACCTCGGCGACCTCGCCTCGGTGCGCCGCTTCGCCCGCCCCTACGACCGCCTCGACCTGCTCGTCAACAACGCGGGCGTGATGGCGATGCCGTACGGCACGACCGCCGACGGGTTCGAGACCCAGTTCGGGGTGAACCACCTCGGGCACTTCGCCCTCACCGGAGTGCTCATGCCCGCGCTGCTCGCGGCACCCCGGGCTCGCGTGGTGACCGTCTCCAGCATGGCCCACCTGCTCGGCAACATCGACCCCGGTGACCTCAACAGCGAGCGCCGCTACCGTCGTTGGACCGCCTACGGCCGGTCCAAGACCGCCAACCTGCTGTTCACGCACGAGCTGGCGCGCCGACTGGAGGCGTCCGGCGCCGAGGTGGTCGCGGCGGCCGCCCATCCCGGATACGCGGCGACCGGCCTCCAGACGGCCGGGCCCCGGGCCGCGGGCCGCCCGATCGCCGAGCGGCTCATGGCGGCCGGCAACCGCGTCTTCGCCCAGTCCGCCGAGGCCGGCGCGCTGCCCGTCCTGTACGCGGCGACCGCGCCGGACGTGCGCCCCGACTCCTTCACCGGCCCGTCCCGCGCGACGTGGCGGGGGGCGCCCGCCCCCTCGTGGCGGGCGCCCTGGACCGTGGACGACCGCGCGGGCCGCCGCCTGTGGGCGGAGTCGGAGCGACTGACCGGGGTGTCCTACACCGGTCTCAGCAACTGAGGCCGGCGGCAACCGCCCACCTGCTGAAGGGCGTTCACAGCGTCGCGCGCACGTCGTACGTCGTGATGCGGACCGTGTCGTCGTCCAGGCACTGCCCGCTGCGCAGGTCGAAGCGCTGCTTGAGCAGGGGCGAGGCGACGAACGGCCGGCCCTGGACCGAGCCGGTCAGGCCGCGGGAGAGGACCGCCGCGCCGCTGAAGGGGTCACGGTTGTCGACGGCGTACAGCTCTCCCGCCCGGTCCCGGAACAGGGCCACCTGGCGGCCGTCGGGCAGGAGTGCCGCCACGCCGCGGCCGGGGACCAGCGAACTCAGGTCGCACACCGTGAACCAGTCCGCGCCGAGCCGAAGTTGCACGTGCAGGTCGGTCGTCTCGAGTGCCAGGGTCATCGCTGGGCGCTCCCTTCCAGGGGACGGTTGCCGATGGAGAGCAGCGGCAGGTCGGGCTTGATCTGGTCGCGCTCGGGGACGAAGCCGACGACCGGGTCGGGAGTGTCCGGCGCGTTGACGAAGGACACGAACCGGGCCAGCTTCTCGGGGTCGTTGATGGTGGTCGCCCACTCGTCGGCGTAATGGGCCACATGCGCGGTCATCAGGGACTCGAGCTCCTCGCAGATGCCGAGGGAATCCTCCACCACCACGTCCCTGACGTGGTCCAGGCCGCCGGGGATCCGCTCCAGCCAGGTCGAGGTGCGCTCCAGCCGGTCGGCGGTGCGGATGTAGAACATCAGGAACCGGTCGATCAGGCGGATCAGTCCGGCGTCGTCGAGGTCCTGGGCGAGAAGGTCGGCGTGGCGCGGGGTGGCCCCGCCGTTGCCGCCGACGTACAGGTTCCAGCCGTTGGAGGTGGCGATGATGCCGAAGTCCTTGGACTGGGCCTCGGCGCACTCGCGGGCGCAGCCGGAGACGGCGGACTTCAGCTTGTGCGGGGAGCGCAGGCCCCGGTAGCGCAGCTCCAGGTCGATCGCCATGCGGACGGAGTCCTGGACGCCGTAGCGGCACCAGGTCTGGCCGACGCAGGACTTCACGGTGCGCAGGGACTTGCCGTAGGCGTGGCCCGATTCGAAGCCCGCGTCGACCAGGCGGGCCCAGATGAGGGGGAGTTGTTCCACGCGGGCGCCGAACATGTCGATCCGCTGGCCGCCGGTGATCTTCGTGTAGAGGCCGAAGTCGCGGGCGATCTCACCGATGACGATCAGGCCCTCGGGCGTGATCTCGCCGCCGGGGATGCGCGGCACGACCGAGTAGGAGCCGTTCTTCTGGAGGTTGGCGAGGAAGTGGTCGTTGGTCTCCTGGAGCGCTGCCTGCTCGCCGTCCAGGACGTAGCCGCTCGCGCCGATCGTGGGGGCGAGGGACGCGATGATCGAGGCGATCGCGGGCTTGCAGACGTCGCAGCCGTCGCCGCCCCGCGCGCCGTCGCGGCCGTAGCGGTCGAGCAGGTCCTGGTAGGTGTTGATGCGCAGGGCGAGCACCATCTCGTACAGCTCCTCGCGGGTCTGCGAGAAGCAGCCGCACAGGCCCTTGTCGACCTCCACGCCGCCGGCCTCCAGCTCCGCGGTGACGAGCTGGCCGAGGACCTTGACGCAACTGCCGCAACCGGTACCGGCCTTGGTGCACTTCTTCACCTCGGGCACGGTGGTGCAGGAGTGCTCGGTGACCGCGCCGCGGATGGTGCCCTTGGTGACGTTGTGGCAGGAGCAGACCACCGCCTCGTCGGGCAGGGCGGACGGGCCGAGCTGGGCGCCGCCGCCGGCCCCGGCCGGCAGGACCAGCGATTCGGGCGCGATCGGCGGGACCGAGCCGGTGAGGGCGCGCAGGGTGCCGTAGGCGTCCGCGTCCCCGATCAGGATGCCGCCGAGCAGCGTGCCGTCGCGGCCGATGACCAGCTTCTTGTACAGGCCCGAGCGGGAGTCGGAGTACACGACGTCGAGGCAGTCCTCGGCGGTGCCGTGCGCGTCGCCGAAGGAGGCCACGTCCACGCCGAGCAGCTTCAGTTTGGTGGAGAGGTCGGCGCCGGTGAAGGCGGCCTCGTCGGCGGCGATCGTCGCGGCGGCCGTCTCGGCCTGCTCGTATCCGGGAGCGACCAGGCCGTACACCCGGCCGTCGGCGGCCAGCGCGCACTCGCCGATCGCGAAGACGTGCGGGTCGGCGACCGTGCGGCACTGCTCGTCGACCGCGATGCCGCCGCGGTCGCCGACCGTCAGACCGCAGTCGCGGGCCAGCTGGTCGCGGGGGCGGACGCCGGCGCTGAACACCACCAGGTCGGTGGCGAGTTCGGATCCGTCGGACAGCTTCATGCCGGTGACGGCACCGGAGTCGTCCGTCACGATCTCCTGGGTGCCGACTCCCGTGTGGACGCTCAGGCCCATCTCCTCGATGGTGCGCAGCAGCGCCGCGCCCCCGCCCTCGTCGACCTGCACCGGCATCAGGCGCGGCGCGAACTCCACGATGTGGGAGGTGAGTCCGAGGCCCTTCAGGGCGCCCGCGGCCTCCAGGCCGAGCAGGCCGCCGCCGACCACCGCGCCCGTCGTGGCCCGTGACCTGGCGTACTCCTCGATGGCGAGGAGGTCCTCGATCGTGCGGTAGACGAAGCAGCCCTCGGCGTCCTTGTTGGGGACCGGAGGCACGAACGGGTAGGAGCCGGTGGCCAGCACCAGCACGTCGTAGTCGACGACCAGGCCCGAGCGGGCGGTCACCGTGCGGGCGTCACGGTCGATGGTCTCCGCCGGGTCGCCGAGGTGCAGCTCGATGCCGTGGTCCTTGATGAACTCCATGTCGGTCATGGAGAGGTCCTCGGGCGTCCGGCCCGAGAAATAGGAGGTGAGCTGGACGCGGTCGTAGGCGGGACGCGGCTCCTCGCACAGCACGACCACACGGTGCGTGGCGGTCAGGCCGCGCTCGGCGAGCGCCTCGAGGAAGCGCTGGCCGACCATGCCGTGGCCGACGAGCACGATCGTGGGGGTGGCCCCCGGGGTGGCGGTCATTCAGGAGCCTCCGTCGTTGGTGAGCAGGTGGAGCAGGGGGCCGTCGTGGGGGAGCGGCTCTGCTCCCTCCCAGGCGCGGGCGAGCGCGCCGACGGTGCCGAGTTCGCCGACGAGCACGCCGCCGACCAGGCGGTCGTCGCGGACGACGACCTTGCGGTAGGTGCCGCGGGTCGCGTCGGTGAGCTGGACGACGTCGTCGCCGGGGCGCGCCTCGGTCTCGCCGAACGCGGCGAGGTCGAAGGCGGAGTGCCCGTGGAGCGTGAGGCGGGTCAGGGATCGGGTCCCCGAGTACCGGGCGTCGGCGTCACCGGCCAGCGACTCGGCCAGCACGTCCGCCTGTTCCAGCGCGGGGGCGGCGAGTCCGTAGACCTCGCCCTCGTGCTGGACGCAGTCCCCGATCGCGCGGATGTGCGGGTCGGAGGTGCGCAGCCGGTCGTCGACGACAACGCCCTTGTGGACGGCGAGTCCGGCTTCCCTGGCGAGGCCGGTGCGGGGGTGGACCCCGCAGGCCAGGACCACCAGGTCGGCGTCGAGGGCGTAGCCGTCGGCCATCTCCACCGAGCGGACCGCGCCTCCGACGCAGCGCACGTCCCGGACCCGGCACTCGGTGTGCACCTCGACACCGAGGTCCCGCAGGTGCCGCAGCACCAGCCCTGAGGCGTTCGGGTCGAGCTGGCGCTCCATGAGCCGTTCGGACTGCTGGGCGAGGACCACCTGCGCGCCGCGTACGGCCAGTGCGCGGGCGGCGGAGACCCCGAGGAGCCCGCCGCCGATGACGACGGCCCGCACGCCCGGCCGGACCGCCTTCGACAGCCCCAGGCAGTCGTCCATGGTGCGGAAGGCGTGGACGCCCTCCGGCAGTTCGTGGTCCGGCGTGAACAGTCCGCGCAGCGGCGGCAGCACCGGGTTGGAGCCGGTGGCCAGCACCAGCGTGTCGTAGGCGATCTCCGAGCCGTCCGCGCAGGCCAGACTGCGCCGCTCGCGGTCGATCGCGGTCACCCGGGCCCGGACGAGTTCGGCGGGCGTGGGCAGGGCGATCACCTCGGGGGCGTACCGGCCGGCCAGCACCTCGGCGAGCAGGACCCGGTTGTACGGCCGGTGTTCCTCGTCGCCGATCAGCAGTGCGGGCGTGCCCAGCTCACCGAGTCGGCGGGCGAGGCGTACGCCCGCCAGGCCGGCTCCGATCACCACCACACGCTGATTCGAGGTCATGACATCGAGCGTGCGGTGCGGAGGTTACCCGGCCGCATCACCGTTGTTTCCCGCGCGGAACGCTGCCCTCAGCGGGGGCGGGGCGGGGGTGTGAGGGTTCCCGGGGTGCGCGGGGGGCGGCGTGTGAGTTCGCGCGGCCGGCGTGGGGGGGAGGGGGCGTCCGGCGCCTGGCCCGTGTGCGGTGGTGTGAGCCGTCGCCGGGCCGGTGCCGGGGCGCGTGACCGGCCCGAAGCTCAGGAGTGCCTCAGTTCCATGGACGAACCACGTATCCGGTCCCTAGGGTCGCGATCATGCCCGACATATCGCTGACCATGGTCGTCGTCCTCTGCCTCGCCGCCCTCGCGGCCGGCTGGATCGACGCCGTGGTCGGCGGGGGAGGGCTCCTGCTCCTGCCGGTCCTGCTGCTCGGCCTGCCGGCCGGCACCCCGGCCGCGCACGCCCTCGGCACCAACAAGGCGGTCGCGATCGTCGGCACCTCCGGCGCGGCGGTGACGTACGCCCGCAAGGCGCCGGTCGACGTGGGGGTGGCCGTACGGATCGGGCTCGCCGCGCTCGCCGGGTCCTCCGCGGGCGCCTTCTTCGCGGCCGGGATGAGCACGGACGTCCTCAAGCCGGTGATCATGGTGGTGCTGCTCGGCGTGGCCGCCTTCGTGATCCTGCGCCCGGCCTTCGGCACCGCCCCCGGCACCGGCCCGGCGGGCCCGCGCCGCGTCCTCGCCGCGATCGGCCTCGCCGGTCTCGGAATCGGTTTCTACGACGGACTCATCGGCCCCGGCACGGGCACCTTCCTGGTCCTCGCCCTGACCGCCGTCCTCCATCTCGATCTGGTCACCGCCTCCGCCACCGCCAAGATCGTCAACTGCTGCACCAACGCGGGCGCGCTGGCCACCTTCGCCTGGCAGGGGGCGGTGCTGTGGCAGCTGGCGGTCCCGATGGCCGCCTTCAACCTCGCGGGCGGCATGCTCGGCGCCCACACGGCCTTGAAGAAGGGCAGTGGCTTCGTCCGGATCGTGCTGCTGACGGTGGTGTTCGCGCTGGTGGCGAACCTGGCGTACGAGCAGTGGGTGGCCTAGGGCGTCGAGAAAGTGGTGTTGTCCGCCCGCAGGGCGGGCCCGGCGGCGTCCGGCGCGTGCCGGTCGCGAGGCGGAGGGTCGCCCCGGCACCGGGTGTGTCGGGGCGGTGCCGACAACGCGGCGGGGGTGCCCCCTTCTGGGGGAGTGCGTGCCCGGCGTCGCGGGACGGACGGGACTTCGGGAACACGCTTCGGGGGACGGCAGCGGAGCTGAGGGCCGGGCCGCGGCCCTCCGACGGGTCCCAGGGGTTCACCGGCTCCCCGTCAGATGGGCGAACACCACCACGTTCCCCCGGTAACCCGTTGTCCGCGAGTAACCGCCGCCACAGGTGATCACCCGCAACTCGGGCCGCGTGGCGGCCCCGTACACCTTCTCGTCGGGGAAGTCGCGGGCGTCGTAGACCTCGACCGCGTCGACGGTGAACACCGCGGTCCCGCCGTCGCGCCGGTCCACCTCGATCGTGGCACCCCGGCGCAGGGCGCCGAGGTCGTAGAAGACGGCCGGGCCGTCCGCGTCGTCGACGTGCCCGGCGACGATCGCGGTGCCGGTCTCACCGGGGGTCGTGCCGGACTCGTACCAGCCGGCGAGGTTCTTCTTCGCGTCCGGCGGCACGTCGAGGCTGCCGGACGCGGTCAGGCCGAGGCCCATGAGAGGGGCGTCGACCCGGATCGAGGGGATCCGGACGCGGTCGGGCGGGGACGGCGGCAGCGCGGGAGCGGACCGCGGGTCGGCCCCGCCCGGACGGGCCTCGGCGGCCGACGGCTGTGGCGGGGCGTGCGTCGCGGCGCCGCCGTGCAGCAGCCACGCACCCGAGCAGAGGGCGACCGCGGTGACGGCCGCTATGACGGTGTCGCCGACGACTCCGCGCATGTGTGCACACCCCTCTCCCTGACGGAACCCCCTGCCCCCTCCGGGCCGCGAGGGGCGTCGGACCCGGAGGGGGAGGGGACATGCGGTACCGGCGGACGGACAGCGGAGGGTGTCCGTCAGATCCCGTCGCCTCTCGCCCGGCGATGCAGGAGCCAGGTACCGCCCGCGGCGGCGACGGCGAGAGCCGTCACGCCGGCCGCGGTCTGCACGGGGTCGGGGCCCAGAGCGCCGCCGACCCCCGTCTTCACACTTCCCCGGGGATACACCTGCTCCCGCGCGGAACTCAGGACGACCACCAGGTCCCCGGCGACCCTGCGTCCGTCCTCGGCGCACTGCGCGACGATCTCGTACGTCCCCGGCTGCGCGCTCGGCGGCACCCGGAACTGCCCGATCGCCTCACCGTCGTGGCTGCTCGGCGCGAGCGTGAAGGGTCCGGCGCCGACCGCGCCCGCGTCGCCCGCGGCCGCCCCCGGGTCGCCGCACGCCGCCGTGTTCACGCTGACCTGGTCGCCCGGCACGGCGGTGGAGGGGTACACGTCCAGGCTGCCGCTTGCGGTGGCGGCGGCCTGGACGGGCGCGGCGAGCCCGGCCGCGGTGGCCACCGCGAGCGCGGTACCGGTCAACAGGCGGGCGGCGGTGGGTCGCATCGTGCTCCTCCGAGCTTTCGCGAGGGCGGCCCGCGACATCCCCATGTGCCGCTATGTCGGTCGCGCCCCTGCTCCTCCGAGGTAAGTGGCAGCGACGTGAGCGCGCTTCCCGAACGGGCGTCAGGAATGTGGTGAACGGGTGTCAGGAGGATGGGCCGCGAGAGTGCATCCACTCGGGTTTCGGCAGGTCACCGCCGTGCGGGAGGCAGCCCGCGGAAAAGAACCCGAAGGGGGCGGGGCGGGGGTGTGAACGGGTGACCTGGGGCGGGACCGGGTTCGGGAAGCGGTGCGGCCCCGTCCGTGGCGGGCGGGGGAACGGTCGCCGTCCACACGGGTCCGGTGCTCCTCCCGCACCGCACCCGCACGCACGCGCTATGGACATGACATGTCATGCCCCCTTAAATCTCAGGACGACCTCAGCGCCACCCCCCACGCGCCCGCACGGCGCCTTCCCGAGGATCCCGAGGAGACCGATGAGTCGGATACGGCAGCACGCCCGAGGTTCCCGTCTCGCCACCGCCGGCATCGCCGCCACCACGGCCACCCTCCTGGCCGCCGTACTCGCCCCCGGCGCCGGTGCGGCCGACAGACCGAACCGGGCCACCGCGCTGGACAACGCCGCCGCCGTACTGGCCGAGCGTGCCGCGAGCCTGGGCCTGACCGCGGCCCAGGGCACCGCCGTCCGGGACGTCATCGTCGACAAGGACGGCACCCAGCACGTCCGCTACGACCGCACCTACCGAGAACTCCCCGTCCTCGGCGGCGACTTCGTGGTCCATCTCAGGCCCGACGGCAGCTACCGCGGCGCCGACCGCGCCACCGGGGGCGAGATCTCCCTGCCCACCATCGTCCCCGCCCTCACAGCTCCCAAGGCCGCCGACACCGCCGCGAACGCCCTGCGCGCCGCACACCTCGGCGAGGCCCTGAAGAAGGTGACCGCGAAGCCGCGGCTGGTCGTCGACGCCCTGCACGGCGCCCCGAAGCTGGCCTGGCAGACGAACGTCGCCGCACTGGACGCCCAGGGCAACCCGGTGGCCCGCGCCGTCCTGACCGACGCCCGCACGGGCGCCCAGATCGACGCCTGGGACACCCTGGAGACCGCGACCGGCGACGGCAGGTCCCTGTACGGGGGCACGGTCCCGCTGGAGACGACCCTCTCCGGAGCGGCGTACCAGCTCAAGGACCCCACCCGCGGAAACACGTACACCGGCGACGCGGCCAACAAGACCGACCTGTGCATCTTCGGCATCTGCATCAGCCGCGCCCCCTCGACCGTGTTCACGGACGCCGACAACCACTGGGGGACCGGCGCGACCGCGGACCGCGCCACGGTGGCGGCGGACGCGCAGTACGGCACGAACGTCACCTGGGACTACTACAAGAACGTCCACGGCCGTAACGGCATCGGCAACGACGGCAAGGGCTCCTACAACCGCGTCCACTACGGCAACGCCTACAACAACGCCTTCTGGGACGACAGCTGCTTCTGCATGACCTACGGCGACGGCGACGGCACCCAGCTCGGCCCGCTGGTGTCACTGGACGTGGCCGGGCACGAGATGAGCCACGGTGTGACCTCGAAGACCGCCAAGCTGACCTACTCGGGCGAGTCCGGCGGCCTGAACGAGGCGACCTCCGACATCTTCGGCACCCTCGTGGAGTTCCACGCCGGCAACTCCTCCGACGTCGGCGACTACCTCATCGGCGAGAAGATCGTCCGTTCCGGCTTCGGCAAGGACGCCCTGCGCTACATGGACAAGCCCTCCAGGGACGGCAAGTCGGCCGACTTCTGGAGCAGTTCGGTCGGCGGCCTGGACGTCCACTACTCCTCGGGCGTCGCCAACCACTTCGCGTTCCTCCTCGCGGAGGGCAGCGGCAGCCAGACCGTCAACGGCATCACCTACAACTCCCCGACGTCCAACGGCTCGACGCTGACGGGCATCGGCCGGGACAAGCTCGGCAAGATCTGGTACCGGGCGCTGACCGTCTACATGACGTCGTCCACCAACTACGCGGGCGCCCGCACGGCCACGCTCAACGCCGCCCGCGACCTCTACGGCGCCGGCAGCGCGGAGCACAACGCGGTGGCGGCGGCCTGGAGCGCGGTCAACGTCAACTGACCGCTCCTATCGCAGGGAAGCAGGAACAGGAGCAGGGAACGACCGCGGGCGGCACCCCTTCACGGGTGCCGCCCATCGGTCGTCGGGCTGGGGCCTGCTCCGCAAGGGGCGTGGTCCGCCCGCGGGCAAGCGGGTCTCACGCTCCGGGTCTCACGCTCCGGCGATCTCCACCCGCACCGCGCAGACCTTGAACTCGGGCATCCGTGAGGTCGGGTCCAGAGCCGGGTTCGTCAGGGTGTTGGCGCGGCCCTCGCCGGGCCAGTGGAACGGCATGAAAACGGTGTCGGGGCGGATGCCGGTGGTGATCCGGGCCGGTGCCACCGCCCGGCCCCGCCGCGACACGACGGCCAGCGGATCCCCCTCGGCCGCACCCAGCCGCGCCGCGAGGCGGGGATGCAGCTCCACGAACGGGCCGGGCGCGGCGGCGTTCAGCTCGTCCACGCGCCGGGTCTGGGCGCCGGACTGGTACTGGGCCACGACCCGCCCGGTGGTGAGGAACACCGGGTACTCCTCATCAGGTTCCTCGGCGACGGGCCGGTGCGAGACCGGCACGAAACGCGCCCGGCCGTCGTCCGTGGCGAACCGGTCGAGGAAGAGACGGGGTGTTCCGGGGTGGACGGTGCCGGCCTCGTCGTGCGCGGGGTCCTCCGGGAACACGTCGAAACCGCCGTCCTCGCCGTCGCCGTCCGCGACGGCGCCCTTCGCGCCTGCCGCTCCCTCCGCGCCCGCCGCCCCCCACGCCGCCGGGCACGGCCAGAACACCCCGTTCTCCTCCGCCAGGCGCCGGTAGGTGATCCCGGAGTAGTCCGCGGGCCCGCCCGCGCTCGCCCGGCGCAGCTCCTCGAAGACCTCCTCGGGATCGGTGGGGAAACCCTTCTCCACCCCGAGCCGGGCGGCCAGCTCGTGCAGCACCTCCAGGTCGCTGCGCACCCCCTCGGGCGGAGTGATCGCCCGCCGCCGCAGCAGCACGCGCCCTTCCAGGCTGGTCGTCGTCCCGGTCTCCTCGGCCCACTGGGTGACGGGCAGGACGACGTCCGCGAGAGCGGCCGTCTCCGACAGCACCACGTCGCAGACGGCGAGGAAGTCGAGCGACTTGAGGCGCTCCTCGATGTGCGCGGCACGCGGCGCGGACACCACCGGGTTGGACGCCATCAGCAGCAGTGAGCGGATGTCGGTGCCCATCGCGTCGAGCAGCTCGTAGGCGCTGCGCCCCGGACCGGGCAGGCTGTCGGGGTCCACGCCCCACACCTCGGCCACGTGCCGGCGCGCCGCCGGGTCGTCCAGCTTGCGGTAGCCGGGCAGCTGGTCCGCCTTCTGGCCGTGTTCGCGCCCGCCCTGTCCGTTGCCCTGCCCGGTGAGGCAGCCGTACCCGGACAGCGGGCGGCCCGCCCGCCCGGTCGCCAGGCACAGGTTGATCCACGCGCCGACCGTGTCGGTGCCCTTGGACTGCTGCTCGGGACCGCGCGCGGTGAGCACCATCGCGGACTGCGGCTCGCAGAACATCCGCACGGTCTCCCGGAGCTGTGGAACGGACACCCCCGTGATCCGTTCCACATGCTCCGGCCAGTGGGCCATCGCCGCCGCCCGTGCCTCTTCCCAGCCGGACGTCCGCTCCCGTACGTACTCCTCGTCGACCCGTCCCTCGGCGACGACCAGGTGCAGCAGCCCCAGCGCGAGCGCGAGATCGGTACCGGGCCGGGGCGTCAGATGCAGGTCGGCCTGCTCGGCGGTCTTCGTGCGGCGCGGGTCGATGACGATCAGCGTGCCGCCGTTCTCGCGCAGCTCGCTGAAGAAGCGCAGCGAGGGCGGCATGGTCTCCGCGAGGTTGGAACCGACGAGGATCACGCAGCCGGTCCTCGGGATGTCCTCCAGGGGGAACGGCAGCCCCCGGTCCAGGCCGAAGGCCTTGATGCCGCCGGCCGCCGCGGAGGACATGCAGAAGCGGCCGTTGTAGTCGATCTGCGAGGTGCCGAGGACCACCCGCGCGAACTTGCCGAGCGTGTACGCCTTCTCGTTCGTCAGCCCGCCCCCGCCGAACACCCCGAGCGCGTCGGGTCCGTGCTCCGTCCGGATCCTGCCCAGCTCACCTGCGATCCGGTCGAGTGCCTCGTCCCACGTGGCGGGCACGAGCGTGCCGCCGGAGCGCACCAACGGGGAGGTCAGCCGCACCCGGGACGAGAGCACGGCCGGCGCTGTGCGGCCCTTGCCGCACAGCGCGCCCCGGTTCACCGGGAAGTCCACGCGCTCGGTCACCTCGACGCCGCCCTCCGGCGTGGGCGACAGGTTCATCCCGCACTGCAGGGCGCAGTACGGGCAGTGGGTGGGCGTCGAGGTGGTCTCCATGCGCTCCAGCGTGCTTCGGCCGTGTTACACGCCGTGCGGTGTCCTGTTACGGCGGTGTGGTGGTGCCCTCCCGGCGGGCGCCCGCCCGGCGTGAGGCGTGGGTGTGGGGGCGGGCAGGAGGCACAGGGCCGGGTGGGAGGCGCGGCGGGGGGCGGACGCGGGCGGGTGCGCTGTACGGCCCCTATCCGGCCGACGCCAGTGCTCGCGTCACACCGGGTTCCTCGGGTCCGAGGAACCGCGGATCCGGTTCGAACACCGCGTCCAGCGCCGCCTTGCCGGCCGCGAAGATCTCCCGTGCTCCCCCGTAGTACCAGGTCGCGTCGTGTTTGGCGGCGACGCCGACGCCGTACGAGTCGACGCCCGCGGCCTCGCACAGCGCGACCGCCCGCCGGATGTGGAAGTCCTGGCTGATGAGGACCGCCCGGTCGACCCCGAAGATCTTCCTGGCGCGTACGCAGGAGTCCCAGGTGTCGAAGCCCGCGTAGTCGCTGACGATCCGCGCGTCCGGAACGCCGTGCTTCGTCAGATAGGTGCGCATCGCGTCGGGCTCGTCGTAGTCCTCACGGCTGTTGTCGCCGGTGACGAGCACGACCTTCACCCGCC
Source organism: Streptomyces sp. NPDC033216 (assembly GCF_055577115.1). Taxonomy (NCBI): domain Bacteria; kingdom Bacillati; phylum Actinomycetota; class Actinomycetes; order Kitasatosporales; family Streptomycetaceae; genus Streptomyces; species Streptomyces sp. NPDC033216. The sequence continues at coordinate 335,962 of NZ_JBVIQK010000001.1, read as the reverse complement.
CCTCGCGGTACAGCGTCGCCGCCGCGTCCAGCCGGTGCGCGAGGTAGGGCGACGGCTCACCGGCCCACAGACCGGCACCGAACACCACCGCGACCTCGGTGCGCGGCGCGTCGGCCGTCGTGCCCAGCCGGTCACCGGTCGACACGTACAGCCAGGTGGCCGGGAGCAGCCCGAGCACACAGGCGGCCATCACGCCCTGCACCAGTCGCCGCCACCCCGTGCGGGTGTGCGGAAGCCGCGGTCGGCGGATCTTCATACGGTGCCCCCTGCTGCCGGTCCGGCCTGCCCTTGCGGCCTCGACCCGGGAAGACGCCACGAGGGGCGGGCCGGTTCGGTCAGCTCGCGTCACTCTGGTCACACCGGCCCCGTCACACACCGGCCCCAGGGCTCGCACCGCACCTCACAAGGCGGCCACGCGCGCGGTGAACCCCCGGAAAACACTCGTGACGGTCACGCAACGGCGGCGCAACCTCGCGCCGCCAGGATCGGTCCATGACAGCGTCGCCCTCCATGTACGACGAGTCCCACCACCGCCCCGGCAGCCCGCTGCCCGGTGGCTCCCACCTCGACAGTACGGCGCACCTCATGAACCGGATCAGCTCCCAGCCCGCCGGCCGGCCCAGCCTCGTCCCGCTCGACGGCCGCCGGCGTCCCGGCCCGCCCGCCCTGGTGGTCGTCGCCCACGGCAGCCGCGACCCGCGGGCCCTGATCACCGTCAGCACGCTCCTGGAGCGTGTCCGCGACCTGCGTCCGGGCCTGCCCGTGCACCTCGGGCACATCGAACTCAACGAGCCGCTGCTGTCCGACACCCTCGTCGGCCTCGACGCGGCGGACACGGCGGCGGCGGTCCTCGTCCCGCTGCTGCTCAGCCGCGGCTACCACGTGCGCCGGGACATCCCCGAGATGGCCGCCGAGGTGCGGGTACACACCCGCGTGGCCGCACCGCTCGGCCCGCACCCCCTCCTCGTGGAGACCCTGTACGCGCGTCTCGTCGAGGCCGGCTGGCCCACCCGTATGACGGACGCCGAGCGCCGCGAGAGCGCGGTGGTCCTGGCGGCGGCGGGCTCCCGCGACCCGGACTCGGCCGTCGACACCGGCCGTACGGCCCGGCTCCTGGCGGACCGTCTCGGCGTCCCCGTGGTCCCGGCGTACGCCTCCACGGCCGCGCCCACGGTTCCCGCGGCGATCCGCGCCCTGGCCGCGAGAGGCCGCCACCGGGTTGCCGTCGCCTCCTGCTTCACGGCCCCCGGCCGGTTCGCCACCGAGTGCGCGCAGGCCGCCCCCTGGATCGCCGCGGCCCCCCTCGGCACCCACGAGGCGATGGCCCACCTGGTCCTGCACCGCTACGACCAGGCATGCGCGGTGAGCGTCGGCAGCAACGCCGCCTGAGGGCACACGGGGCGGCAAAGCCGCGTTCCGCACCACCCGGCAGCCGGGTGACGCCCCGATTGTCACTGCCGCCGCTTACTGTCGTGACATGCCCTACGACGTGCCGTCAACAGAACGCTGGGCGGCGGAGCCCGACAAGCGCCCCGGCCGCACCGCATTCCAGCGCGACCGCGCCCGCGTCCTGCACTCCTCGGCGCTCAGAAGGCTCGCCGGCAAGACCCAGGTGGTGACCCCCGGCACCCGCACCGACGCCTGGGACGCCACCCCCCGCACGCGCCTCACCCACTCCCTGGAGTGCGCCCAGGTGGGCCGGGAACTGGGCGCGGCCCTCGGCTGCGACCCGGACCTGGTCGAGGCGTCCTGCCTCTCCCACGATCTCGGCCACCCCCCGTTCGGACACAACGGCGAACAGGCGCTGAACGACTTCGCCCGCGACTGCGGCGGCTTCGAGGGCAACGCCCAGTCGCTGCGCCTCCTCACCCGCATCGAACCCAAGCGCTTCACCCCCGAGGGCTCCGTCGGCCTCAACCTCACCCGCGCCACCCTGGACGCCGCCACCAAGTACCCCTGGCCGCGCGGCGCCCACCCCACCGACCCGGCGTCCCCCAAGTTCGGCGTCTACGACGACGACCGCCCCGTCTTCGACTGGGTCCGCAAGGAGGCCCCCGGCACCCGCACGTGCTTCGAGGCACAGGTCATGGACTGGTCGGACGACGTGGCCTACTCGGTGCACGATGTGGAGGACGGCCTGCACGCCGGCCACATCGACCCCAACTGCCTGCACGCCGAACCGGAGCGCGCGGAGGTCTTCCGCGTCGCCGTCGGCCGCTATGTCCCCGCGGACACGGACCCCGCAGAACTCGCCGCCGCCCTGGACCGGCTCCAGGACCAGCAGTGGTGGCCGCACGGCTACGACGGCACGGCCGTCGCCCAGGCCCGCCTGAAGGACGCCACCAGCCAGCTCATCGGGCGCTTCTGCCTGGCCGCCGAGGTCGCCACGCGCGCGAGGTACGGCTCGGGACGCCTCACCCGCTACGCGGCCGAGCTCGTCGTACCCCACGAGACGCGCCTGGAGTGCGCGGTCCTCAAGGCGGTCGCCGACCGGTACGTCATGCAGCGCGCCGAGCAGGAAGTGCTCCGCGCCGACCAGCGCGTGGTCATCAGCGAGCTGGCCGAGGCGTTCACCGCGCGTGCCCCCGACGGCCTGGACCCCCAGTTCCGCGCCCTGTTCGACCGGGCCGTCGACGATCGCGCCCGCAAGCGGGTGATCGTCGACCAGATCGCCTCCCTCACCGACGCCTCGGCCCGCTCCCTGCACGCCCGCTTCACCGGAAAGTCCTGAACGGCGCGGGCCCCCGCGCCCGCACGGCCGCGCACGTGACACTCCCTGGCCTGATCGGGTCACCCCCTCTTCCCCCCTCCCGCCGCGTGGGGGACGCTCGGGTGGCGGCACTGTTACGAGGAGGCATCACGTGGTCGACGCGGATCAGACATTCGTCATCGTCGGAGGGGGCCTGGCCGGCGCCAAGGCGGCCGAGACACTCAGGGCCGAGGGCTTCACCGGCCGCGTGATACTGATCAGCGACGAACGGGACCACCCCTACGAGCGCCCGCCCCTCTCCAAGGGCTTCCTGCTCGGCAAGGAGAGCCGCGAGAGCGTCTTCGTGCACGAACCCGCCTGGTACGCGCGCAACGACATCGAGCTGCACCTGGGCCGGACCGTCGACGTGATCGACCGTACGGCGAGGACGGTCCGCTTCGGCGACGACGGCAGCCTCGTCCACTACGACAAGCTGCTGCTGGCCACCGGCTCCGAACCCCGCCGCCTCGACATCCCCGGAACCGGCCTCGCGGGCGTCCACCACCTGCGTCGCCTCGCGCACGCCGACCGCCTCAAGGGCGTCCTCGCCGCACTCGGCCGCGAGAACGGGCACCTCGTGATCGCCGGCGCCGGCTGGATCGGCCTGGAGATCGCCGCGGCGGCCCGTGAGTACGGCGCGGAGGTCACCGTCGTCGAACCGGAGCCGACCCCGCTGCACGGCGTCCTCGGCCCGGAGCTGGGCAATGTCTTCGCGGAGCTGCACCGCGAGCACGGCGTCCGCTTCCACTTCGGCGTCCGGCTCACCGAGATCGTCGGCCAGGACGGCATGGTTCTCGCCGCCCGCACGGACGACGGCGAGGAACACCCGGCGCACGACGTGCTCGCCGCGATCGGGGCCGCCCCGCGCACCGCGCTCGCCGAGGCGGCCGGGCTGGAGCTGGCCGACCGGGTCCACGGCGGCGGCATCGCGGTGGACGCCAGGCTGTGCACCTCCGACCCCGACATCCACGCCGCCGGCGACGTGGCGTCCTTCCCGCTCGGCACGTTCGGCACGACGCTGCGGGTCGAGCACTGGGCCAACGCCCTGAACGGCGGACCGGCCGCCGCCCGCGCCATGCTCGGCAGGGACGTCAGCTACGACCGCGTGCCCTACTTCTTCTCCGACCAGTACGACCTGGGGATGGAGTACAGCGGTTGGGCGCCGCCGGGGACGTACGACGAGGTGGTGATCCGGGGGGACGCGGGGAAGCGGCAGTTCGTCGCGTTCTGGGTGAAGGAGAGCCGGGTGCTGGCGGGGATGAGCGTGAACGTGTGGGACGTCACAGAGCACATCCAGAAGCTGGTGCGCACGGGCGTCCCGGTCGACACCGAGGCGCTGGCGGATCCCCACGTGCCCCTCGAGGGGTTGACCGCCTAGAACCAGGTCTGTCGTTTGGATCAGCCTGGCCGTGAGCTGCGGCGCCACGTGGTCGACCCGAGCGGGGTCCGGTGCGTGCGGCTGCACGGCGGAGGAGGGCGGCGACGCGGAGCATCGGCAACCGGCGACAAATCCGCAGACGCACATGCCGGACCCCGCGACGCCGGGATGCTCCAAACGACAGGCCCCGGCCGTCGCGGGGTTCGCCGTCCCGGGGTTGTCGGTCCACCCCCGTAGAATCACCACGTGGCAGGACGGATCAACGACGAGGACGTGAAGGCGGTTCGGGACGCGGTTCCGATCGACGCCGTGGTGTCCGAGTACCTCCAGCTGCGCAACGCGGGCGGCGGCAACCTCAAGGGCCTGTGCCCCTTCCACGACGAGAAGTCACCGTCCTTCCAGGTCAGCCCCAGCAAGGGCCTCTTCCACTGCTTCGGCTGCCAGGAGGGCGGCGACACCATCACGTTCGTGATGAAGGTCGACCACCTCACCTTCTCCGAGGCCGTCGAGCGCCTCGCCGCCCAGGCCGGCATCACCCTGCGCTACGAGGAGGGCGGCTACAACCCCTCCCACCAGCGCGGCGAACGCATCCGCCTGGTCGAGGCCCACAAGATCGCCGCGGAGTGGTACGCCGAGCAGCTCGCCGTCAGCCCCGAGGCCGACGCCGGACGGATCTTCCTCGCCGAGCGCGGCTTCGACCAGGCCGCCGCCGTCCACTTCGGCGTCGGCTACAGCCCCCAGGGCTGGGACCACCTCACCCGCTTCCTGCGCGGCAAGGGCTTCAGCGACAAGGAACTGGTCCTCTCCGGTCTCGCCCAGGAGGGACGCCGCGGCCCCATCGACCGCTTCCGCGGCCGGCTCATGTGGCCCATCCGCGACATCGGCGGCGAGGTCGTCGGCTTCGGCGCCCGCAAGCTCTACGACAGCGACAACGGCCCCAAGTACCTCAACACGCCGGACACCGCGATCTACCGCAAGTCGCAGGTCCTCTACGGCATCGACCTCGCGAAGAAGGACATCGCCAAGGCGTCCCGCGCGGTCGTCGTCGAGGGCTACACCGACGTCATGGCCTGCCACCTGGCCGGCGTCACCACCGCCATCGCGACCTGCGGCACCGCCTTCGGCACCGACCACATCAAGATCCTCCGCCGCCTGCTGATGGACAACGGCTCCGCGCGCGTGATCTTCACCTTCGACGGCGACGCGGCCGGCCAGAAGGCGGCCCTGCGCGCCTTCGAGGACGACCAGAAGTTCGCCGCCGAGACGTACATCGCCATCGCGCCGGACAACATGGACCCCTGCGACCTGCGGCTGGCCAAGGGCGACGAGGCGGTCGCCGACCTGGTCGAACCCCGCACCCCGCTGTTCGAGTTCGCTCTCCGCCAGATCGTCGCGCGCTACGACCTGGAGACCCCGGGCGGCCGGGCCGCCGCCCTCGACGAGGCCGCCCCGGTCGTCGCCCGCATCAAGAACAGCGGTGCCCAGCACGAGGTCGCCGTCCAGCTGGCCGGCATGCTCGGCATCCTCGACACCCAGTTCGTCGTCAAGCGCGTGGCGCAGCTGGCCCGTTGGGCCCGCGACCGCGGCGGCAGGGGCCCGGCACCGGCCCGCGGCGGCTCCGCCCAGCCCTACGAGGCCGCCCCCCGCCCCGCCGCCGGCGGCCCCGCCCTCACCCTGCGCAACCCCGTCTACGCCACCGAGCGCGAGCTGCTCAAGCTCGCCCTCCAGCGCCCCGAGCTGGTCTCCCCGGCCTTCGACGCGTACGGCGTCGACGAGTTCACCGCCGCCCCCTACGCCGCCGTACGCGCGGCGATCCAGGACGCGGGCGGCGCCGAGTCGGGCGTACAGGACGGACAGGAGTACCTGGTGCGGGTGCGGGACGCCGCGCCCGACGACACGGTCCGCGCCATGGTCACCGAGCTGGCCGTGGAGCCGATCATGCGGCGCGCGGTCGACGACGTGTACGCGGGCACCGTCCTCGTCCAGGTCCGCCGGCGCGCCGTGGAGCGCCGGGTCCGCGACGTCCAGTCCCAGCTGGCCCGGCTCTCCGCCGGCGGCGACCCGGCCCAACTGGCGGCCGTACAGAACGAGCTGTGGGTCCTCCAGCAGTACGACCAGGCACTGCGCGGGCACGGGGCCGCGGCGCTCTGAGCGGATTCCGACCGGCGGATCAGCACCCGGTCACGGACCGGACGCAAAAATTCATCGCACGCCCCTCGTGGCGGCGATGTGTCGTACTCCACACTGGGTGGCGGTGCCTGAGTCCTCGGAGCGCGGCCGATCCGTCCCCGACGGGTCCCTCACCCCCGCGGTTCCGCTCATCGCGTACGGGACGGACAGCGGCGAGGCCGCCGACTCCGCCCTCGAAGCAGCGCTGCCGCATCTCCCGGCAGCGATCACCCTGGAGGTCGCCCCCGTGCAGACCCGGACCCTCACCCAGACCGACGCGTGTACCGACGGCACGGAACCGGACGGCGAGAGGGGCGTCCTGGTCGCGGTCCCACCGCAGAACCGTGCCGTACGTCACCTGGAGACGGCCATGGAGCCGGAGCCAGGGGCGGGGCCGGCCGGCCCGGCATCGGAGGACCCGCCCGCCGAGGCGCTCGACGAGGTCCCCGAACCCGTCGATGCGCCCGCCCCGCGCTTCGTCGACACCTCCGGCCCCTCCTCGGATTTGTTCCGCCAGTACCTGCGCGAGATCGGCCGGATCCCGCTGCTCACCGCCGCCGAGGAGGTGGAGCTGGCCCGCCGCGTGGAGGCCGGCCTGTTCGCCGAGGCGAAACTGAGCGGCACCCCCGACGTGGACAGCGACCTGGCCCTCGACCTGGACAAGCTCGTGGTCATGGGCCGGATGGCCAAGCGCCGCCTCATCGAGTCGAACCTGCGCCTCGTCGTGTCGGTCGCCAAGCGCTATGTCGGCCGCGGTCTGACCATGCTCGACCTGGTCCAGGAGGGAAACCTCGGGCTGATCCGGGCGGTCGAGAAGTTCGACTACGCCCGCGGCTACAAGTTCTCCACCTACGCCACCTGGTGGATCCGGCAGGCCATGTCCCGCGCCCTCGCCGACCAGGCCCGCACGATCCGCGTCCCCGTGCACGTGGTGGAGCTGATCAACCGCGTCGTCCGCGTCCAGCGCCGGCTGCTCCAGGAGCGCGGCTACGAGCCCACCGCCGACGAGGTCGCCGCCCAGCTCGACCTCGCCCCCGAGCGCGTCGGGGAGGTGCTGCGGCTGGCCCAGGAGCCGGTCTCCCTGCACGCCCCCGTGGGCGAGGAGGACGACGTGAACCTCGGCGACCTCATCGAGGACGGCGACGCCGCCAGCCCCGTGGAGTCGGCGGCGTTCCTGCTGCTCAGGGAGCATCTGGAGGCGGTGCTGTCGACGCTCGGCGAGCGTGAGCGCAAGGTCGTCCAGCTCCGCTACGGCCTGGCCGACGGCCGCCCCCGCACCCTGGAGGAGATAGGCCGCATCTTCGGCGTCACCCGGGAGCGCATCCGGCAGATCGAGTCCAAGACCCTCGGCAAGCTCCGCGACCACGCCTTCGCGGACCAGCTCAGGGGCTACCTGGACTGACCGGGGGGCCGCCCGCCGGGACGCGGCCCCCCCCTCGTCCGTCTCTCCAGGCCGTTCTCCGAAAGTACCGTCCGCCCGGCGACGCCTGGCACGCACTCCCGCAGAGGAGGCGCCCGCACCCGCTTCGCCGGGATCGCCCCGACACACCCGGCACCGGTGCGACCCTCCGCCTCGCCGTCGCACGCACCGGACGCCGCCGGACCCGCCCCGCGGGCCGACGACGCCCCTCTCGCGACACGCCCTGGTCCTAGTCGACCTCCGCGACCGCCTGGGCGAACTGCGCCTTGTACAACCGCGCGTACGCCCCGTCCGCCGCCAGCAGGTCCGTGTGCGTGCCCTGCTCGACGATCGCACCGTTCTCCATCACCAGGATGGTGTCCGCGTCCCGGATCGTCGACAGCCGGTGCGCGATGACGAACGACGTCCGACCGTGCGCCAGCTTCGCCATCGCCTTCTGGATCAGCACCTCGGTGCGGGTGTCGACGGAACTCGTCGCCTCGTCGAGCACCAGGATCACCGGGTCGGACAGGAACGCCCGCGCGATGGTGACCAGCTGCTTCTCACCGGCGCTGACCCCGCTGCCCTCACCGTCGATCACCGTGTCGTAGCCGTCGGGGAGGGTCCGGATGAACCGGTCGGCGTGGGCCGCCCGCGCCGCCTCCTCGATCTCCCCGCGCGTGACCTCGCGCGCGGCACCGTACGCGATGTTCTCCGCGATGGTGCCGCCGAACAGCCAGGTGTCCTGGAGCACCATGCCGACCCCGGCGCGCAGTTCGTCGCGGGACATCCGCGCGATGTCGACGCCGTCGAGGGTGATGCGCCCCCCGGTGACGTCGTAGAACCGCATGAGGAGGTTGACCAGGGTGGTCTTGCCGGCGCCGGTCGGGCCGACGATGGCCACCGTGTGGCCCGGTTCGACGACCAGCGAGAGGTCCTCGATCAGCGGTTTGTCGGGGTCGTACCGGAAGGACACGTGCTCCAGCGCCACCCGCCCGCGCAGTGCCTCGGGCCGCACCCCCGGCACCGGGTCGGCCTGCTGCTCCTCCGCGTCCAGCAGTTCGAAGATCCGCTCGGCCGAGGCGACGCCCGACTGCACCAGGTTCGTCATCGACGCGACCTGCGTCAGCGGCATCGAGAACTGACGGGAGTACTGGATGAACGCCTGCACGTCACCGATCGACAGGGAGCCGGTGGCGACCCGCAAACCGCCGACCACGGCCACCAGCACGTAGTTGAGGTTCGACACGAAGAACATCAGCGGCTGCATGATCCCGCTGTTGAACTGCGCCTTGAACCCGGCCTCGTACAGCGCGTCGTTCTGCTCGGCGAACTGCCGCGCCGACTCCTCCTGCCGGCCGAACACCTTCACCAGCGTGTGGCCGCTGTACATCTCCTCGATGTGCGCGTTCAGCTTGCCGGTGGTGCGCCACTGCTGCACGAAGTGCGGCTGCGAGCGCTTGCCCACGCGGGCGGCGACGACCGCCGACAACGGCACGGTGACCAGCGCGACCAGGGCGAGGATCCACGACACCCAGAACATCATCGCCAGTACACCGACGATGGTGAGCAGCGCGTTCACGAGCTGGCCCAGTGACTGCTGGAGCGTCTGCCCGATGTTGTCGATGTCGTTGGTCGCCCGGGACAGCACCTCGCCGCGCTGCCGCTTGTCGAAGTACGACAGCGGCAGCCGCGACAGCTTCGTCTGCACGTCCTCGCGGATCCGGTACATCGTGCGGTTGACGGCCCGGTTGACCAGCCGGGTCGCCACCGCCATCAGCAGGCCGGCGACCGCGAACACCGCGACCGCGAACAGCAGGACGTGGCCGACGGCGTCGAAGTCGATGCCCTGACCGGGGGTGAAGTCGGTGCCGCTCAGCATGTCGGCGACATCGCCGTCACCGCGCTCGCGCATCGAGTCGAGGACCTGGTCCTTGGAGGACCCGGCCGGCATCTCCCGCCCGACGATGCCGGCGAACACCAGGTCGGTGGCCCGGCCGAGGATCTTCGGCCCGATCACGTTCAGACCCACGCTCAGGACGACGCAGGACAGCATCGCGTAGAGGGTGAGCCGCTCCGGCCTGAAGTGGCCGAGCAACCGTCGGCCGGACGCCTTGAAGTCCAGCGTGCGACTCTCCGGTCCGGTCCCGGCCATCATGCGCCCCATGGGCCCGGCCATCAGGCAGCCTCCGCTTCCGTGAGCTGGGAGAGCACGATCTCCCGGTAGGTCTCGTTGTCCGCCATCAGTTCCTGATGGGTGCCCTCGCCGACGACCCGGCCCTCGTCGAGGACGATGATCCGGTCGGCGTCGCGGATGGTGGCCACCCGCTGGGCGACGATGACGACGGTCGCCTCGGCGGTCTCCCGGCCGAGGGCCGCCCTGAGCGCCGCGTCGGTGGCGTAGTCGAGGGCGGAGAAGGAGTCGTCGAAGAGGTAGATCTCCGGGCGCTGCACGAGCGTACGGGCGATGGCGAGCCGCTGCCGCTGACCACCTGACACATTGGTGCCGCCCTGCGCGATGACAGCGTCCAGTCCGCCCTCCAGCTTCTGCACGAACTCCTTGGCCTGCGCCACGTCCAGCGCGTGCCACAGCTCCTCGTCCGTCGCGTCCGGGTTGCCGTACCGCAGGTTGGTGGCGACCGTGCCGGCGAACAGGTAGGGCTTCTGCGGCACGAGTCCGACCGTCCTGGCGAGCAGCGCCGCGTCGAGGTCGGCCACCTCGACGCCGTCGACGAGGACCTGCCCGTCGGTGGCGTCGAACAGCCGGGGGACCAGCCCGAGCAGCGTGGACTTGCCGCTGCCGGTCGAGCCGATGACGGCGGTGGTCTCACCGGGCCGCGCCACCAGGTCGACGCCCTTGAGCACCGGCTCCTCTGCGCCCGGGTAGCCGAAGCCGGCGCCCCGGATCTCCAGGTGGCCGTGGCGCCGCAGCTCGCGCACCGGCGCCTTCGGCAGGACGACGCTGGACTCCGTGTCCAGGACCTCCTCGACGCGCTCGGCGCACACCTCGGCGCGCGGCACCATCATGAACATGAAGGTGGCCATCATGACGGACATGACGATCTGCATGAGGTAGGCGAGGAAGGCGGTCAGATCGCCGATCTGCATCCCGCCGCTGTCGATCCGGTGGGCGCCGAACCACACCACCGCGATCGACGACAGGTTCACCGTGGTCATGACCACCGGGAACATCAGCGCGAGCAGGTTGCCGGCCTTCAGCGAGATGTCGGTGAGGTCGTCGTTGGCCTTGCGGAAACGCTGCTCCTCGTACGCGTCGCGGACGAAGGCACGGATGACCCGGTTGCCGGTGATCTGCTCGCGCAGCACCCGGTTCACCGTGTCCAGCCGGGTCTGCATGGACCGGAACAGCGGCCGCAGCCGCCGCACGATCAAGGTCACGCAGATGCCCAGCACCGGCACCACGGCGACCAGGATCCCGGACAGCGGCACGTCCAGGCCGAGGGCCAGGACGATGCCGCCCACGCACATGATCGGCGCGGACACCATCAGCGTGAACGACATCAGCGTCAGCATCTGGATCTGCTGGACGTCGTTCGTGGTCCGGGTGATCAGGGAGGCCGCGCCGAACTGGCCGACCTCGCGGGCGGAGAAGGACTGCACCCGGTCGAAGACGGCCGCCCGCATGTCCCGGCCGAGCGCCGACGCCGTCCTGGCGCCGTAGTACACGGCACCGATGTTGCAGACCACCTGCACCAGGGAGATGCCGATCATCAGGGCGCCGTAGGAAAGGATGTAACCGGTGTCACCGTTGACCACGCCGTCATCGATGATGTCGGCGTTCAGCGTGGGCAGGTAGAGCGTGGCGGAGGTCTGGAGGAACTGGAGCAGGACCAGCAGGACGATGGGTTTCCTGTACGGCCTGAGGTAGGTGCGCAGAAGTCGTATGAGCACGCTTCGTCTCTCGGAGTCGGCGGGGTGAGGGGCATTGGTTGCCCCTGGCCCCTATCGTCCGACACCCCACCGGTGTTACCTCAACTGATTAAGCCGACCGCGTCGTGCTGACGGTCGTCCCCGGCCCTACGAACGGAACGCCGTGGGATGCGTCTGCTCCCGCACCGACACGTACTGCTGCCGCACGGCCTGACCCACGGCCAGTTCCTCGCCCGGGTCCAGCACCTGCGCCGCCGGACCGGGCCAGGCGGGCGGATGGCGCGGATCGAGCGTGCCCTGCGACACCCCGAGCGCCCAGGCGGCCTGCCGCGCCGCGCCGATCGCCGCGTAGTCCGCGGGCTGCGGTACGACGACCTGTGCCCCGAACAGCGCGGGCGCCGCCGCCTGCACGGCCGGCAGCTCCGCCGCCGCGCCGAGCAGGAAGATCCGCCGCACCGCCACGCCCCGGCCGCGCAGCACGTCCAGCGCGTCCGCGAGCCCGCACAACATGCCCTCGAAGGCCGCCCGCGCGAAGTGCTCCGGCTTCATCGACTCGCGCCGCAGTCCCGTCAGGGTGCCCGCGGTGTGCGGCAGGTTCGGCGTCCTCTCACCCTCCAGATAGGGCAGCAGCACCAGCCCGTGCGACCCCGGCGTCGACTTCATCGCCAGATCGGACAGCGTCTCCAGATCGGCCAGCCCGAGCAGCTCGGCGGCTCCGCGCAGGGTCCGTACGGCGTTCAGGGTCGTGACGACGGGCAGATGCATGCCGGTCGCGTCCGCCAGCGAGGTGATCATGCCGCTCTGATCGACGAGGGCCTCCGGGTGCACGGCCATCACGGACCCGGAGGCGCCCAGCGACACCACCGCGTCCCCGAGACCGATGCCCAGACCGAACGCGGCGGCCATGGTCTCGCCGGTGCCCGCCGAGATCAGCAGGCCCTCCGGTGTCGTACCGGCCGCGTCGGAGGGGCCGATGACCTCGGGGAGCATGACCTGATGCCCCAGTGCCAGCTCCACCAGCTCGGGCCGGTAACCGCCGATGGCCGCCGACCAGTACCCGGTCCCGGAGGCGCCGCCCCGGTCGGTGGTGCGGCGCACGGGCCGCCCGAGAAGTTGCCACACCAGCCAGTCGTGGGCCTGGAGCAGCACGGCGGTGCGCAGGGCGGCCTCGGGCTCGTTCTTCGCCAGCCAGCGCAGCTTGGTCACCGGCTGCGCGGTCTGCGGCACACAGCCCACCGCCTGCGCCCACGCCTCGCGCCCGCCGAGCGCGTCGATCAGATCGGCCGCCGCGACCTGCGCGCGCTTGTCGCCGCCGACCATCGCCGGACGCACGGTGCCGCCCTGGGCGTCGAGCGGCACGATCGCGTTCTGCTGCGCGGAGACCCCGATGGCCTGCACGCCTTCCAGCAGTCCGCCGCCGGCCGCCTCCCCGAGGGAGAGCAGCCAGGCCTGCGGATCGACATCGGAAGGACGGCCGGCACCGTCGGAACCCTCCACCGGATGCGGCGCATAGCCCTGCCTGAGCACGGCCCCTGTGTCCGCGTCGCAGACGACGATGCGAGTGAAATCGGGCGAACTGTCCAACCCGGCGACTATCCCCATGGCCAAAATTCTGCCGCACCGCGGGGGGTGACCGCGTCGGCTCGGCGCGCACTACGTATGACTGGTGCCCCAGTCGTCCGATCCGTCGCTCTGCGCGGACCGCTCCCGCAGGGACCGGACACGGCCCGCGACGGACTCGGGCATCCGGTCACCCACCTTGTCGCTGACCACGTGGTACGCCTTGCCCGCGAACTGGCGGCCCTGCTGCGCCGCCGACTCCGCCGTGTTGCGCACGGCGGGGTTCTGGGCGAATCGCCGGGCGGACTTCCTCAGCTGCTCGTAGCGCTCCCGCCCTGCCTTCGTGCCGAGCACGTAGCCCAGGGCGAGTCCGACGACGAATGTGAGCCGGTAGCGCATGAAGGCCACCCTTCCCTTGTGTAGGTCTGCGGTGCGGCATCGGTGCCGGAGGGAACCGATTGGCGGAGCACCCCCCTGCTTGCGCTAATGTATGTGTCGCAGCGAGCGTCCGCCCCCTGGCGAATACCCAGGTAGGTTCGTTCGATGCAACGAGGCATTCCTCCGTAGCTCAATTGGCAGAGCAGCCGGCTGTTAACCGGCAGGTTACTGGTTCGAGTCCAGTCGGGGGAGCTCGGTCCTCCGTAGCTCAATTGGCAGAGCAGCCGGCTGTTAACCGGCAGGTTACTGGTTCGAGTCCAGTCGGGGGAGCATCGTGATCGAGGACCCTTAGGGGTCCTTTTTCATGTCGCCGGGAACCGCGCAGGCCGCACTGCGGTCCTCATGGTCAGCGGCGTCGGACCAGGCGGAGCGTGAGATCGTATGAGCGGCTATGCTGCGGCAGACGGCGCGCACACGTGTACGCGACACGCCGCTATGGGGCGGTAGCTCAGCCGGTTAGAGCAGCGGACTCATAATCCGCCGGCCGTGGGTTCGAGTCCCACCCGCCCCACTTGAGCAGGCTGACGCAGAACCGTTCTGGCCTGCATCAACCTTGCATCCTCCGCCTGAGCGAGCGGCGCAGTGATCCGCCCAAGATCTTCGCTCGCCCGTTGCTCGCCCGAAATGCAGGCGTCCGACCTGCGTGAACGTCTCATCGGGCGTTCGGTTTCGGACTTCGGTCCAGCGGATCGCATCCGCTGCTCACACCTTCAACCGCGTAGACGACGCACCTGGTTGGCGCTGTCCCGGCCTGCGGGAACGGACGGACCTCGGTTCCGGCGGGCCGCATCGGCGCCAACGGTCGGCCACGACCCGCCCCGAAACCCGGCGTCCGGCGATCAGGCCTGGGACGGCGCCGGCTTTGTCGCCCCGGGCAGCCGGCCGAGGCCCCGGTCGAAGCGGCGCAGGAGGAGTACGGCGGTGGTGGCGAGGCCGGTGAGGAGGCCGAGCCAGATGCCGAGCGTCTCCAAGCCGATGCCGAGGCCGAGGAGGACCGCGGCGGGCAGGCCCACGAGCCAGTAGCCGACGAGGGTGACGCGGAAGCCGCCCTTGGTGTCGTCGAGGCCGCGCAGCAGACCGACGCCGATGTTCTGGGCGCAGTCGAAGAACTGGAGGACCGCGGCGACCAGGAGCAGCCGCGTGGCGATCTCGACCGCCCTGTCGTCACCGCTGTCGAAGAAGGGGGCGAGGACCAGACCGGGCACGGTCACGTACACCAGCCCGACCACGGCCATCACAGCCGCCGCGCAGGCCAGGGCGGTGGCTTTGAGCCGCTGGGCCGCGGCCAGGTGGTGCAGCGCCAGCTCCCGGCTGACGCCGATGGACGCGGCGTGGGAGAGGCCGACGGCTATCTGGAAGACGATGTAGACGAGTTGGTTGACGGCGGTGTGCGCGGCCAGCGCGGCTGTGCCGAAGCTGCCGGCGCAGAGCGCGACGACGAAGAAGAAGCCCGCTTCGGAGCCGTAGGTGGCGGCGATCGGTGTACCCAGCCCGATGAGCCTGCGCAGGGTGGCCGGCCGGGTCTTCCAGATGCGGAGCGACAGCACCGGGGCGAGCCGGGCGTCGCGCCGGGCGGAAAGGTACAGGGCCAGGCACGACAGGGCGTACACCAGGCTGGTGGACAGGCCGATGCCCGGCAGGCCCAGCTTCGGGAAGATCCAGGTGCCGTGGATGAGGGCCCAGTTGAGGCCCGCGTTGACGGCGATCGAGGCGAGGGTGATGCGCAGCAGGGCCTGTGGGCGGCGCATGCCGACGGTGAACTGGCGTATCGCCTGGAACCACAGGCAGGGGATGAGACCGGGCGCCATGGTGTGGAGGACGGGCTTGGCGACGTCGACCACGTCCGGGTCCTGACCGAGCCAGATCACGGCGTGGCCGATGAGCACCATCAGGACGGCACCCGCGACACCTGCCAGGGTCGAAAGGAGCAGACTCGCCCGGACGAGGTCCCGGACCTCGTCCTCGGCGGCCTCCTTGCCGGGGCTGCCGGAGCCGTCCCCGGCGGATTCCGCCCGCGCGTCGGCCGCCGCGACCTGGTTGCCGACGGCGGTGACCATGCCGACGCCCATGGTCCGCAACTGATTGAAGATCACCATGGCGAGGCCGCCCGCCGCCAGGGCCTCGGTGCCGAGCAGGCCCATCATGACGGTGTCGGTGGTGGTGAGGGCGACCTGGGCGAGCTGGGTCAGCGCCAGCGGCACGGCGAGCGAGGCGAGGGCGCGGCTGTCGCCGAGGAGGCGGGCGAGGGCGGGCGGCATCGGTTCCGTTCCTGTGTGCGGGGACTGTACGACGGGGCTGTCATCCCTCGGCTGTCATGCCCGGGCCTCCGGCTCGACGCGGCGGAGCTTGGCGAGCAGTTCGTCCACCTCGCGTTCGACGTCGGGGGCGAGCAGATCCCGGGCGCTCATCCAGTCGTCGTCGAAGACGGTGTCCAGGTACTTCTCGCCGCCGTCGTTGATCAGAGCGACCATAGTCGTCCCCGGCGCGAGCGAGGCCATCCGGGTGAGCGCCTCGTGGACCACTCCGCCCGCCGAGCCGCCGAGCAGCAGCCCGGTGCGGCGGGCCACGGACCGGGCGGTGGCGAACGCCTCGATGTCGCCGACCTTCGCGCCCTCGTCGAGCAGCTCGTAGTCGACCATGGCGCCGATGGTGGCGCCCTCGGGCGTACCGGTGCCCGACTGGTGGTAATCGTGCGCGGGCGGGCCGAACGCGATGGAACCCTTCGGCTCGACGCCGACGATCCTGACGCCGGGCACGGTCCTGCGCAGCTCGGCACCGGTGCCGAACAGCCCGCCGCCGGTGCCCACCGCGCCGATCAGGACGTCGATACGGCCGTCCAGCGCGGCGTCGAGTTCCCGGGCCACCGGGTGGTAGCCGACCGCGTTGGCGTGGTTGTTGTGCTGCTCGGTGAAGTACGCGTTGTCGGACTCGGCGGCCATCCGCTCCGCCAGCTCCTCGCGAGCCGCCGTGGCCAGCTCGTCGTCGCCCTCCTCGGCCACGTAGACGAGTTCCGTACCCATGGCCCGCATGGCGCGCAGCTTGTCCTTGGAGGCGTGGTGGTCGACGACCGCGGTGAACGTGTAGCCGCGCTCGGCGGCGACGACCGCGAGGCCGAGGCCGGTGTTGCCGGAGGTGGACTCGATGATCCGGCCGCCGGGGCGCAGCAGTCCGCGCTCCTCGGCGTCGATCACCATCTGCCGGGCCATGCGTATCTTCGCCGTCCCGGTCGGGTTGAACTGCTCCAGCTTCAGCAGCAGCCGTGCGTCGCTCTCGGTGCGGCACAGCTCGAACAGCGGGGTCGCGCCGATGAGTTCGGAGACCTGGCGGACGATGGCGGGACGGTGCAGGGGGTGGCGGTTCATGGCGGGAACTCCCTACGGGTGGCGGTCGAGACGCCAGCGGGGACGGACGGAGCCGGAGGCGGGCGAGGGGCTGTCGATGACGACCTTGGGCGGCAGCGGCAACTCGTGGAACGGCGACTCGTTGGAGTCCATCTGGTAGCCCGCCGTGTTGAGGTACACCAGCAGGTCGCCGGCGGCCGGCCGGACCGGGAAGGGGATCTTGCGCCAGGTCAGCATGTCCGACTCCAGGCAGGTGGCGGCTCCCACACAGGCGGGGTAGGGGCCCGCGTCGGCGCGGCCCGTCCCGTCGGACGGCACGAGCGCGGGATCGGGCAGGAACTCGCTGTCGAACCACTGCTCGGACAGGCTGAGGCTGCTGCCGTCCACGGTGAGGATGTCGTAGCCGTCGCGTTCCTTGGTGCCCTGGACCCTGAAGACGGTGCACCCGGCCTGGTCCAGCAGCGCCCGGCCCGGCTCGACGAGCAGGGTGACACCGGCCGTCCGCAGCAGCTCGGCCAGACTCAGGTCCTCGCCGGTCGGCGTCGTCGAGAGCAGGGCGCGCAGGGCGTCGGCCCCGGCCACGGGGGAGTGGTACGGGTAGTAGCCGGAGAAGGTCTTGTGCGCGTGGAAGTGCTCGGGGCGGGTGCTTTCGTGGAAGCGGCTCCAGCTCTGCGCGTCCACGTAGTCCACCGCGAAGCCGCCGCCGACGCTGACCCGGTCGGCCCGCAGGCCCAGGGTCCGGGCGCGTGCGCAGAGCCGTACCGACTCGGCGGCCAGATCGGCCCGCTCCCGGATGTCGTAGCCGGACAGGTGGAAGCTGAACCCCGCCATGTCCACGTGCTCGGTGCGGCAGTGGCGCAGGGCCGTCTCCATCTCGCCGTCGTCCAGGCCGAAGCGGCTGTGCGGTTGCCCAGGAGGCAGTCGGCGCAGCAACACCCTGGCCACACGGCCGAGGTCGGGGGCAAGGGCGAGGAGCCGGTCCAGCTCGTCGAGGGCGTCAACGGCGACGAGGGCGCCCTGGAGCACGGCGACGCGCAGCAGTCGGTCGTCCTTGGCCGGGCCGGTGACCACCAGGTCCGTGCCGCGGACCCCCGCCGCCAGTGCCTCGCGCAGCTCCCCGTGGCTCGCCACGTCCAGGCCCAGTCCGGCCAGGGCCGCCCGTTCCACGAACGTGGCGGCCTTGTTGGCCTTCTTGGCGTAGTAGACCCGCCCGTCGACTCCCGCCTCGGCGAACGCCTCGCGGAACGCGACCGAGTTGGCGTCGAACCGCTCCGGGAACAGTAGGTGGTACGGGCCGCCGATGCCGTAACTCAGCTCGTGCAGGAGGGCGCTGCCCGGCGGGGCGAGGAGCGCGCGCACCTCCTCCGCGGTGTGGGAGGCGAGGGCGCTGGTCACGTCCACAACGGCACCGCCGTGCCGAGCCCCTGCGCCAGGGCGAGCTGTGCGAAGCGGTGGCCGAGGGCGATGTCGGTGACGACCAGCCCGCTGTTGTACGCGAAGATCCGCTGCCCCGGATCCGTACGGCCCTCGGCGCGGCCCGCCAGCACCTCGGGGAACTCGGCGTGCGCGTCGCGGAGTCGGCCGTCCGCGTCCGCCATGTCGGTGCCGGTGACGCGCATCTGCGCCTCGCTGGTGGCGATGACCCGGTCGGCCCGGTGCAGGGTGGAGGGCGCGATGCCGTATCCGATCAGTACGGACAGGGCGGATGACTTGAGCCAGTCGGCCTCGACGGAGGCCGGGGTGCCCGGCCCGGCGGTGGCGAGGACGACGTCCGCGTCCGCGGCGGCCGCCCGGAGGTCCGTCACGACCTCCAGCCGGCGGTCGGGGAAGTGGGCGTGCAACTGCTCGCGCACGGCCCGGATGCCGTCGGGGTGGGTGCCGAAGAGCATCAGCCGGTCCAGGTCCGGCAGAGTCGTCAGCAGGAACGGCAGGGCGAGCCGGCCCTGGGTGCCGGTGCCTATGACGAGGGCGCTTCGGCTGCCGGGGGCGGCGAGTTCACGGGCGAGGAGCGCGGAGACGGCGGGGGTGCGCAGGGCGCCGATACGCCCGCAGTCCATCATCGCGACGGGCAGGCCCGTCTCGTCGTCGTAGAGAGTCAGCGTCGTGTAGTAGTGCTGCTTGTCGCGCTCCTCGTGGAGGCCGTACTTGTACGAGGTCTTGACCGCGACGACTCCGCGCACCCCGTCCCGGCCGAGCATCGCGTACGCGACGGAGTGACCGTCCTCCGGTTTGACGGTGAGCTTGCGCGGGTTGTCGGAGCGGCCGTCGGCCAGAGTGCGGTAGGCCTGCTCGACCACGGCGACCACGTCCGGCAGCGTGATGTCGATGCCGGCCACGTCACTGGTGCTGAGCACGCGCAGGGTCTTGTCGTCGGCCGTCATGCTGGTCCCCCGGGACATGTCGGTGTCGGTCATGCGAACGCCTCCACTGCGGCCTGGCCGTATCCGTGCTCGGAGCGCTCGGCCGGAGGCCGGGTCTGACGACCCCGCACTCGCACGGAGGAACGTTTCAGCCAACGGTCGGTGCCGTCGTAGCGGGCCTTGAAGGGGACACGGCCGTGGACGACCAGGTCGTTGTCCACGACCAGGATCTCGCCGGGGTCGAGGCTCACCGCCACGCTGACGCGGCCGAGTTCGTGCTCCAGGCGGGCGTAGGCGGCACGGTGGTCCTCGGGCGCCCGGGCGAGCGGGGTGTAGGCCGGGTCGAAGCGCAGGGTCAGGCCGTCTTCCGACTGCCACAGCGTGGGCACGGCCGGCGGTTCGCCCTCGTACCCCTGCGCCTCCTCGTAGGCGTCGTCCGGCAGGATCGGGAGAACGGGGCGGCTGAGCAACTCCACGTCATGGTCGGACAGTTCGACCTGACGGATGCCGGCTGCCGTGGTCGCGACGGAGTCGGGGTTGCGCATGCAGCCGAGCACCAGGAGGTGGGCGCGGCCGGGGTGGAAGGCGTCCTCGGTGTGCGGACTGAGCAGCACGCTGCTGCTGGCGCCGGTCTGCTCCTCCTCGTGACCGGGACTGGGCACGATGTTGTGGACGAATCGGCCGTCCTGCTGGCCCTCCCAGGCGATGGGGGTGCCCATCACGGTCGAGAGCAGAAGCAGGACGACATCGAACACGGCCCCCGCGTTCCCTGCGGTCGACCAGTGGTCCGGGGTGGGGCCGATCGCCGCGTCGTCGACGTGCAGTCCGCGCAGGACGAACAGGCCGTCGGTGGTGTCGACGGGGCGGCAGGCGTGGCGGATCGGGTCGCTCAACGAGGCGGCGACAGCGGGGACTCGAGCCAGCAGGCCAGGGGCGGTCGGTGATCCGTCGAACGCGGTGAGAAGGGTGCGGGCGGCGGCGGTCAGTTCGGCCACCGAATCGGGACTGAGCAGGCGTACGGGGGCGATTCCCGTGGGCATGGGGATCCGTCCGTTCCATTGCGGAGTGCGGTGCGGGGCGCGTGCAGCGGTCAACGGGCATGGCGAAGAAGGCTTCCCGGAGCGGACCGCGTGGTCCGGAGCGGCCTCGGGGAGCCCGTCGGAAACATAGCCAGCCCAGAGGAAATAGGGAAGGCTTACCTAAGAAGGATCTGTGTCACACTGTTCGCGGTCTTGTCGCGCAGGTGCGAATCAGGGTAGGTAAGGCTAAGCATTCCCGGCCAACTGCCAGAGAACGAGGGACAAGTGGAGCTGACGCGACGTCATGTGCTGTGGGCCGGGGGCGCCCTCGGCGCGGGCGCCCTGCTGACCGCCTGTGGAGGCGGCAACGACGAGGAGCCGACCGGGTCCGCCGCCGGCGACTCGGCCAAGCCGCGTACCGGCGGCACGCTGCGGGTCGGCGCGCTGGGGCGAGCGGGCGCCATCACCCGTGACCCCCACGGCACTCAGGCCAACGAGAGCGACTACCTCGTCCTCAGCCTGATCTACGACACACTGACCGTCCCCGGTTCCGAGCCCAACACCGAGCCGCGGCTCGCGGCGAGCTGGAAAGCCTCCGACGACCTGAGGACCTGGCGGTTCACGATCGCCAAGGGCGCGAAGTTCCACGACGGTTCGACGGTCACCGCCGAGGACGTCGTCTTCTCGCTCAAGCGTCTGCGCGCCACCCCGGCCGGCGCCTCCCGGCTGCCGGGCATCCAGGAGAAGAACATCAGTGCCGAAGGCACCGACACCGTCGTCCTGGTCTCCGACTACGCCAACGCCGAACTGCCCCTGCTGACCCGCCTCACCACCTTCGTCATACCGAAGGGCACCACCGAGAAGGACATCGCCAAGGCACCCGGCACCGGCCCCTTCAAGCTCGACTGGTTCCGCGGCGGCAACGCCCGCCTCGTCCGCAACGAGGACTGGTACGGCGGCCAGGTGTACCTCGACGCCATCGAGGTGAAGATCTTCGAGAGCCCGCAGGCCATGGCCAGTGCCCTGCTCGCCAACCAGATCGACGTCGCCTCCAACGTCGGCGCCGTCGCCGCCCGCACCGCCGAGGGCCGCAAGGACATCCAGACCGTCCGCCGCCCCAACGACATGGCGATGCCCATCGTCATGCGCACGGCCGACGGTCCGTTCGCCGACGCGAAGGTCCGTGAGGCGCTGCGCCTGGCCGTCGACCGCGAGGCCATGGTCAAGCAGGTCCTGTCCGGCTACGGCACCGTCGCCAACGACGTCCTCGGCACCGGCGACCCGGCCTACGACAAGAGCCTTCCGCAGCGCACCCGCGACCTCGCCGAGGCCAAGAGACTGCTGGCCGAGGCCAAGTTCGACACCTCCAAGACGTACGAGCTGTACACCACCGAGGACATCTCCGGCCTCGCCGAGTCGGCCACCCTCTTCGCCACCCAGGTCCGCGAGGCCGGGGTGAAGGTGAAGGTCGTCAAGCAGGAGTCCGGGACCTTCTGGGACAAGACCTGGCTCAAGGGCGACCTCTACACCACCTACTGGGGCACCAACGACTCCGTGGTCTTCTTCGCCAGCAAGACCATGGTCTCCGACAGCGGCCAGAACGAGGCCGGCTGGAAGGACGAGGCCTTCGACACGGCGTACGAGAAGGCCATCGGCACCGCCGGCGCGCGCGAGCGCACCGCGCTGCTGAAGGAACTCCAGAGGATCGAGTACGACAGCTCCGGTTACCTCCTGTGGGGCATGGCCGACGGGATCGACCTCGCCGGGTCCGCCGTCCACGGGCTGCCCACGCTGCCCGGTTACGGCAGGGTCCAGCTCGAACAGGCGTGGCTGGCCCGTTGACGCCTGAGACGGCCGCCCCGGCCGGGCCCTCTCCCGTGGTGGTGAAGGCCCGGCCGACCCGCGCTGCCGTCCGGTCGCTCGCCCGGGTCGGCCTCGTCGTCCTCAAACGGGCGGTACTGCTCGCGGCGCTCCTCGCGCTGGTCTTCGGCACGGTCGAACTGCTGCCGGGGGACGCCGCGACGGCCACCTCCGAGCGCGGCGAGAGCGCCGCCGACACCGCGGAGCGACGCCGGCTGCTCGGCCTCGACCGGCCGGTCCCGGAACGCTTCCGGGACTGGATGAGCGGCCTTCCGACGGGGGATCTGGGCACCTCGGCACGCGGGGAGAAGGTCACGGGCCTCCTGTCGACCGCCTTCCCGAACACGCTGTTGCTGGGCGGCCTGGCACTGCTGCTCACCGCCCTGCTGTCCACTGCCCTCGGCTGCTGGGCCGCGCTCCGGCCGGGCGGCAGGGTGGACCGGGCGGTGTCCGGGACGGCCACCGCTGTGCTGGCTCTCCCCGAGTTCGTGGTCGCCGTGGCCCTGGTCCTGGTGCTGTCACTGTGGACCGACTGGTTGCCCGCGGTGACCATCGCCGACGCCGACGGAACTCCCGCCTCCTGGGAGATGCTGGTCCTGCCCGCGCTCGCCCTGACCATCCCGCAGGCCGGGTGGAACGTACGCATCGTGCGCGCCGCCCTCGCCGACGAGGCCCGCGCGCCGCACGTGGAGACCGCCGTCCTGGACGGCCTTCCACCCCACAGAGTCCTCACCCACCACGTTCTGCCCGGCGCCCTGCCCACCATCACCGCCGGCCTCGCCACCTCCACCGGCATGCTCCTCGGCGGCGCCGTCGTCGTGGAGACCATCTTCAACTACCCGGGCATCGGCTCCGTCCTCGCCTCCGCGGTCACCGACCGCGACAGCCCCGTCATCGCGGGCGTGACCGCGCTGTCGGGCGCGGTCATCACCGGCGTACTGCTACTGGCCGACCTCGTACGCGACCTGACGGCGGGAGCGCGGCGATGAACCCCCGACGGCCGGCGACGCATGCCGTGGCCATCGGTGTCGTAGCCCTTGATGCCGAAGCCCTCGATGCCGGAGGTTGCCGATGACCCCCCGAACGCGTGCCACGGTCATCCGTGTTCTGCCGGCCCTGCTGCTCGTCTGCCTCGCCCTTGCCGGCCCCTGGCTCGCGCCCCACGCAGTCGACGCGCCGGTCACCGCGCCGTACGGGGAGCCGGGCGCCGATGCCGTGCTCGGCGGCGACCAGCTCGGCCGGGACGTGCTCACGCGGCTGCTGGCCGGCGGCCGGGAGCTGGTGCTGTCCTCGCTGCTCGTCGCGGTGCTCGTCACCGGCAGCGCGGCGGTCCTCGGCGCGACAGGCGCCCTGCGGCCGCGCGTCGGGCGCCTGGTGGAACGGGTCGCCGACGTGCTGATGCTGCTGCCCGCCGTGCTGGGCATCCTCCTGGTCACCCTGTCGTGGCCGGACGGTGGCCGGCTCGCCGTCATCAGCGCCGCCGTACTGCTCGGGGTGCCGTACGCGGTCCGGCTCGCGGCCGGCGCGGTGGCACCCGTCGCCGCCTCCGGATACGTCGAGGCCGCCGCAGCGGGCGGCGAGCGCCTCTGGCACCTCGTCCTGCGCGAGGTCCTGCCCAACCTGCGCGCCACCCTCCTCGCCCTGTTCGGACTGCGCTTCGTCGCCGCCGTCTACCTGGTCGCCACCGCCGGGTTCCTCCAGGTCGGGCCCCAGCCCCCGGCAGCCGACTGGGCGTTGATGATCCGCGAGAACTCCTCAGGCATTCTCCTCAACCCCTGGGCCGTCGTCGCCCCCAGCATCGCCATCGGCCTCCTCGCCCTCAGCGTCAACCTCGCCGCGGCGGCGATCGCCCCGCAGACGGGCCGGAAGGCGGTGACCGTTTCGTGAGCCACGGACCCGACCGGTACCGGGAGGACGACGGCAACTCGGCTCCCGACGGCATCGCGGCGTTTCCCGCCGAAGCGGCAGTCAGGGTCTGCGGCCTCACCGTCGCCGCCCCCGACCGCCGGTTGATCCTCGAGAACGCCGGACTCGCCCTCCACCCAGGGCGGGTCGTCGCCCTGACCGGACCCTCCGGCTCCGGCAAGACCACGCTGCTGCGGGCCCTCACAGGGCTGCTGCCGCCCGGCACGCGACGCACCGCCGGCCGGGTCGAGGTCCTCGGCCACGACGTGTTCGCCCTGCCGGATCGGGAGTTGCGCGCCCTGCGCCGCCGGCGGCTCGCCTACGTCGGCCAGGATCCCGGCTCGGGGCTGAACCCCCGCATGCGCGTCAGCTCGCTGCTCCGCGAGGTCGCCGACGACCGGAGCCCGAAGGCGATACGGACGCTCCTCGCCGAGGTACGGCTCCCGGACGACGGCGCCCTCGCCGCCCGTCGGCCCGCCGCACTGTCCGGCGGACAGCAGCGCCGAGTGGCCCTCGCCCGTGCCCTGGCCCGCCGCCCCGAGGTCCTGCTCCTGGACGAGCCGACCGCCGGACTGCACCCAGAAGTACGCGACGAGATAGGCGAGTTGCTACGGCACCTTGCCGCGGAGCACCGCCTCGCCGTCGCGCTCTCCTGCCACGACCCCGAACTCGTCGAGCGGATAGCGGACGAGGTGGTGGAACTCGGCACGCACGCCGGCGTGTATGCCGCCACCACCGTCACCGGGACAGCGGGGACCGTCGCACCCCGTACGGCCGAGGAACCGCCGCAGCGGCGGACACCCTCGGCCGCGGGCGAACCCCTGCTCGACGTACGCGATCTCCGAGTCGTCTTCGGCCGTCGCTCGGAGGCCCCCGCGCTGGACGGCGTCGCCCTCGCCGTCGCGCCCGGCTCGGCGACCGGGATCGTCGGGGCCTCGGGCTCCGGCAAGACCACACTGGTCCGTGCCGTCGTCGGGTTGCAGCGGGTCACCGCCGGCACGATAAGCCTCGACGGGGTGCCGCTCAGCACCGGCCTGCGCGGCCGGAGCCGCGAACAGCGGCGCCGGGTCCAGCTGGTCACGCAGAACCCGCTCAGTGCGCTCAACCCCAGCCGCACGGTCGGCGCCACGGTCGGCAGGCCGATGCGACTGCACCGGCGGTGCGGTGCGGGCGAAGTGGCCGCGCGCGTGCTGGAGCTGCTCGAACAGGTGGGTCTGCCGCCCGAGTTCACCGACCGCTATCCGCACGAACTGTCCGGCGGTCAGCGCCAGCGGGTGGCCGTCGCCCGGGCGCTCGCCGCCGATCCGGACGTCCTGATCTGCGACGAGGTCACCTCGGCGCTGGACTCGGCCACCGCCGAGGCGATCATGGACCTGTTGGTCCGGCTGCGAGAGGAGCGCGGCACGGCCCTCGTCCTCATCAGTCACGACCTGGCGCTCATCGCGGACCGCACCGACACGGTCACCGTCCTCGACGCGGGTCGCACTGTCGAGTCCGGCCTCACGGCATCCGTCTTCACCGCTCCGGGCCACGCGGCGACCCGGGCTCTCCTGCGGACCCCGGCGGGGATGACGTGACGTACTCGGCCTCTCGCCGGGGAGACGTCCCAGGTTGCACGCGGGGCGTCGAGACTCCGTCCCGGACAGCGGGTCGAAGCTCCTGCGCGGGGGAAGGGGGATCCGCTGCGGACGGGTTCGATCCCCTTTCCGAGCCGGTGGGATGAGCGTCCCGTACCCACGCCCACCTGTGCGGGCCGCGCCGGGGGCGCAGGGACGGGAGCACTCTCCTGACCAGCCGGCGGGGCGTCAGACCTCGCCGCGCAGGGCACTCCATGTGTCCTGGCCGACGATGCCGTCGACGGTCAGTCCCCTGTCGCTCTGGAACCCGCGTACGGCCGTTTCCGTGCCGGAGCCGAAGACGCCGTCGACGCCGTTGCCACCGATGCCGTAGCCGCGTTTCGTCAGCATGCACTGCACCTGGAGGACGCGGTTGCCGCTGTCGCCGTGCCGGGTGCGGCCGTTGCCGCGGTAGTGGGTGCAGTCGGTGTTCCAGGGTGCCGTCGCGGGCTCCGCGGAGGGGCTGCTCGGGGTAGGGGCGGGGCCGGTGGAGGCGCCGGGGCCCGCCGGTGGAGCGGCGGAGGTGGCCGTACCGCCGGCGGAAGGGGACGGGGAGGCGGTGGCGAGGGGGTCCTTGGTCTCGTCGGTGGTGCCGTCGGCGCGGGCCGCGCTGCCGCTCTCGGTGGACGTGCCGCCGCGGGTGCCACGTGTCGGGGAGGGGGCGGTGCCGCCGGGTCCGGAACCGGCGGGGACGGTCGCGGCCCGTCCGGGTGGGGGAGCGGCGGCGGGGGCGTCCTGACGGGTGAGGAGGTAACAGCCCGCGCAGATCAGGCCAAGGAGGAGGGCCGCGACGCCGGCCAGCAGCGGCTTGTGCCGCCGACGGCGGGGACCGGCGCCAGGGTCCGGCACGGCGGCGGAGGGGCCGGGCCCGTCGGACGGAGGGGGCGCAGGCGGCGGTGCCGGCGTCGGGCGGCCTAAGCGGGCTCTGCGGTCGACCGGCAGGCGGAACAGCGCGTCGTACGCCCGCTGTCGGGCCAGGACCCTGCCGCCCAGCGGCTCGGGCCAGCCGGGCGGGCCGGCGTGCCGCGCGGCCGTCGCGAGGAGTTCCGCCGGGGTGGGGCGCCGCTCGGGCTCCTTGGCCAGGCAGGCCGACAGCAGCGAGCCGAGCGCCGGGTCGGCCGCGGCGATCTCGCCGAGCAGCTCCGGGTCGGGTTCCTCGAAGGCCACCCGGTGCATGACGTCGACACCGGTGCCATCGCCGAACGGGGCCCGTCCTGATGCCGCGTAGACCAGCGTTCCCGCCAGCGAGAACACGTCCGACGCCGTGTCGGAGTGGCCCGTCCTGAGGTGCTCCGGCGACATGTAGGCGGGCGTTCCCACCCGGTTGCCCGTGCCGGTGATCGAACTCGCGTCCACCGCCTTGCAGATGCCGAAGTCGATGACGTGCGCGCCGCGGACGGTGAGCAGGACGTTGGACGGCTTGAGGTCGCGGTGGACGATGCCCGCGGCCGCCAGTTCGCGCAGGGCCCGCGCGAGCTGCTCCGCCACCTGCCACACGGCGGCGGAGGCGAGGGCGCCGTCCTCCCGTACGGCCTCCGCGAGGTCCGGCCCGGGGAGGTACTCGGTGGCCATCCACAGCAGTTCGTCCCGGAAACCGGTTCCGCACAGTTTCGGCGCGTGCTGGGTGCGCAGCCTGGCGTGCACGGCCGCCTCGCGTTCGAACCGGCGCCGGAACCGGGGGTCCTCCGCGTACTCCGGCCGGATCACCTTCACGGCGACCAGGCCGGGGCTGTCGTCGACGGGGCGCGCCAGGTAGACGCGTCCCATGCCACCGCTGCCCAGCAGAGCCAACGGCACGTAGGGTCCCACCTGTTCGGGATCGCCCGGACGCAGGGGTGAGGCGCCTGCCTGCCGCAGTGCGGCGGCCTCGCTCGTCGCCGGGCCCGATGGCGACGGCCGCTGATCTGACACGGAGTTTCCCCGAAGTGGTATTCGACGTACGTCAGTTCGCGTTCAAGAGAAGACGAGGCTAGCCGAGCCCCGGCGCACGGTCAGGGTTTCCCTCACTTCCGCCGTCGGGTGCCTTCGGGGGAGGGTGCGGCATCTCCTCTCCCGAAGGCGAAGGCGAAGGCGAAGGCGAGTGGGGTGTGGGTCAGGGGCGGACCGCCTTGCCGCGGCCCCACGCCCAGGCGAGACGGTCGGCGCCGGACTGGTTGGTGGTCGCCAGCCAGGGGCGGGCCGGGTCGCCGGTCAGGGTCTGGAGGGAGTACGTGTCCCCGGTGCGCAGGCCCGGCCAGTAGACCGACCCCATCCTCAGCTCGCGGAAGGTGTCGGTGACGGCCTGCATGTAGTTGACGAAGTTGTTGTCCGGCGCCGGCCTGTTGTAGTCGAGGCCGGTGGTCATGTGGGCGCCGAACTCGTCGGCGACGGTCCGGTTCGCGCAGTCGCCGATGCGCACCTTGAGGTCGGCCACCCACTGGTCGTAGGTGGCGTACTCCTTCCAGAACCCGTAGTGGTGCAGGGACAGGTAGGTGCCCTTCAGGCGCGGGTCGGCGCAGACGCCGGTGACGTGGTCGTTGTAGCCGGCGCCGCTGACGAACACCCGGTCGCGGGGGACCGAGGAGTAGGTGTCCAGCCAGGTGGCGGCGAGGTCGGCCCACTCGGTGTCGGTGTAGCCGTGCGGCTCGTTCATCGGCTCGAAGTACACGTTCCGGTCGTTCCCGTAAGCCTTGACGACCCTGTCCCACATGGGCCAGTAGGTGGCCTGGTCGTCGATGAAGCCGTCCTTGCGGGGACCGGTGCCCTCCCAGTACGACAGGATGACCTTGAAGCCCTTGGCCGAGGCGGCGTCGACGACCGCACGGTACGACGTCCAGTAACCGCCGTTCACCGTGTACGGGTTGATCGGCAGCCGTACGGTGTTGGCGCCGAGGTTCGCGCGGAACGCCGATATCACCCGGCTCGACTTGGTGTAGGTCCGGGCGTAGCCGTCGGAGAGCGACAGGCCCGACAGGACGACCGGGTCGTCGGCGAAGTTGTCCCGCGGGTCGGCCCAGTTGACGCCCTTGAACTGGCTGGTGTCCATGCGCGGGGCGGCCTGGGCGGGGGCGCCGGCCAGGCTGGTGCCGGCTCCCGCGATCAGCAGGGCGAGGAGGGCGGCTCGCAGGCGGGGGGTCCGGCGGGTGCGGGTGGGGGTGGTGCGCATCGGCCTGGCCTTTCGGATCGGGGAGACGGTTCGGTTCGACGGCGTGGGGGGCTCGGTCTCTGGGCGCCTCTGCATGTTTACGTAAACATCAGCCACCGTGGCGTCCCGATGTTTACGTAAACATGGCGGCGCCGGAATCGTGGCACCCGCCACAGTGATCGTCAAGGTGTCCCACACGTGACGTCCTCGCTGGGCCGCCTCCTCGCTGGACCGCCTCCGCGCTGGGCCGCCTCCTCGCTGGGCCGCCTCCGCCGGGGGCGCCGACGGCCGGCGCCCCACCGCGCGCTCACCGCCGCCCCGCCTCGTCCCGCCCGCACATCCTCAGTCCGCCCGCTGCCCGTCCCGCCCGCGCATCCCCGCCCTCAGTCCGCCCGCGCCGCGGTCGGCGTACGCCGTGAGGCTGGGCCCGACCCGCCGCGCCGGGTCCTGACGGCCGCCTGGCCGGCGCGAGGCGACGGGGTCAGGCGGTCGCGATCGACTGCAAGGTGAGGGGCTCGACCTTGCCCTCCAGCATCGCGCCCAGGCCCTGGGCGGCGCAGATGTCGGGCCGATCGGCGATGTGGACCGGCATGCCGGTGGCCTCACGGAGCATCTGGTCGAAACCGGGCAGCAGGGCGGAACCGCCGACCATCATGATGCCGCGGTCGGCGAGATCGGCGACCAAATCCGGGGGGCAGTCCCGCAGGACCCGCCCGATGCCGTCCAGGACGGCCGTGAGCGGGGTCTCGATGGCATCCCGTACGGCCGCGGTGTCGACCTGGACGGACCGGGCCAGGCCGGTGGCGACGTCCCGGCCGTGGATCTCCGTGGAGGCGGGGCCGTGCGGGGTGAGGCCGTTGCCGGACAGGGCCAGCTGGAGCGGCCGTACGGACTGGCTCGGGAGCATCAACTCGTGTTCGTGGCGCAGGTGCTGGACGATCGCGTGGTCCACCGCCTCGCCGCCGACCGGAATGCGCTCGGCGGTCACGATGGAGCCGAGGGAGAGGACGGCGACCTGGGTGGCGGCCGCGCCGCACACCATGATCATGGTGGCTTCGGGCCGCTCCACGGGCAGCCCGCAGCCGACGGCGGCGGCGATGAGGGTGTCGACGAGTTCGACGCGCCGGGCGCCGAGCCCGACGAGCGTCTCGATCGCGGCGCGCTGGGCGAGCGGGTCGGCGTCGTGCGGGGTGCACGCGGCGGCCCGCAGAAACGGCTTGCGGCGCAACTGGCGGCGCATCTTGTCGCCGATCAGGTGCCGCAGCATGCGCTGGGCCATCTCGATGTCGACGACCGTGCCACCGGAGACCGGGCGGACGACGCGGATGTAGTGCGGCGTGCGGCCGGTCATCTTCTCGGCGAACTCGCCGACCGCGATCAGCGCCCCGGTGCGTGTGTTCACGGCGGCGACGGACGGCTGGTCGACGACGAGGCCGGCCCCCTTGACGTACACCCGCGTCCGCGCCGCTCCGAGATCGACGGCGAAGTGGCAGCGGCGCAGCTGCTCCAGACTGGCGGTCATGGCAGGTCCTCCCGAGAGCACAGACCGTGGCGGCCGCCGGGCCGGCGGGCCTTCTGGGAGGGCCGCCGGGCGGTGGCCCTCCTTCGCATCGTGCGGGGGCGGGAGGGCGGGCGCCCGCTGGAGAGGGCCGGGCGGGGAGCCGCCGAATGGGGGTTCATGGCCTTGTGCCCCGTGCGGGAGGTCTTCGGCCGCCCCTCCCCAGGGGTGTCGGCACCCTCACGGCAGGTCCGTGCGCACCACCCCCAGTTCCGCCAAGTCCTGAGGGCGTATGCGCAGTTGGCCGGCGGTCGCCTCGACCTCCTCGGGCGGCCGCTTCAGGATCGCGGCGGCCTGCTCCGGAGCGATCACCGAGAAGTAGCTGTCCGGCGTGACCCAGGTGCGGCCGGGCGCGGCCAGCGCCAGAGCGCCCCCGGAACCGCCCTCGCCGATCACCAGCGTGGTGACGGGCGTCCCGGCGGTGGCCACTACGCCGAACAGCTCGGCGATCGCCGCGCCCGCGCCCTGCCGCTCCGCCTCGGCGTCGTTGGCCGCGCCGGGTGTGTCCACCAGGGTCAGCACCGGGATGCCGAGCCGGTCCGCGAGCCGGATCAGCCGGGTGGCGGTGCGGTATCCGGCGGGCCGGGTCGCGGTTCCGGTCTGGGCGGCGTAGGCGACGGTACGGCCCTGGTGCTCGCCGAAGCCGCACAGCATGCCGTCGGGATCGGTGCCGCCGCAGCGGTCGCCGCCGATCTCGGCGCGCAGGGTGAAGTAGGCGTCCAAGTAGGCGTGGGCGCGGGGGCGTCGCGGCGACCGGGCGCGCCGGACGGCTTCCCAGCCGGTGGCCGGGAGGTCCGCCGCGCCGAGGGCACGGGGGACCGGAGCGGGCTCCTGCGAGGGGCGGGTCAGCAGCCGCAGCCACCGCCCCAGCGTCGCCCGCAGCGCCCCCGGTTCCACGACGGCGTCCACCGACCCCGCCGCGACCTGCGCCTCGGCGGTGTACGCGGCGGGGTCGGCGTCCGGCGGACGTACCCGCGACCCGGCGAAGCCGACCTGGGCGCCCGGCAGCGCGAGGACCACGTCGGCGCCGGCGCCCAGGGTGGCCCAGCCACCGCCGGTCGTCGGGTCGCGTACCACGGCGATCTGCGCCAGCCCGGCCTGCCGCGTCAGCGCCGACTGCCGGGCCACGCGCTGGAGCTGAGTGAGGGCGAGCATGCCCTCCTGCATCCGCGAGCCGCCGGTGGCGACCAACGGGACGACGGGCAACCGGTGTTCACGGGCGTAGGTGTACGCCGCCTCCAGCCGGTCGCCGGTGCGTTCGCCCAGCGAGCCGCCCAGGAAGCCGAACTCGAACGCGATCAGCACGGCGCGGGTGCCCGCGACACTGCCGGTGCCGCAGACCACGGACTCCGTCTCGCCGGTCCGCTCGGCGGCACGGGCGCGGGAGGTGCCGTAGCCGGGCCAGGACAGAGGACCGTCGGGTGCGGAACCCGCCACCGGGTACGGGAGTTCGGCGAAGGAGCCCGAGGAACCCAAGGGCTCGGAAGCGTCAGGAGAGCCGGGGACGCCGGGGGAGCCGGGGGTCCCGGCAGAACCGACGGTACCGGGGGAACCGGGGGAGGCGGGGGAGTCACAGACGAGGGCGAGGATCTCGCGCGCGGAGAGGCGAAGCGGACCACTCATGACGGCAGCGCCCTTTTCATGATCTTCCCCATGTCGTTGCGGGGCAGCAGGTCGAGGTAGCGCACCACGCGGGGCCGCTTGTGCGGGGCGAGCCGCCGCGCCACGTGATCGGCCAACTCGCCCTCGGAAGGCGGCGAGTGCCGGTCCTCGGGCACGATCCACGCCACGATCCGCTCCCCGAGGTCGGCGTCCGCCTCCCCGGTGACGGCGGCCTCCCGTACGCCCGGATGTTCCAGGAGCGCGTTCTCGATCTCACCGGCGCCGATCTTGTGACCACCGCTCTTGATCAGGTCGGTGGCCTTGCGTCCGACGATCCGGACGTGACCGTCACCGTCCCGTACCGCCATGTCACCGGTCCGGAACCACCCGTCGGCGGTGAACGCCCCCGCCGTGGCGTCCGGCCGGTTGAGGTAGCCGGTGAACAGGTTCGGCCCTCGCACCTGGATCTCCCCGACGCTCTCCCCGTCGTACGACGTGAGGGGAGTGCCGTCCTCCTCCACGAGCCGCAGTTCCACGCCCGGCAGCGGCACCCCGACCGTGCCCGTCCGTGGTTCGCCGTCGGCGCGCACGGAGGTGTTCATCAGGGTCTCCGTCATGCCGTACCGCTCGATGACCCGCTGCCCGGTCGCGGCCGTGATCCGCTGGTGGTCGTGCGCCGGCAGCGCGGCGGAGCCGGAGACGAGCAGCCGGGCCCGGCCGAGCGCCGCCGCGAGGCCGGGGTCGCCGGGGAGGGCCTCGGCGAGCCGGTGATACATGGTGGGCACCCCGAACAGCATGCTGGCGCCGCTGTTCAGCTCCCGGGCCACGCCCTCGGCGGAGAACCGCCCCAGATGCCGTACCGACCCTCCGCGCCGCAGCGGTCCGAGGACGCCCAGTACCAGCCCGTGCACATGGAACAGCGGCAGCCCGTGCACCAGCACGTCCTCGCCGGTCCACCGCCAGGCGTCGGCGAGCGCGTCCAGTGTCGCCGCGACCGCCCGCCGTGGGATGACCGCGCCCTTGGGCGGGCCGGTGGTGCCGGAGGTGTAGACGACG
Source organism: Streptomyces sp. NPDC033216 (assembly GCF_055577115.1). NCBI lineage: Bacteria > Bacillati > Actinomycetota > Actinomycetes > Kitasatosporales > Streptomycetaceae > Streptomyces > Streptomyces sp. NPDC033216. The sequence goes on along the minus strand of NZ_JBVIQK010000001.1, from coordinate 302,937 downwards.
AGCGCGGGGTCCTCTCCGGTGACCGGGAGATGGTCCGGGAGCCGTCCGCCGGTGGCTCGCACGTCCACATCGACGCGCGGCAGGCCCCTCACGGCGGGCGGGAGTTCGTCTCCGGGGGCGGCCAGGAGGAGCGCGGGCGCGCTGTCGGACAGGATGTGCCCGAGTTCCTTCTCCCCGGACCTCGGATTGAGCGGCACCACCGGCACCCCGGTCTCCAGGGCCGCCACGACGGCCACCGCCGTCTCCAGCTCGGGCGTCGCCCATACGGCGACCCGCGCGCCGCCGCCCGGCAGCCGGCCCCCCAGCGAGCCCGCCGCGCGGGCGAGTTCCGCGTACGTCAGGGACCGCTCACCGAACCGCAGAGCCACGCGGTCGGACGGCGCAGCGGGCGGCGGCCCCGTCAGGGCCGGAAAGAGAAAGGACACCGGAACACTCCTCGGGCAGGGGACGACAAGGTCGTTCCTACCCCATGACCGGTCCGACCCGTCGGTTCCGGTTCCGGAGGTCGCCGCCCGTCACTTCCGCACCACGTCGGCCTCCCCACAGCTCACGTTGTCCGGTCCGCGGGGGACGCGGTCTGCGCACCCGCTCCCGTGTCCGTTCCGCCACCGATGCCGGACCTTCGCCGAGGGGGAAGGTCGAACGGGTTGCGGCGGCTGCGGGGGTGCCGGTTAGCCTGCGGGTCCGTGCGTAAGCCACGAGTAGTCACGGGGCGTCCCGACCTGTCACGAGGCGCTACGAGAGGTGACGACCCCGAGGGCGTCGTCACGAGAAGGGAGTCCCGCCGTGTCCCGAGTCGCCCTGGTCACCTATGATCCCCGTCCGGAGCCGAGCAAGGACCGTGACCTCCCGGTCCTGGTGCGGGCGCTGGAGGAGGCCGGGGCCGACGCGGAGGCGGTGTGCTGGGACGACGCCGACGCCGACTGGGCCTCCTACGACCTCGCCCTGATCCGCTCCACCTGGGACTACAGCTGGCGCGCGGCGGAGTTCACGGCGTGGGCGGACCGGTGCGCCGGGGTGACCCGCCTGGCGAACCCGGCCGCCGTGGTGCGCTGGAACACGGACAAGCGCTACCTCGGTGAACTCGAGGCGGCCGGCGTACCCGTGGTCCCCACCCGCTACCTCGCCCCCGGCGACCCGGCGGACCTTCCCGAGGACCGCGAGTACGTCGTCAAACCCACCTCGGGCGCCGGCGCCCGCTACGCCGCGCGCTACACGCCGGACCTGCACGACGCCGCCGTACGCCATCTCGCGCGCATGCACGAGGAAGGGCTGACGGCGATGGTCCAGCCGTATGTGCGCAGCATCGACATCGCGGGGGAGCGGGCCCTCCAGTTCTTCGGGGGTGGCCTGCTGCACGCCAGCCGCAAGCGGGCCGTGCTCGCTCGCGGAACCGCTTTCGACGCGGCCAAGGTGGCGCATCCGGGGCTGGAGCCCTGGACCCCGACAGCAGCCGAACTCGACGTCGCTCAGCGGGCGTTGGCGGCCGTGCCGGACGCATCCGAGTTGCTGTACGCGCGGGTCGACCTGGTGGACGGTGACGACGGCCGGCCACGGGTGATGGAGCTGGAGCTGGTGGAGCCGAACCTCTTCCTGTTTCTGCACCCGGAGTCGGTGCCGCGGGTGGTGGAGGCGATCCTCGCCGCGGCCGGCACCGGTCAGGGACCTTCGCGGACTACTTCCGCACCGCCGTCCGCTGAAGCAGCCCCCAGGTGAACTCGGCGGCCACCTCCCGTCGCACCCCCTCCCCGTCCGGCGCGCTGAAGGCCAGACCCCAGCGGGTGGGGGCCGAGCCCTCCAGCGGGCGGGCGGGGGCGAAGGCGCGGGCGGCCTCGTCGACCGTGCAGGACCAGGGGGTGAGGTCGTCGAGGGTGCGGAGGGCGGGGGCGGGAGCGCCGGGTGCGCGGACCAGCCACTCGTTCCAGACCGCGCCGTTCGGGGCGAGGAGGACCTCGAAGCGTAGGGCGGGCCAGAGGGGGAGCGGCCACAGCCAGGCCTCGCAGTCCAGGTCCCCGATGCGGCGCGCCGCCCGTGTCTCGGGGGCGCCGAGGACGGAGCGGTACCGGGAGGCGGCACCCCGGCCGCGCGGTGAGCGGACCATCGCCTGCCAACGCTTGTTGGCCTCCCGCATGTCGGTCAGGGAGGCGCCCAGCTCGCGGCGGGCGTCCTCCACCAGGTCCGGATTGTGGTCCGCCATGCGGCGCAGCAGCACCAGCTGGAGGTCGAGGGGCGTGAAGGGGCGGCCGGCGGGGCGCGTGTCGGACGGCATGCGATCCATCGTCGCCCACCGGCCGGGCGGCCTCACGGCGAACGGGTCGGCGAGCCGCCGGCCGACGGGGCGACGGGCGCACGCGAGCGGCGAGGCGGCGGCAGACTGCGGAGGCGGACGGGCCGCCGATGGGCGCTCCAGGCACGCGTCCCTCCATGGCCATTGCCCGGCGCCGCGCTCTATGACTAGCCTGTGTTCGTCATGCCGATCGTCTGTTGAAATTTCGAACGCAGGCCTGAGACGAACCAAGGAAGGGGGCCGGCCGTGGGACGACTCGTACCTGCCGTCACCCGGGCTCTCGACATCCTCGAGCTCTTCCTCGACGGGGACGGGACGCTGTCCGCCCCCGACATAGTGCGCCGGCTCCAGCTGCCGCGCACCACGGTGCACGAGCTGGTCACCACGCTCGCCGCCCGGTCGTACATCGTCACCGTCCCCGGACAGCCCGGACGCTACCGCCTCGGCGTACGGCCGTACCAGCTCGGCAGCCGGTACGCCGAGCAGCTCGACCTGGCCGCCGAGGGCCAGCAGGTCGCCAGGACCGTCGCCGAGACCTGCGACGAGACGGTCCACGTGGCGATCCTGGAGGGCGCCGACGTCATCTACATCGCGAAGGTCGACTCCACGCACGCCGTACGCATGGTGTCGGCGGCGGGCCGTCGCCTCCCCGCGCACTGCACCTCCGTCGGCAAGATGCTGCTCGCCTCCCTCCCCGACGCCGAGCTGACCGCGCGGATCCCCGACGACGCCGACCTGGTCGCGATGACGCCCAACAGCATCACCGAACCGGGCGCGCTGCGGGAGGCCCTCGCGGAGATCAGGGAACGGGGCATCGCGGTCGAGAGCCGCGAGTCCAACCCGGACGTCAGCTGCGTGGCGGCCCCGGTGCGCGACCGCACGGGCCGGGTCGTGGCCGCGCTGTCGATCTCCGTCCCCATGATCCGCTGGAGCGACGAGCGCCGCGTCGAACTGGAGCAGCTCGCCGCCAAGGGCGCGGCCGAGCTGTCCGAACAGCTGGGCTACCGGAGCCTGGCATGACCAACGTGTTCGACGTCGCCGTCCGCGCCGAGGCCTCCCTCGGCGAGGGCCCCACCTGGGACCCGGCCACCGGCCGCCTCCTCTGGCTCGACATCCTCGGCTCACGCCTGCACACCTACGAGCCGTCGACGGGCCGCCGCACGGTCCGCGTCACCGACCAGCACGTGGGCGCGGTCAAGCCACGTGCGGGCGGCGGCCTGGTCCTCAACCTCCGCGACGGCGTGGGTGTGCTGGACGAGGACGGGCGCTTGCGCTGGCTCCACCACGAGCCGGTCCCCGGCCGCCGCGCCAACGACGCGGCCGTCGCGCCCGACGGCTCGCTCTGGGCCGGCACGATGCGCTACGACGAGGCGCCGGGCGGGGGATCGCTGTCCCGCCTCACCGGGGACGGTTCGGTCACTGTGGTCCTCGACGACGTCGCCGTGAGCAACGGGACGGGCTGGAGCCCTTCCGGTGCGCTGATGTACTACATCGACTCCCCGACCCGCCGCGTCGACGTCTTCGACCACGCCGACGGCCGGGTGACGAACCGTCGCCCCTTCGTCGAGATCGAGGACGGCGCGGGCTTCCCCGACGGGCTGACGGTCGACGCGGACGGGTGCGTGTGGGTGGCGCTGTGGGAGGGGGCGGCGGTACGCCGTTACACCCCGGCGGGCGTGCTGGACCGCGTGATCGAGCTGCCGACCCCGAGGGTGACGGCCTGCGCGTTCGGCGGTGCCGAGCTGACGGACCTGTACATCACGACAGCACGGGTGGGCCTGGAGGCCCCCCACCCGCTGTCGGGCTCGCTCCTGGTCGTCCCGGACGCGGGCAAGGGCATGCCCCAACCGGCCTTCAGCGGCTGAGGGGGCGGGGCCGGCGTCGTGAGGCCCGGCGGGCGGCGGGCGGACGGACGGCCGGCCCTCGCTGAAAACCCGTGGACCACGAGGGAAGTCGACCGGACCGAGGGGGGAGTCGAATGCGCTCGGCGGGGTGCTTCGGGACTTGCGTGGAGCTGGGGGCCGGGACGTCACGGCGCCGGTCGGGACACCTCCTTCGCCTGGCTGCTGCGGTTCCTCAGCGTTTCGTGCGCCGCCGGTCAGCTCCAGCGAGGGTCTGGTAGGCGTCGGCGAGGCGGCAGAGGTACTCGGTGTCGCTGCTGAGGTCGTGGCCGCCCGGCGTGGTGGACGGGGGCACGCCGGGCGGTGCTCCCGTCTCTCGGGCGTGCAGGGCGGCCAGGATCTCGGCCGCTTCCTGCTGGTGGCCGTCGAGTTGCCCGGTGACGGTGACGGTGTCGGCCTGGGCTCGGTAGGGGCGGATCGCCAGGAGGCCGTCTCGGATCTCGATCACTCGCCGGTACAGCTGAAGTTGCGTGGGGAAGAGCCTCCGGGGATGCAGGGGGCTCGGACGTTCCAGGGCGATAGCGGGTTCGGCCCGGTAGAGGGCGGACCACAGAGGGGCGAGACGGCGATAGCGCCGGTACCGGCGCAGCCACCCCGCCGTGGCCGGTACCGCCACCCCGGCGAGCACCAGGAGATGAGCTGCGGTCGGCAGCGCCTTGCTCATGGCGAAGGACTGTCCCCAGGCGAAGTCGAAGGGGGCGCGGGCCGAGACGGCCACCGCGGTTCTGCTCGTCATGTAGGAGGCCGCCGCGCAGATCCCGACGACGATCAGTCCGAGGCCGAGACGGAGCGTCCGGTCCGGGACCGTGCGGAGTTCCCGCATGCAGAGGCAGCCGATGACGGTGAGTTCGGGGAACAGTGCTACGGCATAGGCGACGCAGTACTCCATGACCCAGGGCGACTGTGGCTCCAGATTCGGAGTGAGCGCGAAGAGGAGGCACATGACGGTGCCGGTGCATATGACCCAAGCCGTGTTCACCCGCGCCCGCGCCTGATGTCCGTGCAAGCGCAGGAGGATCTGGGAACCTGCCCAGGTGGCGACGAGCATGGCGACGTGGCCGGTGAGCCGCTCGATGCCGGCCAGGCCCACGACCCGCGTGAAACCGATCGCGGCGGGCGTGAGCAGCGTCTGCGAAACGGCCAGAGCGAGTACGCAGAGCCGCACCAGTCGACGACCTGGTGCCGGGCTCGGCCGCAGCCACAGCAGCATCGCCCAGGCGATCAGCGCCGGACCGTAGCGGCGTACCAGCTCACTCATAGTGGGGAGTGTCGTCCAGGGCGGAGCGCAGGCGGCCGGCGACGGATTCGTCCGTCCGCGCGGGGCGTGTGCGTTGCCCCAGCAGGGACGCAAGGAATTCCGCCTCGCGTTCCTCGACGCTTGAGTAGCCGGAGCGGCCCAGCACCCGCCGGACCATGGCCGAGTCGAGGTCGGGGAGCAAGAGTTGTGCCTGCTCGGCCGTACTGAGAGTGGCTGGGAAGTGGTCGCACAGAACGTGCCCGATCTCGTGCAGCACGATGTGGTCCTGGTGTGGCGCACTCGTGTGCTGCTCGTAGGCGATCAAGTCGGCGCTGTCGGTCGCGATCCATAACCCGCACACGTCGAACAGGCCGGGCACGGGCATGCGCCGGAGCGGCCGACCGCGCTGCGCGCTGAGCGCGGCGCACAGCGTCGGGAGGTCGAACGTGTCCGGCAGCCCGAGCTCGCGCAGCGCCCTGGCACAGCGACGCCTCAGCCGGTGCCGGTTGATCCGCGTCATCGGTCGGTTTCGCCTGCGGGATCGGGCAGCCCTTCGAGTTCACGGACGTGGTCGACCATGTCCCTGATCGCTCCGAGGCTCTTCGTGGACAGGCCTCGAGCGCGCAGCGCGATCTGCCGCACCGACGCGTCACGCAGCGCGGCGAGCAGGGCCAGTTCGGCGTCGATGCGCTCGGCTTCCGCATCGTCGAAGAAGTAGGCGGGTGGTACGCCGAAGAACCGTGCGAGTGCTTCGAGGTGCCGTTTGGTGGGGTTGTCGCGCAACCCCTTGCGGAGCTGCCACAGGTAGGTCGCCGAGATGGTGGGACCACCCTGGGCCTTGATCGCTTCGGCGACCTCCTCGAACGTGTACTCGTCGCCGTCAGACGAACGGCGAACCACGCTGAACAAACGGTTCACCTTCGCCGCCAGCGGGTTGTTGACGCTGCTGTCTGCCATTCCCTCAGTCTAGCGGTGACAACTGACGTGAATGAGATGTGCATTCTTTCTTTATCTCAGTTGACGGCCCCGGTGGTGGTCGTTACCGTTTCGCATGGCGGCCCGGGTCCGTTCGGTTCGAGCGCGGGGAGGTTGGTCGACCGGACGGGTGGGCTGTCGACAGTGTTGTCGCATCGACCAGGAGGTCTCTCTGTGAACCGCACATCTCGGACACTCGGCGCACTCGCCCTGGCGGGTTCCCTGATCGCTACCGGCATGACGATGGCGAATCCGGCGTTAGCGGCCGAAGCCGGCCCGCTCGCCTGTGCCCTCGGTGCCAATCCGCCCCAGCCGGGCGCCAACGGCACCATCGTCGGGGTGGGCAGCCGCACCGACTGCGGCTCCAGCCGTGTCACGCTGACGGTCAGGATCCAGAAGAAGAGGACCCTCCAGACGGACGTCACGGTGGGATCGCGGACGCACGCACTGTTCGGCAACGGCAACATGACGGTGATCGCCGGCTGCGACGGTAACGCGACCTACTACACCGAGACGGTCAGCTCGACCGGCAACAAGGTCAAGTCCGGCGAGCGCAAACTCTGCTGACCGACGGCCACCGGCGGCGAACGCGGGAATGAATGCTGCCGGCGCGGCATGCCGCACGGCGGTCAGTGGCGAACACGCCGAAGGCGGTCGGCGCCCGGTCGACCGTCCACCACCCCTTCCGGCAGTGGCGTGATGCCGCGCGTCGTGGAGGCCGTGCTGGAGGGCGCGACCGCGGAAGCCGCGACGTCGGGGCGGAGTCGACCTGTCCTTGGTCGGCATGGACTCCACCACCGCGGGCGCCCACTACGACGCTGCCGGGACGCACCGAGGTGAGGACGTCCTCACCGCTCCGGAGGCGGCTGCCGCCGAGGCGGAGGAAGCCAGGCCGAAAGGGGCCGCCTCGAAGGACGGAACGGGCAGGTTGCCGGGACCGGTCCCGAGCGGGAGCGGCCCGAACGCCCTCATCCGGAGATCTTCCAGGGCGGCGACTCCACCGCCGCCCGAGCCATGGCCGGCCGGGTCTCCGACTGGTACTCGACGCATCCGGCGTCGACGAACACTCCGGCTGGAGGCCGCTCTCGCGGGACGTTCAGGGGCGACGGATCAGCACGGTCCACCTCGCGCCGACCGCCAACGCCGCGCGCCGGTCCTCGTGCCGACCGGGGGCCATGCCGCGGACGGCCCGCGGACGGCCCGCGGTTCATCACCGTGCCCCCGACGACACGGATCCTCGCCCCGTCGGCCGCCCCGCGCACCCGGCCGGACGCGGTCGTCGGCGACAGGGCCTACTCGTCCCGCGGTGGCCGGACCCCCCTGCGCGGACGCGGCAGGCGGGCGGTGATCCCGAAGGATCAGGACCAGGCCGCCGACCGCGGCGAGGAGGGCGTCGGGGGCGGTCGGCCCCTCAGGCGGACGGCGCAGCCGCGCCCGGGGCCGCAGCCCGCCGCGTTCCCGAGCATCAGCCGACCCGCCACGGTCACCCCTTCACGTCACCCGACCTCATCCCACCGCCGCGCCGGACCCCTCCAGCCCTCGTAGGACCTCCCGCTCCGTCTCGGTCAGCGGCGGCCCCGCCGGAGTCCGCAGCGGTGGGCCGCTCAGGGTCGCCAGGAGCGCTGACGGGCGAAGGAACCGCTCCGGGCCGGCCGTGAGACTGGTGACGTCCCACACCGCCGACGCCGCGCCGTACGACCCCGTGGCCGTGCGGATCACCCGCCGGGTGAATCCGGTGACCAGCCGGTCCGCGACGGTCGGGGCACCGCCCCGCGTTCCGGGGAACCAGACGTCCTGGCTGACGGCCATCGTCCAGGCCGCCCCGACCGACGACGCGGCCCCCCGCTGCACGCGCCGCGCGAGGCCCGCCGACCCGACCCCGCCGCCCCGGCCCAGTTCCCGGCTCAGCACCCGCGCGCCGAGCGCGGCAACGGACATGCCCTGCCCGTACGCCGGGTTGAAGGTGGCCAGCGCGTCACCGAGGACGACGAACCGCTCGGGCCACTCCCGCGTCTTCTCCAGGTACCGCCGGTGGTTGCTGGTGCTGCGGCTGACGTGGATGTCGGTGAGCGGCTCGGCGCCCGAGATCAGCCGCCCCACGAGGGGATGCGGCAGATCGAGGGTGTACCGGAGGAACTCGTCCGGGTCGGAGGGCGGTTCGCCTCCGCCCCGAGTCCCGGCGAGGCTGACCATCCACCGGTCGTCCTCGATGGGCAGCACCATGCCGCTGCGTCCGGGCCGCCCCTGGTACGGGTTGGCCTGGATGATGGTGAGCGGGAACCGTTCGGCTCCTTCGGGGGTGCGGTAGACCCGCGTGGCGTTGACCAGCCCCGCGTCGACCGTCTTCTCCCGCACGTCCGAGATGCCCAACCCGGAGAGCCATGTGACGACCCGCGACCCCCGTCCGCTCGCGTCGACCACGAATGCGGCGTCGATCACCTCGTCCCCGTCGGGAGCGGCGACCCGTACGCCCGTGACGCGCCGCGCGTCGCCGGTCAGTTCCCGTACCTGACCCTTGCGGACCTGGACGCCTGTGTTGGCCAGCACGGCGTCGCGGACCGCCCAGTCGAGCAGGGCCCGGCTACAGGTCATCATCCGCGGCCCCTCGTGGCGCCAGCGCCGGAACCAGCCTTCGGGCGTGAGGGCGATCATGCCGGAGCTGAGGGATATCTCGCGGGCCCCGGCGGCGAGCAGGTGCTTGCGCATGCCGACGCCCGGAACGAGGTCCTCCATGGCGGCGAGTCCGCCGGCCATGAGGAGGTGGGCGTGCCGCCCCTGCGGCAGGCCCTTGCGGTGTTCCGGCCCGTCGGGCAGGTCGTCCCGTTCCAGCACGATCACTTCGTCCACGACGGTGGACAGGGCCGCCGCGGCCAGCATGCCGGCCAGCCCGGCACCGATGACGACAGCTCTACTGGACATGGGGCTCCTCGTACTCGGCCATGAAGGCAGTCATGGCAGTCATGGCAGGCATGACGGTCATTGCGGACACAACAAGCAGCGGGACGGCGGACATCGGGGCGGCGGACATCCTGACTGCGGACGCCACCACGGCGGAGGTGCGGCCACCGGGGGACCGGCCCCGCGGCACGTGCGCCGCGAAGGGACCCGCCCACCAGGACGTTCGGCCACGAAGGCCTGCCGCCGCACCAGGCATCCGGCCGGGAAGGCTTTCAGCCGTGGAAGGCTTTCACCGTACCTTCACCGATCGCGTCCGGGGCGGGAGTTCGGGCCAGTGCCTGCGCCAGCTCGACCAGTCCTGCGGCGCCGGACACCTCGGTGGCGTGCAGCCGGTGGGCGCTCGGGGTCTCGCACGGCGCCTCCCGCGCGGCGGCCCGTCGGGCGGCCTCGGCGAGCATGGCGGCCTCCGCGGCGACCCGTGCCTCGTGCGCGCCGCGGCCCTCGGCGAGCGCGGCGGCGAGCGCCCGCGACCGTACCCGGTCGTCGAAGTAGGGGGCGAGGGCGAGCAGCGCGTCGTGGATGGCGACCTCCCGCCAGTGCAACCGCTCCTCGGGCAGCCGCCACCAGGAAACGGGCGGCTTGGGAGCCACCGACACGAACCCCACGCGGTCCCACAGCGGCCGCAGTCGCCGGTGGTCCCGCAGTCCGCGCCCGTGCGCGACGGCCGCCGGCAGCAGCCGCGGCAGGACGTAGCCGGCGGAGCAGAGCAGCGCGCCGAGGGCGGCCATCGGCGGGGCGACGGTGGTGGAGAGGAAGTCGAGGTCGTGTCCGCTCCAACGGGCCACGACCGCGGTGTACTTGGTCAGCTGGAAGCCGAGCAGGTCCAGCAGCGCGCCCACGAGGATCAGCAGCAGCCCGGTCCGCAGCAGCCCGGTGACCTCGCGCATCCACTGCACGCAGACCACGGCCATCGCGACGATCGCCACGGTGTGCCCGAGCAGGTAGAGCACGATCATCTCGCGCATGTACGGCGTGTTCGCGTAGTAGGTGTCGAGATCGGTGAGCCGTTCGGTGGGTGCGTCGGCGAGCGCGAACAGCACGATCACGGCCACGATCAGCGGTCCGTACACGGCGATGCCGCCCAGCACCTGCCGCCGTACCCGCTCGGGCGGCCCGCCCCGCCAGTGGGCGAGCAGGATCAGCAGCGAGCAGCTGTACGCCGAGAGCATGCCGTACGTCAGCGGGGCGCCGAAGTTGGGGATGCCGGTGAGGTCGTTGACGGCGGCCAGCGTGACGGGCGCCGAGCAGACGAAGACGAGTGCGCCGAGGGTGATCGCGACACAGGTGGACACGGTGAGGGGGTTGGACGCGGCCGAGCGGGGCCTGCGGAACAGAACGGCGGCGGACAGCAGGAGGACGGCGCCGGCGAGATAGACGACGAGGCTCACGGGGTCCTCCGTTCGGCGGGGACCGGTCCGGCCGCCGCCACCGCTTCCGTCGCGGCGGCGCGCACGAGGGGTTCGCCGGCCAGGGCGTCGGCGATGCGCACCAGCGCGGCCGGGTCCGGCGCCCGCTCCAGCAACCAGTCGGACTCCCCGGACACGCCGGCGTCGCCCCCGTCCGGCCCGGCTTGCGCCTCCCGTCGTACGGCCGCCGCGATGACGGTCGCCCAGGCCGTCGCCGCGGCTCGCTCCGCGTCGCCGGTACGGCGCAGGGCGGCCCGCCGCGTCACGTCGTACAGGTCGCGGTCGACGTAGGCGTCCAGGTGGGTCAGCGCGTTGTGGATGCTGGTCCGGCGCCAGACGAGCCGGGTGGCGGGCCGCACCCAGCACGGCGGGGGCAGCCGCAGGGCGTGACGGGTGAGCACGCCGTCCAGTTCGCGTTCCAGGGGTTCGAGGCGGGCGTAGGCGCGCCGGGTCCGCCGCCACTCCGTCAGCCGGGGTCCGGCCAGCGGGACGAGGACGCCGACGACCGTCATGACCGCGCCGAGTCCGGCCGCCGCCGGGGAGGCCTCGGTGACCAGGGCGGACCAGTCGTGGCCGGTCCAGCGGGCGGCCACGGCGGCGAGCCTGGACAGGCTGTACACGGCCCCGCACAGCGAGCCCAGGCCCAGCGTCACGAGGCCGGCCCGCAGCCAGCCGCGCACCTGGCGGGCCCAGCACAGGGCGGAAACGCTGGTGACGCCGACGGCGGCGAGGTGCCCGAGCAGGTAGAGCAGGATCATCTCGCGGAGGTAGGGGGTGTTCGCGTAGTAGGTGTCCAGGTCGGTGCGCCGCTCCACGGGCGCGTCGCCGAGGACGAACATCGTGACGATGCCGAGGACGACCAGCGTGTAGGCCAGGATCCAGCGCCGGGCCGTCCGTCGCACCCGCGGTCCGCCCCGCCAGTGCACGATCAGCACCTGGGAGGCGGCGCTGTATCCGGTGATCGCGGCGTACGTCAGCGGTGCGGCCAGGTTCGGTGTCCGGCCGAGGCGGTTGACGGCGCCGACCGTGGGCGGGGCGCCGAGCAGGAAGCAGAGTCCGGCCAGACCGAGCACGGCGCAGATGGACCGCAGATAGGGGTCGTGCCGGTGGCGCAGCAGATCGGGGGCCCGCACCAGCAGGCCGAGCCAGAGGACGGCGGCGCTGACGTAGTGGGGCGCGCCGTTCACCTGCGGGTTCCGCGGTAGTTGAGGGCCGCGCCGATGCGGCCGGCGATGTCCTGGGTGTCGTCGCCGCGGTCGGCGTACACCGAGTCGGCGGAGGCCTCCAGCCAGGAGCGCAGCCGACGGCCCATCAGCATGCCGAAGCGGTCGGCCTCCTGCTCGTCGGAGAGGGAGAAGTCGGTGCGGGCGGCGGCGGCCGGAGCGGCGCCGGGCACGGCGTCGGTCTGACGCCGGTGCATGTGCCACACCTCGTGGCAGAAGATCACGATCTGATGCCAGACGGCGGCCCGTTCGTCGATGACGACGTCGTCGTGGCTCTCGCCCTCCAGCCAGAGCCCGCTGGCGGTGTGGGGTGGGAACACCGCGCGGTGCACGACGATGTCGCGGCCCCGCCATCGCGCCGCGGCCGCGACGACGGCGTCGAACAGGGCCTCGGGCTCGGCCGGGACCGGAACCCGGATGGGAGCGATGAGGGTGTCGGCGAGGCGACGCATCTCCCTGTTCGTACGCACGGTTCTCCCCGTGGCTGCGCGGGCGTTCGGTCCTGCAATATGCCAAGACCTGTGCCGTCTCAGCTACCTCCGCCTCCGACGCCCGGAAGATTCGGCGCGAACTCGGTGGGGAGGAACCGCTTGTAACGGATGAACGGGATACGGCGGCCCGACACCTCTGGCCGAAAACCTCCCGTGTCACCCACCCACTCCCCGCTCCCCGCCCGGAACGACCCACGCCCCGCCCACCAGATCCGGCCTTTGTCGGCGAGTGTGCGGGTCCGGTGAACACCGGGTGGAAGAGTCACGCACACCGCGCGGCGCGATCCCACGCCGGCCACTCGCCCTCGCATCGGACGCCCCCACCGGAACGCCAGGACGCCCGCCGTGCGTTCGGCCCGCCAGCCGGGCGCCCGGTGCGTTCGCCGTCCGCCCGGGGCGGTGCCTTCATGTCCCTGTTCGGCCCGCAGGCATCCGCCGGGGCGCCGCTGCCGCTAGCGCTGGGCGCGTTCGTGGCCCGCGGGGGTGCCGGTGCGGCCTCCGTCCGCGGGGGTGTCGCTGTGGACTCCGCCCGTGGGGGCGTCGGCGCGGACTCCGCTCGTCGGGGCGGCGGCCCGGCCGTCGTCCTTGGTGGCGGCCCGTTCCCTCACCGCCCGTACCGCGTCCGGCTGTCGCAGTGCACGCGACACCGCGCCGATGTCCCTGAGCAGGTCGGTCGTGTCGGACTCGCCGTCGGTGTCGCGTTCCAGCCCGCGGCTCCTGGCGTCCACCGCGTCGAGCACGGTCACCGCGGCGGCCAGTGCCTTCGCCCGGTCCGCGGGGAAGCCGAGGGCGAGGGCCGCGTCGTAGGAGCGGCCTCGCAGGTCCTCGTCGACGTACCGGGCCAGTGCCAGCAGCCCGTCGCGGATGAACGTCTCCCGGCGGATCAGGCGCAGGTCCGGCGCGGAGCGCAGGACGCGGGGGACGCCGCCGCCGTTGCCGGCCTTCATCAGCAGGTACAGCGGCCGCAGTTCGCGCACAGCGAACCGGACCTGCCAGCGGTCGTGGAGGTACTGGCCGGCGTGCGGGAGGATGAACCCCACCGCGATCAGGACGGCGGACAGGCAGGCCAGCGGCGGCGCCACGGCCGTGCTCAGCCAGTCCAGGTTCCGCCCCGCCCACCGGCCGCCCACGGCGGTCAGTTTGGCCGCGTCGAAGAGCAACTGGGCCGCGTAGCCCACACCGAGGAACTTCAGCCCCCAGCGCAGCAGGGAGTCGAGTCCGTCGGCACGTACCCAGTTCCAGATCAGCGCGTTGGTGATCAGCGTGGCCGCGGTGTGCGCGAGCAGGTAGAGCACGATCAGTTCGCGGGCGTACGGCGTGTTCGCGTAGTACGTGTCGAGGTCGCGCAGCCGTTCCTCGGGCATCTCGGCGAGGGCGAACAGCACCCACAGCGCGGCGATCACCCCGGCGTAGGTGCCGAGGACCCAGCGCATGGCGGAGCGGGTGCGGGCGGAGCGGTCGGACAGGCCGTTGCGCCAGGTGATGATCAGCAGCAGACACGAGCCGCAGAACGCGGTGAGCAGCGAGTACACCCAGGGACCGGAGATGTTGGGCACGCCGGTGACCCGGTTGACCCAGGCGATCGTCGACGGCGCCACGAACACGAACACCGCCAGGGCGAGCAACAGCAGCCCGCCGACCGCCCGCAGCAGCGGGTCGGTCCACAGGCGGATGATGCTGGGCAGTTTGATCGCGAGGGCGGCCGCGAGGATCCCGGCGGGGATCCACCAGAAGGAGGGGTAGAACTCGTTGACGAAGCCGGCCGGTGTCAGGGCCAGCGGTTCGGTGAGCCGCGCCGCCGCGGGGGTCAGGGCGCTCATCGTCGGTCAGCTCCTCCGCGTCCCCGGTAGCCCAGGGACCGCTGAACGGGTTCCAGGGGTACGGCGGTGTCGTCGCCGTGCAGCAGCGGCCGTAGGGCGGCTGCCAGGCGGTGGCCGAAGTCGTCGGCCTGTGCCTCGTCCTGTGCGCGGGAGCCGTTGCGGGCGGCGACCGCGAGGATGCCGTCGTGCCAGGCGGGGCGTACGGCGAGCGCGCGGGCGGCCGCCGTACCGGCGCTGTGGTGGTGGTCGTGTCCGGCGTGCAGGTGCCACAACTCGTGCCCGAGGATCACGAGTTGCTGCACCTCTTCGGCGCGTTCCTCCACGATGACCAGGTCGAAGTTTTCGAACTCCACCCACAGGCCGGTCACTTCGATCTCGTCGGGGAACCGCTCGAAGCGCAGCTCGACGGGCCGTCCGCCGCGCAGTGCGGCCATCTCCTCGCACAGCGCGTGGGCGACCTCGCGCACTCCGTCCGGCGTCCGGGGCCGGGCCCGCACCGCGGCGGTCAGTTCGCCGGCCAGACGGCGCATGGCGGGGCCGGTCCTCGCGCGCCGCAGCTCCGAGGTGATCCGGGCAGCCGTTCCGCGCACGCCCGCGATGTCCATCCGGTCCCCTTTCCGGCCGCCCTGCGGCAGCCGTCCCCGAGGCTACGCGGCCGGAGGCGTCCGCGTCACGGGGAAGCGGGCGCGGAGCGGGCGTGGCGCCGGCGTGGGACGGGCGGGACGCCGACGGGGCAACGATATGGCACGGATTCCGAGCGCCCGCCCCGCAGAAAGCGCTATCAGACGCAGTGTCGGGAAGGTGCGCCGGAAGTCCTGGCAGTCCTGTCAGAACCATTGACGCGAGGGCGCATCGAATTTACGGTCCCGTTCGAAGTTACGGGCACAATTCGAGATGTCGAACAGTAGGGCAGGACATGGGACGACCTGGCCTGAGTCGCAGGCAACTTCTGGCCGCCGCCGGCGGCCTGACCGTCGCGGGCAGTTTCGGGTTCGCGGCGCTCGGGACCGGAGCCGACGCGCTCGCCTCCGGTGCGGACACCCGGGTCCGGTACTGGAACCTCTTCAGCGGCGGCGACGGATACAACATGATCGCGATGCTGGACGCCTTCCGGAAGGACAACCCCGGCATCGACGTGAAGGACTCCACCCTCCAGTGGGGCAGCCCCTTCTACACCAAGCTCGCCATGGCCGCCGCGGGCAACCGCGCACCGGACCTCGGCGTCATGCACATGGGCCGGGTCACCGGCTTCTCGCCCGGCCGCCTCCTGGACCCCTGGGACGTCGACCTGCTCGCCAGGTACGGCGTGCGGGAGGCGGACTTCAACCCCGCGCTGTGGAAGCGGGCCGTCATCGACGGCGAGCTGTACGCCCTCCCCCTCGACATCCACGTCCAGCTCTGCTTCTACCGCAAGGACGTGCTGAGGAAGGCGGGCCTGCTCGGCGCCGACGGGCGGATGGTGTCCGTGACGTCCACCGACGCGTGGTTCGACGCGCTGAAGGAGGCCAGGCAGGCCACCGGGAAGGGGCTCCAGACCATCGGCCTGTGGCACAACGACCAGAACTTCCAGTGGTGGTTCTTCGTCGCCTTCTACACCCAGCTCGGCGGCACCTGGTTCGACGCCGCCAACACCGAGGTCACCTTCGACACCGACAAGGCGACCCAGGTCCTGGAGTTCCTCCGCCGGCACATCACCGACGGCTACGCCGACCCGGGATTCGGCGGCGGCGCGGGCGCCGAACAGTTCGTCAACGGCGCCCCCTTCGTCTGGGAGGGCAACTGGTCGGTGCCGGTCTTCGACGCCGCGGAACTCGACTACGGCGCCGCCCCGCTGCCGCCCGTCTTCGGCGAGCAGGCCACCCACGCCGAGTCGCACGCCTTCGTCCTGCCGCACCAGTCCGGCCGCGGCGGCGCCGCCGACGACGCCGCCCACCGGCTCGCCGCCTACGTCGTCAGGCACGCCCAGCAGTGGGCGGCCGGCGGCCACATCCCGGCGTACACGCCGACCCTGTCCACGGCCGCGTACCAGAAGCTGAGCCCGCAGAACGAGTACGTCACGGCGATGGATCACCAGGCCGCCGAGCCGAAGGTCTGGTTCGCGGGCTCCACCGGCATCCTGGCCCAGCGCGTCGGTCCCATCGTCGTCTCCTCGACGATGGGCTCCGCCAAGCCGGATGCCGCCGCCCGCCGCATGAGGAGCACGCTCACCGCGCTGCTCGCCTCGAAGAACCCCATGGACGGCAGGACCGCCGCCCAGGGAGGTGCGGCCGCATGACGACGACCAGCGCCGAGGCCGTCATCCGCCCCGCGCGTGCGAAGACCGCCGCGCGGGGCGCCACCCTCCGCCGCGGACAGGGGTTCCAGCACGGCGGCTGGTTCGTCGCGCCGTTCCTGGCGCTGTTCACGCTCTTCGTGATCTGGCCGCTGCTGCGCGGCCTGTACCTCAGCTTCACGGACGCCAACATCACCGGGGACGGCGCGAGCTTCGTCGGCCTCGACAACTACCGCGAGGCCCTCGGCGACCCACTGGTGTGGGACGCGCTCGGCCACAGCGCCTACTTCACCCTTCTCGTGGTGCCGTGCATCACCGCGCTCGCCTTCCTCCTCGCGATGCTCGCCCACCACATCGAGCGCGCCAAGTGGCTGTGGCGGCTGTGCTTCTTCGCCCCGTTCCTGCTGCCGTCCACGGTCGCCGCCAATCTCTGGCAGTGGCTGTTCAACCCGGGCACGGGAATGATCAACTACGTCTTCGGCATCGACACACCGTGGCTGACCGACAAGTCGTACGCGATGCTCGCCGTCGTCATCTGCACCCTGTGGTGGACGGTCGGGTTCAGCTTCCTGCTCTACCTCGCCGCCCTCCAGGGCATCCCCGCACACCTCTACGAGGCCGCCAAGCTGGACGGTGCGAACGCCTGGCACCGCATGGTCCACATCACGCTGCCGATGCTGCGCAACATCACCGGGCTCGTCATCGCCCTCCAGATCCTCGCCTCGCTCCAGGTCTTCGACCAGGCGGTGGTGATGATGGACTTCGGCACCGGTCCCGAGGAATCGACCCGCACCTTCGTCCAGTACACCCTCGAAGAGGGCTTCACCAGCTACCGCGTGGGCTACGCCTCCGCGATCTCCATCATCTTCTTCGTGCTCATCGCGGCCGTCGCGCTCGCGCGGATGTGGCTGCTGCGCAACCGTGAGGAGGGCGGCCGATGACCACCGCCGCACAGACCGCCACACCGGCACGGGCCGAGTCCCGCAGGGCGTGGTCGCCCAGCCAGATCGTGCTCACCCTGCTCGGCGCCGCCGTCTCCCTGGTGTTCCTCTCGCCGCTGGTCTGGGCGGTTTTCACCTCCCTGAAGTCGGAGACCGAGGCCGTCGAGGTGCCGCCGCACTGGTTGCCGAAGGACTGGACCGGTCAGGCGTGGTCGGCCATCTTCGAGACCGGCAACATCACCAACTGGTTCGTGAACTCCCTCGTCGTCTCGGTGTGCGTGACGGCCGTGGTGCTCATGGTGGCCGCGCTCGCCGGCTACGGCTTCGCCCGCACGGAGTTCCGCGGCAAGGGCTTCCTCATGGGCGTGGTGATGGCGGGCCTCATGGTGTCCCCGGCGGTCCTCGGCGTGCCGCTGTTCACCACCGTCCAGCAGATGGGCATGGTCGACACCTACTGGGGCATGATCCTGCCGCAGTGCGCGCCCGCCGCGATGGTCTACATCCTCTACAAGTTCTTCCAGGGCATCCCGCGCGAACTGGAGGAGGCGGCCTTCATCGACGGCGCCGGCCGCTGGCGGGTCTTCTTCACCATCGTGGTCCCGCTCTCCCGCCCGTCGCTGGCGGCGGTCGGCATCTTCACCTTCATCGCCTCGTGGAACAACTTCCTGTGGCCGTACATGGTGACCAACAACCCCGACCTCATGACCATGCCGAACGGCATCGCGACCGTCATGAACTCCTACGGCATCCAGTGGGCCCAGCTCATGGCCGGCGGTCTCATGGCGGGCCTGCCGCTGATCATCGTCTTCGTCTTCTTCCAGCGGCAGATCGTGGCAGGTGTCGCGCACACCGGCCTCGCGGGCCAGTGACTCCTCCTGGAGAGCCACCGAGGTGAGGCGCCACGGACGCGCGACGGCACTCCCGCCTCTTCGCCCCTTGCGCCGCGTGCCGCGCGGATGCGAGCGAGACGTACGGGATCAGGACCGGCGGATCGACGACGATCACGGGCCCGTACGCCGACAGCGCCGACACCCCGATGCCGACGGACGGCACAGACCTCCTCCCGGAAGGCCACGGCCGGTACGTCGGGACCGGTGGCCGGTCCTTCCTCAGGGACGGGGGCGAGACGTTCTGGCGCACCGCTGCCTCGTCGCGGCGGACGAGGGCACACCCGAACTCGGCCTGGACACCTGCACGCACCGGCAGTAGGACGGCCGGCCGTCCTTCAGGGCGCGGGCGACCGCGCGACGAGCCACCGCAAGGCCGCGCGGCCGCACCCGTCAAGCCAACACCGACCACCCACCTCGAAAGGCGCGCATGCGAACCGCCCGCTTCACCCTCGATCCCGCTTTCACCGTCGGTCAGGTCAACCCCCGCCTCTTCGGCTCCTTCGTGGAGCACCTCGGCCGCTGCGTCTACACCGGCATCCACGAGCCCGGCCATGCCACCGCCGACGAGGGCGGTCTGCGGCGGGACGTCCTGGACCTCGTCCGTGAACTCGGCGTCACCGCCGTCCGTTACCCCGGCGGCAACTTCGTCTCCGGTTACCGCTGGGAGGACTCCGTCGGGCCGGTGGAGGACCGCCCCCGCCGTCTGGACCTGGCGTGGCACTCGACGGAGACCAACCGTTTCGGTCTCTCCGAGTACATGGCCTTCCTGAGGAAGATCGGCCCGCAGGCGGAGCCCATGATGGCGGTCAACCTCGGCACCCGTGGCGTGGCGGAGGCCCTCGAACTCCAGGAGTACGCCAACCACCCCTCCGGCACGGCGCTCTCGGACCTGCGTGCCGCGCACGGCGACAAGGACCCCTTCGGTATCCGGCTGTGGTGCCTCGGCAACGAGATGGACGGCCCCTGGCAGACCGGCCACAAGACCGCCGAGGAGTACGGCCGGATCGCCGCCGAGACCGCCCGCGCCATGCGCCAGCAGGACCCGGGCGTCGAACTCGTCGCCTGCGGCAGCTCGGCCCAGTCGATGCCGACGTTCGCCGCGTGGGAGGCGACGGTCCTGGCGGAGACGTACGACCTGGTCGACCACATCTCCCTGCACGCCTACTACGAGCCCGTCGACGGCGACGTGGACTCCTTCCTCGCCTCCGCCGTCGACATGGAGTCCTTCATCGAGAACGTGGTCGCCACCTGCGACCACGTCGGCGCGCGGCTGAAGTCGAAGAAGAGGATCAACCTCTCCTTCGACGAGTGGAACGTCTGGTACCTGTCCCGCTGGCAGGAGCAGGCGACGACGTTCGCGCAGGACGACTGGCCCGAGGCCCCCCGCCTCCTGGAGGACAACTACAGCGTCACCGACGCCGTCGTCTTCGGCTCGCTCCTGATCGCCCTGCTGCGGCACGCCGACCGCGTCACCGTCGCCTGCCTGGCCCAGCTGGTGAACGTGATCGCGCCGATCATGACCGAGCCGGACGGCCCGGCCTGGCGCCAGACGACGTTCTTCCCGTTCGCGCAGGCCTCCCGGTACGGGCGGGGCGAGGTGCTCGACGTCCGGGTGGACTCACCGACGTACCAGACCCGGAAGTACGGCGAGGCGGACCTGCTGCACGCCACCGCCGTACGCGCGCAGGACGGCTCGGTGACAATCTTCGCGGTCAACCGGGGCCGTACCGAGGCGCTGCCGCTGGAGGTGACGCTGACCGGTCTCGGGGTCTCGCGGCTCGTCGAGCACAGCGCGCTCGCCGACGCCGACCCGGACGCCCGCAACACACTCGACGACCCCGAGCGGGTCGCGCCGCACGCCGTGGACGGTACGGCGGTCACGGACGGGACGCTGAGGGCGACGCTGGAGCCGCTGTCCTGGAACGTGATCCGGCTGGCCTGAACCGGACGCCGCCGGCTGCCCCACAATGTCGGTATGAGGATCTCGGCACGGGCGGACTACGCCGTACGGGCGGTACTGGAACTGGCCGTACGGCAGGGCGGCGACCCGGTGAAGGCGGAGACGATCTCCGCCGAGCAGGGCATCCCGCACAAGTTCCTGGAGGGGATCCTCGGGGACCTCCGGCGCGGCGGCGTCGTCGAGAGCCGGCGCGGCGGAGGCGGCGGCTACCGGCTCGCCCGCGACGCCGCCCGGATCACGGTCGCGGACGTGATCCGGGCGGTCGACGGCCCGATCGTGTCCGTCCGGGGCGAACGTCCCACCGGCCTCACCTACACGGGCACCGCACAGCCCCTGTTGCCCCTGTGGATCGCCCTGCGCGCCAACGTCCGCAAGGTCCTGGAGGGCGTCACGGTGGCCGACCTCGCCGCGGACACCCTGCCCGCGCCGGTCCGGGACCTGGCGGCGGAACCGACGGCCTGGGAGAACCCGTGACGCCGAGCACGGGCCCGGCCAGGCGCTCGACCGCTACTTCAGCTCCTCGGCGGAGTAGTAACCGGCCAGAACGTAGCTGTAGTTGCTCTTGTCGACGGACGCCGGCTGGAGCAGGTAGGCGGGCACGGGCTTCACGCCGTTGTTGTAGCCCCTTCTGTTGTTGATCCTCGGCGTCCTGCCCTTGAGTATGTCGTCGGCCATGTTCGCGGCCACCGTGGCGAGTTGGCGGAGGTCCTTGTAGACGGTCTGCGACTGCTCGCCGGCGATGATCGACTTCACCGAGGCCAGTTCCGCGTCCTGACCGGTGATGATCGGGAAAGCCTTCCCGCCGGAGCCGTAGCCGTAGGACTTGAGCGCGGACAGGATGCCCAGGGACATGCCGTCGTACGGCGACAGGACCGCGTCGACCGTCTTGCCGTTGTACGACGTGGACAGGATGCGGCTCATGCGCTTCTGCGCGGTCGGCCCGTCCCAGCGCAAGGTGGTGATCTTCTCGAGCGCGGTTTCGCCGGACCGGACGATCAGCTGCTTGCTGTCCAGGTACGGCTGAAGGAGGTGCATCGAACCGTCGTAGAAGTACTTGGTGTTGTTGTCGTCGGGAGACCCGGCGAACAGCTCGATGTCGAAGGGGCCCTCGCCGTCCTCCAGGCCGAGGCGGTCGATGATGTAGCGGGCCTGCTGCCGGCCGACCTGCTCGTTGTCGAAGGACACGTAGTAGTCGACGTTCCTGGAGCCGAGGATGAGCCGGTCGTAGGAGATCACCGGGATGTGCGCGTCGGCGGCCTGCTGGAGCACGCCGTCCAGCGACTTGTTGTCGATGGCCGCGATGATCAGTGCGTCGACGCCCTGCCCGATCAGGTCGGCGACCTGCGCGACCTGGGCCTTCGGGTCGTCGTCACCGTAGACCAGCTTGGTCTCGTACCCCTTGGTCCGGAGGTCCTTGACGACGCTCTTGCCGTCGGTGAGCCAGCGCTCGGAGGCTCGGGTCGGCATGGCGATCCCGATGGTGCCGCCCTCGGAGCTGGAGCTGACCTCGCTGTCCTCGCCGCAGGCGGACAAGGTGAGGGCGAGGGACGCGGCTCCGGCGAAGGTGCGGAGGGCGGCTCTTCGAGTGCGCATGGTGATCGTTCCTTGTTCTTCTCGTCGTTGAGGAAGCCAGCTGACGCCCGTGCCTACGGGGGATCCCGGGGCGCGCTGGACAGACCGGACCGCGGAGTGAGGGGCGCGCCGTGATGGATCCGGAGATGTGCGGCGGTGCGGCCTGACATCCGGGTCCCCGTCGACTCTCGTGATGTCTCTGCCGGTGTGCACCTGGAGGTTCGCCGTTCGAAATCTCGTCACATGATCGCAATGTTGGCGCGACCCTAAGAGGGGGCGTGCGGGGTGTCAACGGGTCGAACAGGAACGGTCACAGAAAGGAACGGAACGCGGGGCGAGGGGAGTTACCCGCAGACACACCCGGTGTCGGTGTGAACGCGTCGAGGTGAATGGCCGGAGTTCGGCCTGCCCGGGTCGCCGGGGCCTCCCTACGATGCGAACGCCCCGGTTCTTCACCTCAACTCCATTGATTCTTCACGCAGTTGGCGTGAGAGCGCGGGCGCAGTCACCCCCCGACCCAGGGAGAGACCATGACAGGTGGGCTCCTTCTGAGCGGCGCCGTCGCCGCTCTCGTCACCTCCGCGCTTCCCGCGCACAACCCGTCCTTCGGGTTCGTCGACCCGCCCCCGGACAAGATCGTCATCGACGTCGCCACGGTGAACGGCTCCGGCTGCCCGGCGGGCACCGCCGCCATCGCCGTCTCCGAGGACAACACCGCCTTCACCGTCACCTACAGCGACTACCTCGCTCAGGCCGGCGGCAACTCCGACCCGACGGCGTTCCGCAAGAACTGTCAGCTCAACCTCGTCGTCCACGTCCCGCAGGGCTTCACCTACGCCATCGCCAGCGCGGACTACCGGGGCTTCGCCCTCCTCCAGCCCGGCGCCACCGCCGTACAGCGGGCCTCGTACTACTTCCAGGGCTCGTCCAGCACGGTGTACAAGAACCACCCCGTCACCGGCGCCTACAACGACAACTGGCAGGCGACCGACAACACCGACTGGGCACAGCTCGTGTGGGCGCCCTGCGGGGTCCAGCGCAACTTCAACATCAACACAGAGCTACGGGTCAACGCGGGCAGCTCCGCACCGGGCAAGGTCAGTTTCATGACCATGGACTCGACCGACGGCGACATCAGCACGGTGTACCACATGGCGTGGAAGGAGTGTCCGGGCACGTGAGACGAGGGGGCCGCCCGCGCGGGCGGCCCCCTCGTCTCACGTGCCGGCCTGGGCCACGAAGTCGGCCCAGGCACTGGGCAGGCACTGGGGGAGAGAGCGAGCTGAGGGCCGCTTCTGCCGGCCTTGGAGCGGCGGACCGTTCCGCCCGCGCGGTCCAGTTCGGCTGCCCGGCTGCCCGGCTGCCCGGCTGCCTTGGGCGTCGCCCGGAGAGCCGGCACCTGAGCGTCGACCTGTGCGGCGCCGGGTCAGCGCGGCTCTCGGATGCTGTCGATGATGCGGGTCCAGTTGTCTCCGCCGTGTCCGTTCTCGATCGCGCGCCGGTAGTGATCCCGCACGGCGAGCGGGAGCGCGAGGTCGAGGCCGACCGACGTGCTGGTCTCGACGATGTGGTCGGACGTCGCGCCCATCATGGTGACGGTGCTGAGGTCGCCGGGGTGCTCCCCGGCGTCCAGAGCTGCGCCGGGAGTCTCCTCACCGGCCCGGAGCATGGCGCCGATCGAGTCGGTGAAGGAGAGCAGCTCCGGAAGTGCCTCGGTCGCCGTCATCCCCGCGGTGCCGAGCATCGCGGTGGCGTGCATCAACGCGGACAGGGTGGTGAGGAACACCGCGAGCTGGGCCTGGTACATCATCTGGGCGAGGCCCGGATCTGCGCCCAGGTACCTCGGAGTGCCGAGCCGCTCCAGCGCCGCCCGGTGGTTCTTCATCACCTGTTCGGGACCGCTGTAGTAGACGTGGGCCGCCTCCGTGCCGACCATCGGCGCCGGGACCATGACACCACCGACGAGGAAGGCGGCGTCGTGGCCCGCCGCCCAGGCCGCCGCCTCGCGTGTGCGGTCGGGCGTGTCCGAGCTGAGGTTGACCAGCGTCCGGCCGGCTAGTGACGCGGTCGCGCTGTCGAGGATGTCGTACATCGCCCGGTAGTCGGTCAGGCTGAGGATCACGAGGTCACTCGCCTCCACCGCCTCGCCGGCTGTGGCCGCGAGCGTCGCCCCGTCGGCGACGACGCCGTCGGCCCGGCCGGCGGTGCGGTTCCAGACGGTGACCGGGTGGCCGGCGGTGAGGAGGGCACGTGTCATCGCCTGGCCCATCGGGCCGAGCCCGATCACGCTGACAGCGCTGTTCTGCCTGGTGGTGCGGTTCTGTTCGTTCACCCGTCCATGCTCTGCCGACGCCACTAACCTCGGAAGTACCCACTATTTTCTGCGGTACTTACCTTTTCGTAAGGGAGACGAGTGATGGCCAGGGCGCCGAGACGCGGGCCTTACCTCTGCGGCATCGAGGCTGCGCTGGACGTGGTGAGCGGCAAGTGGAAGGGATGGATCCTGTGGGAGCTCGACGTCCACGGCGTGCGCCGTTTCGCGGAGCTGCGTCGCGGTCTGCCCGGAGTGAGCGAGAAGATGCTGACGCAGCATCTGCGTGAGATGGAGGCGGACGGACTCGTGCGCCGGGAGGTCTACGCCGAGGTGCCGCCACGGGTGGAGTACTCCCTGACCGAGCACGGGCGTACGCTCAACAACGCGCTCGCGCCGCTCGGCGTCTGGGGGAGTGAACGGATGCGCCGCGAAGGCTGTGGAGCGGCGACGGCCGACGTCCCGCAAGGTTAGGCCTCCCGGCCGCCGTCCCCGTTCCCCGTCCCCGGTCTGCGGTTTGCGGTTTGCGGTTCGCGGGCGATTGCCGGCGTGGATGGGCACGTACGGGCGTGGGTGGGCGCCACCGCGACCGCGGTGACGCCCGGTTGCCGAGGTCGGCGCTCGACGCCCGGCGATGCGGGTGACCGTGTTCGCTTGTACGGCCAGACTCCTGCGACCGGGGCCGTGATCGTTCCGCCGAAGAAGATGCTGATCGGTGTGGATTCCCCGGCCGCCGGTGACGTGGCCGTCCGGCGGGTTCCCGGTCGCGCAGGCGTTCTCGCGAGAGTTTCGGTACTGCGCGGACCATTGACGCGCAAGGGGGTCGATCCTACGGTCCCGTCCGATGACGCGACTGCTGTTCGGTATCCCGGACGGTAAACCCCACTGAAGGAGCGTCCGCATGCGCCGCACCTCACCAGCACCCCGCACCCCCCGCACCCCCCGCACCCCCCGCACCTCCCGGCGGGCCGCACTGCTCTCGCTCCCCGCCGCGGTCCTGCTCGCCCTGGTCCCCTCGGCCGCCTCCGCCTACCCCAACCCCGGCACGGTCACCGGATCCACCGTCGTGCACGACCCGACGATGATCCGCACGTCCGGCGGCCGCTACCTGCTCTACGCCACCGGCGGCGGTCTCTCCTACCGCACCTCCACCGACCGCATCGCGTTCGGCGCGGGCGGCGACGCCTTCTCGACGAGGCCGAGCTGGTGGTCCTCGTACGGGACGACCGAGGCCTGGGCGCCCGACATCTCGTACCAGGGCGGCAAGTACCTGATGTACTACGCCGTCTCCACCTTCGGCTCCAACAAGTCCGCCATCGGCCTGGCCACCTCGACCACCGGACTGCCCGGCTCCTGGACCGACCGCGGCACCGTCCACACCTCCACCACCTCCAGCGACCACAACGCCATCGACCCCAACCTCTTAGTCGACGACAACGGCAAGTGGTGGCTGTCCTTCGGCAGTTGGTGGACCGGCCTGAAGATGATCCAGATCGATCCGGCCACCGGCAAACAGTCGGCGGGCAACACCACCCGCTACTCCCTCGCCTCCCGCCCGACCGGGACCAAGGCGGTCGAAGCGCCGTACATCGTCAAGCGGAACGGCTACTACTACCTCTTCGCCTCCTACGACACCTGCTGCGCCGGCACCAGCTCCACCTACAAGGTCAAGGTCGGCCGCGCCACCAGCGTCACCGGTCCGTACTACGACAGGAACGGCGTCGCCCTCATGAACAACGGCGGCACGCCGGTCCTGGAGTCGCACGGGCGGTACATCGGCCCCGGCGGCCAGTCGATCATGAAGGACACCGACGGCGACCTGATCGTCTACCACTACTACGACGGCAACGACAACGGCACCCCCAAACTCGGCGTCAACCTCCTGAACTGGAGCAGCGGATGGCCCGTCGCCTACTGACCCTGCTGGCCGCGCTCCTGCTCGCCCTCTCCGTCGGGCAGTCCACCGCCGGCGCGGCCTCGTTCGCCAACCCCGTCACGTCACAGAAGGGCGCCGACCCCTGGATCACATACCACGACGGCAACTACTACCTGGTGACGACGAGTTGGACGAGCGTCATCACCATCCGCAAGTCCGCCACCCTCGCCGGACTCGCCACCGCGCCCAGCGTGCAGGTCTGGCAGGGTGACGCGGCGAGCCGCTGCTGCAACATCTGGGCGCCCGAGCTGCACTACCTGAACGGCCGCTGGTACCTGTACTACGTCGCCGGTCAGAACGTCACCGACTACAACTCCACCCAGCGCACGCACGTCCTGGAGAGCACGGGCTCCGACCCCCTCGGGCCCTACACCTACCGCAACCAGCTCAACTCCGCCTGGATGCTCGACCCGACGGTCGCGACGATCAACGGTCAGCTCTATCTGTTCGGCAGCGCGAGCGGCGGCACGCAGAACCTCGTGGCGGCCCGCATGTCCAACCCGTACACCCTGGCGACCGGCTTCTCCACCATCTCGACTCCCACCGACTCCTGGGAGAAGGGCGGAGGGTCCGTGAACGAGGGGCCCGAGATCCTCCAGCGGGGCGGGCGGACCTTCCTCATCTACTCCGCGAGCGGCTGCTGGACCCCCGACTACAAACTCGGGCAGCTGACCCTCACGGGCAGCGACCCGCTGTCGGCGTCGTCCTGGACGAAGAAGTCCACCCCCGTCTTCCAGCGCAGCGACGCCAACGGCGTGTACGGCCCCGGCCACAACGGTTTCTTCACCTCCCCCGACGGCACCGAGAGCTGGATCGTCTACCACGCCAACGACGCGGCGTCGGAAGGCTGCGACAACGGGCGTACGACCCGTGCGCAGAGGTTCACCTGGAACTCCGACGGCACGCCGAACCTCGGTACGCCGGTTCGTCTCGGGGCGAGTCGGACGGGTCCCTCCGGCGAGCCCTCGGCGGCCTCGACAACGTACACCGTGCGCAACCGCAACAGCGGGAAGTGCCTGGAGGTCGCCGGGGGTTCCACCGCCGACGGGGCCGACGTGCAGCAGTACACGTGCAGCGCAGGAGCGAACCAGCGGTGGCGTCTGGAGGACCAGGGCGACGACACGAGCCGGCTGGTGAACGTCGCCACCGGCAAGGTCCTGGACACGGCCGACTGCTCCACCGCCGACGGGGCCGACCTCCGTCAGTGGTCGTGGCTGAACAACACCTGCCAGCGGTTCCGGTTCGTCGCGACGGACAGTGACTACGTCCGTATCGTGAACCAGGCCACCGGCAAGGTCGCCGACGTGGCGAACTGCTCCGCGGCGGACTCGGCGGACGTCCGCCAGTGGACGTGGCTGAACAACACCTGCCAACAGTGGCGCCTGACCCCGGCATGACCTCCGGGGTCCCCAGCGACCTCGGCCGGTCAGCCCGCCTGGCCCATCCCCGCGGGGTTGGGCCAGCTCTGGGCGTTCGGCCAGCCTGTCGTGGCCGCGGGTGAGAGGCCGTTGGTGCCCCGCACCTGCGCGGCCGTGAGGCCACCGCGGGCCGGGACGCCCGGCGGGGTCTGCCCGCCCGGCCCGCCCATCGGCCCGGCGTTCGGCGCGGAGGGCAGGGGCGCGGTCACGGGTGCCGGCATCGGTGTCGGCATCGGCGGGGGTACCGGCGCCATGGACGCCGCCGCGGCCGCCGCCGGCATGGGCGCGGGCATGGGCGCGGGCACGGGTGCCGGACTGGGCGTCGGAACGGGCGCGGGCATCAGCACGGGCTCCGGAGCCGGCGCCGGAACGGACTGCGGAAACACCTGCGCCGCCGCCGGCACCGGTACCTGCGCCGCCGCCGGCACCGGTACCTGCGCCGGCACCGGCACCGGTACCTGCGCCGCCGCCGGCACCGGTACCTGCGCCGGCACCGGTACCGGCGGCGCGGCCGGTACCGGCTCCGGCATGGGCATCGGCGTCCCGCCTCCCATGGCCTGTGCCTGCGCGGCAAGGCCCCGCGCACCCGCCCCGTTCGTCGCTCCCACCAGCCGGTCCACCGCCGCCGTACCCGAGCTGTAACTGGTCGCGTTGCCCGGCTCGGGCACGGCGGCTCCCCTCCTGGTCCCGTAGAGCACCTGTTCCAGGCCGGACACCAGGCGACGCACGTCCACCTGGGGGCGCACCACGAGCCGCAGGAAGCGGCTGGAGGACCCGATCTTGTTGCCGCACTCGCGGACCAGGATCCGGTGCTCGGTGAGCAGCCGGTCGCGGACCACCGTTCCCTCGGCGCCCACGGGAAGGCGTACGAAGAGGAAGTTCCCCTGGGAGGGGTAGACGGTCAGGCCGGGGAGCGAGGAGAGCTGGCCGGCCATGTCGAGGCGGTCGCGGCGTACCTGCATCAGGCTCTGCGCGTACTCGGGGCCGTGCTCCTTCAGCATGAACACCACGTGCTCGGCGAAGGAGTTGAGGTTCCACTTGGGCAGCATGGAGCGCACGCGCCCGGCCAGGGCCGGGTTGGCGACGAGGTAGCCGAAGCGGACGCCGTGCAGGCCGAAGTTCTTGCCGAGGCTGCGCAGGACGATGACGTTGGGACGGAGCAGCGCTTCCTGGACGACCGAGGGCTCGGCCTCCGCGTCGGCGAACTCCAGGAACGACTCGTCGATGATGACCAGGTCCAGGTCGGCCATCGCGTCCATGAACTGCACGATCGCGTGCTTGTGCAGGAACCCGCCGTCGGGGTTGTTCGGGTTGCAGATGACGGCGACCCGGGTGCCGCGAGCGCGGATGAACTCGGCGTACTGCGCGAGGTCCAGGGCGAAGCCGCTGGACTCCTGGAGCGGGAACATGTCGACCCGCTTGCCGGTCTCCATCGGCTGGTCGGTCCAGCGGCCGAAGGTGGGGACGGGGACGGCGAGGGACTCGCGCACCAGCAGGTGGTCGATCCAGGTGATCAGCTCGGTGGACCCGTTGCCCATGGCGACGGCCTGCGGGGGCAGTTGGAGCAGGCTGCACAACTCGGCGGTGATCGTGTCGGCGCTGCTCGGGTAGTACGTGATGATGTCCCGCAGCCGTGCCGACATGTCCTCGAACATCTTCGGGGTGGGGAAGTACGGGTTGCAGGGGATGCAGAAGTCCACCGGGCCGCCCCCGTCGCCGCCCTCCCGCGTCAGCGCCGCCATCGACGGGCTGTGCGCGGCGGTGCTGCGGAACAACGAGGTGACGTTGTCGGCCATGGAACCTCCGTATGGGGCGGACCCGGCGGGGACGACCGGGCCCGTCGTCATGTGGGTGGCCCGCGCGGGGGAGCACGGGCCGCCCCTACATACGGAGACGGGTGTGGCGCTGTTCAAGCACCGGGGAACCGGGCAGGGGCGTGCGCCACACTGAAGGTGTGTCAGGCGCCGAACGAGTGGACCGTCGTCGTCCGGTAGGTCTGCCCCGGCCGCAGCACCGTCGAGGGGAACGACGGATGGTTCGGCGCGTCGGGGAAGTGCTGGGTCTCCAGGCAGACGGCGTCGCCCTGGCGGTAGGCGCGGCCGGCGGTGCCGGTGAGGGTGCCGTCGAGGAAGTTGCCCGAGTACAACTGGAGTCCCGGCTGGTCGGTGGCGATCTCCAGGGTGCGGCCGGAGCGCGGGTCGCGCAGCGTGGCCACGTGCTCCGGACCGGCGGTGACGCCCTTGTCCAGGACCCAGTTGTGGTCGTAGCCCTTCGCCCGGACCTGCTGGACGTGACCGGCCCGGAGGTCGCGGCCGATCGTCCTGGTCTCGCGGAAGTCGAAGGGGGTGCCGGCGACCTCGGCGAGTTCGCCCGTGGGGATCAGGTCCGGGCCGGTCGGCGTGTAGCGGGAGGCGGCGATGGCCAGCTCGTGGTCCTCGACCGTGCCACTTCCCTCGCCGGCCAGGTTCCAGTAGACGTGGCTGGTGAGGTTGACGACGGTGGCCTCGTCCGTGGTGGCCTCGTAGTCGATGCGCCACTCGCCGCGCTCGGTGAGGGTGTATGTCACCTGCACCTTCAGCGTGCCCGGGTAGCCCATCTCCCCGTGGGGGCTCGTGCGGTACAGGCGCAGGCCGAGGTCCGGGCCGTCGGTGAACGGCTCGACCTCCCAGAGGTGCCGGTCGAAGCCCTCGGTGCCGCCGTGCAGGCTGTGGGCTCCGTCGTTGACGGGCAGCTGGTGGCTCTCGCCGTCCAGGGTGAAGCGGCCGTCGGCGACGCGGTTGCCGAACCGGCCGATCAGCGCGCCGAAGTACGGGCTGCCGGCGACGTAGTCCTCGATGGCGTCGAAGCCGAGGGAGACGTTGGCGTAGCGGCCGTGCCGGTCGGGGATCTCCAGGGACTGGACGATCCCGCCGTAGTCGAGGACCCTCAGCCGGGTCCCGCCGTTGTCCAGGGCCCAACGGAAGACCTCGGTGCCGTCGGCCAGCGTGCCGAAGCGGGTCTTCACCACTGTCCGCCTTCCCCTTCCTGCCTCGTCCACCGGAAACAGAACGGGCCCCGCCTTCCGGCGGGGCCCGCTGCGGCTCAGGAACCGGACTTGCGCTTGTTCCAGACGTCGAACCCGACCGCGATCAGCAGGGCGAGGCCCTTGATGACCTGCTGCCAGTCGGTGCCGACGCTGAGGAGGTTCATGCCGTTGTTCAGCACACCGAGGACGAGACCGCCGATGATGGCGCCGAGGACGGTGCCGACTCCGCCGCTCATGGACGCGCCGCCGATGAACGACGAGGCGATCGCCTCGAGTTCGAAGCTGAGACCGGCCTTGGGCGAGGCCGCGTTCAGACGGGCGGCGACCACCAGACCCGCCAGGGCCGCGAGCACGCCCATGTTCAGGAAGACGAGGAAGGTGACCTTCTTGTCCTTGACGCCGGACAGCTTCGCCGCCGGCAGGTTGCCGCCGATGGCGTAGATGTGACGGCCGAAGACGGCGTTGCGCATGATGTAGCCGTAACCGACCACCAGCACGCCGAGGATGAGCAGGATGATCGGCGCACCCTTGTAGCTGGCGAGCAGCATGGTGACGGTGAGGATCGCGGCGGCGATGGCGACGAGCTTGAGCAGGAACAGGTTCCTGGGCACCACGTCGAGCGCGAACTCCTGCTGACGCCCCCGGTCCCGGACCTCCTGGAGAATCACGAACGCCAGCAGCGCGAAGCCCAGCAGCAGCGTGAGGTTGTGGTAGTTGGTGTTCGGACCGACCTCCGGCAGGAAGCCGTTGCCCATCTTCTGAAGGCCGTCGGGGAACGGGCCGAGGGTCTGGCCCTCCAGGAAGATCTCCGTCAGACCGCGGAAGAGCAGCATGCCGGCGAGGGTGACGATGAAGGAGGGTATGCCGAGATAGGCGATCAGGAAGCCCTGCACCGAGCCGGCGACGGCGCCCACGACCAGGCACAGCACCAGCGCGACGGGCCACGCCACGTGGTGTTCCACCGTCAGGACGGCCGCGAAGGCGCCCACGAACGCGGTGAGCGAACCGACCGACAGGTCGATGTGGCCCGCGATGATCACCAGCATCATGCCGATCGCGAGGATCAGGATGTAGCTGTTCTGAAGGACCAGGTTGGAGACGTTGCGGGGCAGCAGCAGGTCGCCGCCGGTCCACACCTGGAACAGGACCACGAGCAGGCCGAGCGCGATCAGCATGCCGTACTGACGCATGTTGCGCCGCAGGCCGTCCAGCATCAGTTGCAGCAGCCCGCCGCCGGTGGCAGAGCCCCCGCTCTTCCCGGGCGGCGCGGCCGCCGGGCTCTTGTCCGTCACGTCCGTGCTCATCGCGTTACCTCTTTGTCCTTCGTCATCTGACGCATCAGCACTTCCTGCGTGGCCTCGGCCCGCGGGAACTCGCCCGTGAGCCGCCCGGCGGCCATCGTGTAGATGCGGTCGCACATGCCGAGCAGTTCGGGCAGCTCGGAGGAGATGAAGACGACCGCCTTGCCCTGGGCGGCCAACTGGTCGATGACCGTGTAGATCTCGAACTTGGCGCCGACGTCGATGCCGCGTGTCGGTTCGTCCAGGATCAGCACGTCGGGACCGGTGAAGATCCACTTGCTGAGGACGACCTTCTGCTGATTGCCGCCGGACAACTTGCCCACCGGCTCGAAGACGGTGGGCGCCTTGATGTTCATGGACTTGCGGAAGCCCTCGGAGACCTGCCGCTCCTCGTGCTCGTCGACCACGCCCCGCTTGGCGACCTTGTGCAGGGCGGTCAGCGAGATGTTGCGGTTGATCGTGTCGATGAGGTTGAGGCCGTAGTGCTTGCGGTCCTCGGTGACGTAGGCGATCCCGTGGTCGATGGCCTCGGCGACCGTCTTGGTGCGGATCTCCTTGCCGTCCTTGAGGACCGTGCCGCCCGCGTGCCGACCGTAGGTGCGGCCGAAGACGCTCATGGCCAGCTCGGTGCGGCCCGCGCCCATGAGGCCGGCGATGCCGACGATCTCCCCGCGGCGCACGTGGATCGACACGTCGTCGACGACCTTGCGCTGCTGGTCGATCGGGTGGTGCACGGTCCAGTCGCGGATCTCCAGAGCCGGGGCCGCGGCCTTGTCCGTCTCGATCAGGGTGCGCTCGGGGAAGCGGTGGTCGAGGTCCCGGCCGACCATGCCGCTGATGATCCGGTCCTCGGTCGTCTCAGCGGCCTTGACGTCGAGCGTCTCGATGGAGCGGCCGTCGCGCAGGATCGTCACCGAGTCGGCGACCTTGCGGATCTCGTTGAGCTTGTGGGAGATGATGATCGAGGTGATGCCCTGCTTCTTCAACTCCAGTATGAGATCCAGGAGTTTGCCGCTGTCCTCGTCGTTCAGCGCCGCCGTCGGCTCGTCCAGGATCAGCAGCTTCACCTTCTTGGAGAGCGCCTTGGCGATCTCCACGAGCTGTTGCTTGCCCACGCCGATGTCGGCGACGCGGGTCTCCGGGTGGTCGTCGAGACCGACTCGGCGCAGCAGCTCGGTGGCGTGCCGCAGGGTCTCCCGCCAGTCGATGAACCCGCCCTTGGCGTGCTCGTTGCCGAGGAAGATGTTCTCCGCCAGTGAGAGGTACGGCGACAGCGCCAGCTCCTGGTGGATGATCACGATGCCGCGCTGCTCGCTCGCCCGGATGTCCCTGAAGGAGCAGACCTCTCCCTCGAAGAGGATCTCCCCTTCGTAGGTGCCGTGCGGATGGACGCCGGAGAGCACCTTCATCAAGGTGGACTTGCCGGCGCCGTTCTCCCCGCAGATGGCATGGACCTCGCCCTGACGGACGGTCAGTGTGACGTCCGACAGCGCTTTGACGCCGGGAAAGGTCTTGACGATCGAGCGCATTTCCAGGACGGGTCCCGCCATGGTCGTGCCTTCCAATCCGTAAGGTTCGACGCTTACTTGAGCTGGTCCGCCGTGTAGTAGCCGCCCTGGACGAGCACCTTCTCGTAGTTCGCCTTGTCGACGCTCACCGGCTGGAGCAGGTAGGCGGGGACGACCTTGGTGCCGTTGTCGTACGACTTGGTGTCGTTGATCTCGGGCTTCTTGCCGTTGAGGGAGGCGTCGACCATGTCCGTGGCGACCTGGGCGAGCTTGCGCAGGTCCTTGTAGACGGTCTGCGACTGCTGGCCGGCGATGATCGACTTCACCGAGGCCAGCTCGGCGTCCTGGCCGGTGATGACCGGCAGCGGCTTGCCGGCGCTGCCGTAGCCGTCCGACTTCAGCGCGGCGAGGATGCCGATGGAGATGCCGTCGTAGGGCGAGAGCACCGCGTCGACCCGGCCGCTGGAGTACGACGAGGTGAGGATGTCCTCCATGCGCTTCTGGGCGGTGGCGCCGTCCCAGCGCAGGGTGGTGACCTGGGTGATCTTGGTCTGGCCGGACTTGACCACCAGCTTCTTGCTGTCGATGTACGGCTGGAGCACGCTCATCGCACCGTTGAAGAAGTACTTGGTGTTGTTGTCGTCGTTGGAGCCGGCGAACAGCTCGATGTTGAACGGGCCCTTGCCGCTCGCCAGACCCAGCTTGTCGACGATGTAGCTCGCCTGGAGCTTGCCGACCTTCTCGTTGTCGAAGGACGCGTAGTAGTCGACGTTCTTCGTGCCGAGGATCAGGCGGTCGTAGGAGATGACCGGGATCTTGGCGTCGGCGGCCTGCTGGAGGACGTTGTTCAGCGACTTGTTGTCGATGGCCGCGATGATCAGCGCCTTGACACCCTGGGTGATCAGGTTCTCGATCTGGGAGACCTGCTGGTCGGGGTCGTCCTCGCCGAAGACCAGCTTGGTCTTGTAGCCCTTGGC
The DNA here is from genome assembly GCF_055577115.1 of Streptomyces sp. NPDC033216. Lineage (NCBI taxonomy): Bacteria > Bacillati > Actinomycetota > Actinomycetes > Kitasatosporales > Streptomycetaceae > Streptomyces > Streptomyces sp. NPDC033216. The sequence continues at coordinate 268,528 of NZ_JBVIQK010000001.1, read as the reverse complement.
CTTGAGGTCCTTCTCGACGTTCGCGCCGTCGGTGATCCAGCGCTCGGAGGACTTGGTCGGCATCGCGATGCCGACGGTCCCGCCCTTGGCGTCGTCCGAGGCCGCCTTGCTGCCGCCCTCCCCGGACTGCCCGCAGGCGGTCAGGGTCAGGGCGAGGGAGGCGGCTCCGGCTATGGCGGCGAGGGCGGCTCTGCGGTTGGGCATGATCATCATCCTTGATGTGTGTGCAGGGGATCGGTCTCGCGCTGCGGAGGACGCTCCGGGAACGAGGCCGGAAAGACCGAGAAGCGGTGTGTGGGATTCTGCGCGCCTGTGTCGGCTTCTGTGAAGCGGGGTTTCCGGAACGTTATGACCGGATGTCGAATCGCTTCAGTTCGCCCGGCAGGCGCGAGCCGAGCGGGGCCATGTCGCCGTCCGCTCCGTGACGCGCGAGCAGGTCGAGGGCGAGCCGCCCGCGCCGCACCCGCTCCCGGGCGGTGGAGAGCGCCAGGTCCCGCAGGTGGTGGCCGTACGGGTAGATGCCCGGGGCCTTGGCCAGACCGAACTTCAGGTACAGCGGTGCGCCGCGCCGGATCAGCTCGGCGACCTCGTACATCCGGATGTAGCCGCCGAGGTCGTCGGGGGCCTCGATGTACATGTCCATGGGGGCGCCGGAGACCCGGCGGATCTCGGTCAGGTGATCCAGCGTCAGATCGCTGGGCACGTTGAGCGAGTCGGCCCCGAGCCGCTCGTACACCGCGTACGCCGCCGGGTTGACGGGGCCGATGAGCGCAGACACCTTCAGCGTGGTGTCGGCCGGGATGATGCCGGCCTCACGGGCCCGGTGCAGCGTCCACAGCACACCCTCGTCGGCGATGAGGAGGCACTTGACGCCCAGCTCCGTGGCCCGGACGGCGTCCTCGACGCATCCGGCGACGGCGTCGTGCCCGCGGGCCCGGAGCCCCCCGCCGCGCGAGTCGGTCCGGGTGGAGCCGCCGATGTCCCAGGTGCCGCGAGGCCCGGTGAACAGGCACAGCTCGATGTCACGCTCGCCGGTGGCCTCGACCATCTCCGTGATCTCGGCGTCGGTCAGCATCCACACCCCGCTGCCCTGGCTGATCCGGTGGATCGGCACGTCGAGGCGTGAGGCCTCCTTGAGGATGACGGCCAGCGCTTCGGGGCCCTCGCACGAAGGGACCTCGGTGCGCCAGCGGCCGCCGCCGGGGAAAGTGTGGTCGGAGGCGTCGGCGGGATCGAGCGCGGGCGCGCCCAGGCCGAGCGTGGTGAGCGCCTGCTCACCGGGTCGACGGGGGGCCGTGGCGGAGGCGTCGGTCGTCACAAGCTGTCCTTCGTGTTCGGTGTATCGGACGAGGTTCGCGGCTCAAGGCGTGGGGGGCTTGGGTGTACGCCGGTACGGGGGCCGTCAGATCGCCTCCGTACCGGCGTACGTCTAGGGGCGGAGCAGGACCTTGCCCACCTTCGGATCGCCGGAACCCACCAGATCGATGGCCTGCGAGAACTCGGCGAGCGGCAGCTCGTGCGTGACCAGCGGCGACGGGTCCAGCAACCCGGCCGCGAAGACCCGCACCGTGTGCGCCCAGGCGTCCGGCGGCGCACCGAAGACGGTGTGCACCTCCAGCTGCCGCACGACCAGGTCGGTGGGGTCGAGCCCTTCCGCGCCGGGCGCCGGGATGCCCGTCAGGACCAGCCGGCCACCGCGTCTGAGGAGCGCCGCGGAGGTGCGCGCGGCGGACGCGGACCCGGCGGTCTCGATCACGACGTCGAAGTCGCCGGGGAGTTCCTCGTCGCGGGTACGGAAGTCGGTGGCCCCGAACTGCCGCGACAGGGCCTCCCGGTCCCTCCGGGTGCCGACGACGAGCAGTTCGGCCGGGGATCCGGCCTTCAGGAACTGGACGGCGAACATGCCCAGTGTGCCGGTGCCGACCACCGCGACCCGTTCGCCGGGCCGGGCGTTCGCCTTGATCGCGGCGGCCGCGATACAGGCGGCGGGCTCCAGCAGGGCGGCGGCGGTGAGGTCGGCGTCGTCCGGGAGCGCGTGCAACAGCCGGGCCGGCAGGGTGAGGGAGGCGGCCATCGCTCCCGGCTGGGTGAAGCCGGTCTCCTCGTACCCGTCCGTGCACAGCGTCGTCTCGCCCGCGTGGCAGCGGTCGCAGACCTGGCAGTTGCGGAAGCCCTCGCCGACGACCTTGCGGCCGACCAGCGACTCCGGGACGCCGGCCCCGACCGCCTCCACCGTCCCGGACCACTCGTGGCCCGGGGTCAGGGGGTAACGGACGTAACCCTCGGGCCGGTTGCCCTGGTAGACCTCGCGGTCGCTGCCGCAGATGCCGACGGCGTGCACGCGGACCAGGGCCTCGCCGGCGCCCGGCTGCCGTGGCTCGTGCGAGGTGAGCCGGTGCTCGCCCGGCCCCTCGACGACGACAGCGGTGCTCACTTGCCGCCCTTCGGCCTGCGCCGCTCCCAGCCCTCGGCCCACAGGTCGAAGCGGGCCTGCTGCTGCGGGAACTCGGCGGCCGCGTCGACGTCCAGCTCGACGCCGAGCCCGGGGGCGTCGGAGAGGTGGAAGTACCCGTCGATCACTTCGGGCGCTCCCTTGACGACCTTCTTGATCTCCGCGTCGGCGAAGTCGTTGAAGTGCTCGAGGATCTTGAAGTTGGGGGCGGTGAACCCGACCTGGAGGGAGGCGGCCGTGAGGACCGGGCCGCCCACGTTGTGCGGGGCGACGAGCATGTAGTGCGTCTCGGCGGTCGCGGCCAGCTTGCGCGTCTCCCAGATTCCACCGATGTGGCCGACGTCGGGCTGGATGATGTCGACGGCCTGGCTCTCGAAGAGTTCGCGGAACTCGATGCGGTCGTGGATGCGCTCACCGGTGGCGACGGGGATGTCGACCTTGGCGGCGACCTTCTCGAGCGCCTTCAGGTTCTCGGGCGGGCACGGCTCCTCCAGCCACGCGGGCTTGAAGGGCGCGAGATCCTTCGCGAGCCGGATCGCGGTGGCGGGGGAGAAGCGGCCGTGCATCTCCAGCATCAGCTCGGCGTCCGGCCCGATGGCGTCGCGCACGGCCTCGATGAGGGAGACGGCGTACAGGCTCTGCTGGTGGTCCAGCTCGAAGTGCCCGGTGCCGAAGGGGTCGATCTTGAGCGCCTTGTACCCGCGCTCCATGACCCCCTGGGCGGCCTTGTGGTAGGCCTCCGGGGTCCGCTCGGTGGTGTACCAGCCGTTGGCGTAGGCCTTGACCTTGTCGGTGACCTTGCCGCCGAGGAGCTGCCAGACGGGCACGCCCAGGGCCTTGCCCTTGATGTCCCAGCAGGCCATCTCGACGACGGCGATGCCGGACATCACGATCTCGCCGGCGCGCCCGTAGTCGCCGTACTTCATACGGCGCGCCAGGTCCTCGACAGCGAACGGGTCGGAGCCGAGAATGTGGTTGACCTCGGCCTCCTTCAGATAGCCGATCAGCGCGTCGGTGTGGCCCAGCATGCGGGTCTCCCCGACACCCGTGATGCCCTCGTCGGTGTGCACCAGGACGTAGGTCAGGTTGCGCCACGGCGTCCCGACCACGTGCGTGCTGATTCCAGTGATGCGCACGGAAGTTACCCTTCGGTGTTCGAGATTTCGTCACACGTTCGAAATGCTGGGCAGACAGTAAGGATCGCGCGAGCGGGGTGTCAATGGGTCGAACAGGTAACGACTTGATAGTTTCGCGCCCTTTCGGAACCCCGACAGTCGGCGGTGTGGCGCAGGTCACTCATGTTGGCGCGCCGGTATGGCGGTTTACCACACAACTTTCACAGGTCGGCCTGGGAACGCGGCCGTCCTGGAACTTAGTCTTCCCGCGTCATGGACTACTGCCACCCGTGCCGAAGACACCTCAACGGCGCCCTCGCCTGCCCGGGGTGCGGCGCACCTGCCGAACAGCTACGCGCGTATCCGTCCACGCCGTACGAGCCGGAGTCGCGCGAGCCGGAGCCGCAGCCGCAGGCGAGCGAACCGTACGCCGCCGAACCGTACGCGACGGAGCAGTACCCGCAGGGCGTGTCGGCGCACGAGGCGCCCTACGACCGCGCCGATCCAGGTGGTCCAGCTGACGCAGGCCGTGCAGGTGACCGGGACGACCAGGACGATCAGGACGATCACGGAACCGAGACCGACGAACCCCAAGGCCGCGCCGCGCGCCGCCGCGGGCAGGGCCGGGGCGGCCGACGGGGTCCCGAAGGCGCGACTGCCGTGCCGGACGCGAGCCGTCGTGACCGCAAGGCCTCCGTCCACCGCAGGCGCCGCAAGCACGTGGTGCTGCTCACCGTCGGCTTCGCCCTGGCGGCGGGCGGCCTGAGCCTGGCCGAACTCGGCGTGGACGCACCGGGGTTCCCGTCCCCCGGCAACCCCGCGGTGGCCGGGGGAGAGTCGTCCGAGGTCGACGGGTCGGCATCGGAGTCCAGCCCGTCCGCGCGGTCGCTGGACGACAGGACGGCCGCGGGAGGGGACAGCGCCTCCGCCTCCCCGAGCCCCTCCGCCTCCCCGTCGGCGTCGGAGTCCTCGAAGGACGACAAGGCCACGCAGACCCCGGACGGGGTGCAGTCGGCAACCCCTTCCGGCTCCGCCGGGTCGACCCCCGGATCGACCGTGCCCTCGGACCCCGAGTCCGACTCCGGCTCCGGCGCGGACCCCGACCCCGATCCCGACCCGGACTCGGGCGCCGCTCCGACCGCCGGCCCGACCTCGTCCCCCGAACCGTCGCCGTCGCAGACGTGCACGCGCTTCCTGTGGTGGTGCTCGTAGGGCTCCGGCCGGACGAAAGCGCCTCCGGTGCCCGGTGGGCCGCCTCCCGGTCGATCGGCTGGGGAGCCGTCGCCGCGGGGAGGGGGCGTTCCGGGCGTCCGGGTGCGGGCGGGGCCGCGTGCGGTGGACAGGCGGAGCGGGACCGGTCTCGCGTCCCGATGCGCCGAGTCGCCGTCCTGAGGGGCCGCTGAACGGGCGGCGGCCCCGGCTGGACGGCCGTCCAGGGCGGCGCCGTCGGTGTCGCGAAAGGGCACACAATCCCCGGCGCGGGCACGGGTGCGGGTTCTTCCCGCACCGCAGGCCCTCGTCGAGTCGTGCTCGGGCCGTGCTCGGGCGCGGGGGTGCCTTTGTCTGCCGTCAGGGCTGTGACCAGGGGGTATGTGTCATGGCCGCCAGGCGCGTTATGGAACCGTGACGACCTTCCGCCGCAACCCCCTTGACCGCCATGAATTGTTAGCGCTCACAATGACCTCCACTTCACCACTCAGTGTCCGCCGAGAAACACGGGAGTTACGAGCGTCGTGCCCCTGGTGTCCCCACTCGCCTTCCGTCCCCCCGCCGTCGGACCCACCGGAATCCCGGCGTGAAGCCGGCGGCGCGGGATCGACCACCCACACCACAGGACTTATCGGCGGACGAGCGCCAAGGAGGTGCGGCCGTGACCCATACGCAGCTTCGGCCGCCCACCATGGCCGACGTGGCGCGCCTGGCAGGCGTGTCCCACCAGACCGTCTCCCGCGTGCTGGGGGATCACCCCAATGTGCGGGAGGAGACACGGGCCCGGGTGCTGCGGGCGATCGAGGAGATGGGTTATCGCCGCAACTCCTCCGCACGGGCCCTGGTGACCCGGCGCACCCGGACGCTGGGTGTGGTCGCTTCCGACACCACCCTCTACGGGCCGGCCAGTACCCTGTTCGCGCTCGAAGAGGCGGCACGCGCCGAGGGCTATCTCGTCTCGACGGTCAGTCTGCGCAAACTGACCATGGAGGAGCTGTCCGAGGCCCTCGACCACCTCAGCGAGGGCGGGGTGGAAGGAGTGGTCGCCATCGCTCCCCAGCGGTCGGCGGTGGACGCTCTGGCCGAACTCCGCCACCCGTTCCCCGTGGTGGTCGTGGGCAGCGGGCCGGGAGTCGACATTCCCAGCGTCAGCGTGGACCAGCGGCTCGGGGGCCGGCTGGCCACCGCCCATCTGCTGGCCGCCGGCCACCGCACGGTCTGGCACCTCGCCGGGCCCGAGGACTGGCAGGAGGCGGCCGACCGGGCCGCCGGCTGGCGGTCGACCCTCGAAGCGGAGGGTGTCGAGCCGCCCATGCTGCTGCGCGGGGACTGGAGTCCGCTGTCGGGCTACCGTGCGGGCCAGGAACTGGCCGGCTGGGTGGGCCGGGGGCTCACCGCCGTCTTCGTCGCCAACGACCAGATGGCGCTGGGGGTGCTGCGGGCCCTGCGTGAGGCGGGTGTCCGAACTCCCCAGGACGTCGCGGTGGTCGGCTTCGACGACATCCCGGAGGCGGAGTTCTTCGCTCCTCCGCTCACCACCGTCCGGCAGGACTTCTCGGCGGTGGGCAAGCAAGGCATCGCACTGCTCCTCGATCTGATCGAGGGCCGGCCACCCGCTGGTCCCTCACGGATCGCCATCGAACCCCAACTCGTCGTGCGCGCCAGTACGTTCCCGTACGCCGCCCCATCGGAGCGCACTCCCCTCTGACCGACCGGCCGGACTCACCCGCCCAGCGGTGTGGCCGAAATATCGAACGATGATCGACAGGCTGGACGCAGTGTGGCCGGTCCCGTCGAGCACCAGCAGGTCCGTCCCCGGACCGGCTCTTCAAAGGAGAAGAACATGCTCAGCAGAAGGAACTTCCTCACCGCGGCGGTCGGCGTGGCAGCCGCGGGCGGCCTGGCGGCCTGCGCCAAGGAGGACGACAGCTCCACCGGCTCCTCCTCCGCGGGCGGCAGCAAGACGATCACGCTCGGCTTCTCCCAGGTCGGCTCGGAGAGCGGCTGGCGCAGCGCCAACACCACCTCGGTCAAGGAGGCCGCCAAGGAGGCGGGCTACCACCTCAAGTTCTCGGACGCCCAGCAGAAGCAGGAGAACCAGATCTCCGCGATCCGCAACTACATCGCGCAGAAGGTGGACGTCATCGCCTTCTCGCCGGTGGTCGTCACCGGCTGGGACGCGGTCCTCAAGGAGGCCAAGGCCGCGAAGATCCCGGTCGTCCTCACCGACCGCTCCGTGGAGACCTCCGACGACTCCCTGTACGTCACGCTGGTCGGCTCCGACTTCACCGACGAGGGCCGCCGCGCCGCCAAGATCCTCGAGAAGGTCCTGGCGAAGGCCGGCCACAAGGGCGCGGTGAAGATCGCACAGCTGGAGGGCACCACGGGCGCCGCCCCGGCGATCGAGCGCGCCAAGGGCTTCAAGGAGGTCATGGACGCCGAGCACAAGGACGACTGGAAGATCGTCGTCAGCCAGACCGGTGACTTCACCCGCGCCGGCGGCAAGCAGGTCATGGCGGCCTTCCTCCAGTCCAACCCGGACATCAACGTGCTCTTCGCGCACAACGACGACATGGCGATCGGCGCCATCCAGTCCATCGAGGCGGCGGGCAAGAAGCCCGGCAAGGACATCCTGATCGTCTCGATCGACGGCGTGAAGGACGGCTTCGTGGCCATGTCCGAGGGCAAGATCAACGCCATCGTCGAGTGCAACCCGCTGCTCGGTCCCCAGCTGATGGACGTCGTGAAGAAGGTCAAGGCCGGCGAGACGGTCGAGCGCTGGATCAAGACCAAGGAGGGCGACTTCATGCAGGACCAGGCCAAGGCCGCCCTCCCGAGCCGCAAGTACTGACCGACCGCGCCCGGGCAGGGTGCCTCCGGCCGGCCGGACCCTCGGTCGGCCGGCCCTGCGGGCGGCCCCGAACCGCCCCCTGTCGGGGCGGAACGAACGCACCACAGACCAGATCAGTGAATTCCCCCCACCGGACGAAGCCGGTGGTCCCTCGCTAGGAGACTTATGGCAGAGCCGCGGCCCGTCCTGGAAATGGCGGGCATAGTCAAGGAGTTTCCGGGGGTACGGGCTCTGTCGGACGTCGACTTCCGGCTCTTCCCCGGTGAGATCCACGCCCTGATGGGAGAGAACGGGGCGGGCAAGTCCACCCTCATCAAGGTGCTCACGGGGGTCTACCCCCTGGACGGCGGCACGATCACGCTGGACGGCCGGTCCGTACGGATCACCAGCCCGCTTCAGGCGCAGCAGGCCGGCATCAGCACGGTCTACCAGGAGGTCAACCTCTGCCCGAACCTGTCGGTGGCGGAGAACATCTTCATCGGGCGCGAACCGACCCGCATGGGCCGCATCCAGTGGAAGCAGCTGCGCCGGCAGGCGGCGGAACGGGTGGAGCGGCTCGGGCTCGACATCGACGTCAGCGCCCCGCTGTCCTCGTACCCGCTGGCCGTGCAGCAACTGGTCGCGATCGTCAGGTCGCTGGGCACCGGCGACGGCGAGGGGCCGGGCACCAAGGTGCTGATCCTCGACGAGCCGACCTCCAGCCTCGACCGGGACGAGGTTCTCCAACTGTTCGCGCTGATGCGGCGGTTGAAGGACGAGGGCGTGGCGATCCTGTTCGTCTCACACTTCCTGGACCAGATCTACGAGGTCTGCGACCGGATGACCGTGCTGCGCAACGGCACCCTCGTGGGTGAGCACATGGTGCGCGATCTCGACCAGGTCGGGCTCGTCCAGCTCATGCTCGGCAAGGCCATGGGCCAGCTCGACCGGCTCCACGACCACCAACTGCACTCCCACGCGGGCCAGACCCTGGTCCAGGCGGACGGGCTCGGCCGGACCGGCGGCATCGCCCCCTTCGACCTGGAGATCAGGAAGGGCGAGGTCATCGGGCTCGCCGGCCTGCTCGGATCGGGCCGGACCGAACTCGCGCGGCTGCTCTTCGGCGCCGACCAGCCGGACAGCGGGAAGGTGACCATCGACGGCAGGCAGGTCTCGATGAGCGCCCCCAACGACGCGATCGGGGCCGGGGTCGCGTTCTGCTCCGAGAACCGCAAGAGCGAGGGCCTGGTGCCCGATCTCACCGTGCGGGAGAACATCATCCTGGCCTTGCAGGCCTCGCGCGGCTGGACCCGGCCCATCCCGGTGGCCCAGCGCGACGAACTCGTCGCCAAGTACATCAAGGCACTCGACATCCGCCCGGCCAACCCCGAGGCCAGGGTGGGCCAGCTCAGCGGTGGCAACCAGCAGAAGGTGCTGCTGGCCCGCTGGCTGATCACCCAGCCGAAGCTGCTGATCCTCGACGAGCCGACGCGTGGCATCGACATCGGCGCGAAGGCGGAGATCCAGAAGCTCGTCGTCTCCCTCTCCGAGGACGGCATGTCCGTCCTGTACATCGCGGCGGAGCTGGAGGAGGTCCTCCGGCTCAGTCACACGATCGGAGTGCTGCGCGACCGCCGGCTCGTGGCGCAGATCGCCAACGGGCCCGAGATGACCACGAGCCGGATCCTGGAGACCATCGCGAGCGGAGAGCACCAGTGACCACCTCTTCCCGATGGCGGGCGCTGACCCGCCACCACCTGTTCTGGCCGGTAGCGGTCCTCGTCCTCCTGCTGCTCGTCAACGTCCCCTTCACACCGGACTTCTTCTCCATCCGCATGGCGGACGGTCACCTCTACGGCAGCCTCGTCTCGATCGTGCTGTTCGGCTCGCCCCTCATCCTGGTGGCGGTCGGCATGACCCTGGTCATCGCCACCGGCGGCATCGACCTCTCCGTCGGCGCCGTGGTCGCCATCACCGGAGCACTGGCCTGCTCGTACATCAGCGACCGGTCCGACCAGAGCGCCCTGTCCGGGGTGCTGCTCGCGATGGGCCTCGGCCTGCTGGCCGCTGTCGTCTGCGGCCTGTGGAACGGCTTCCTGGTGGCCAGGATGGGCATCCAGCCGATCATCGCCACCCTGATCATCATGGTCGCCGGGCGCGGTGTCGCCCAGCTGATCACCGACGGCCAGATCATCACCATCAACAGCGAGCCGTACAAGCTGATCGGCGGCGGCTACTGGCTGACGCTGCCGTTCTCGATCTTCGTGGTGGCCGCGGTCGTGGTCGTCACCGCCGTGCTGACCCGCCGCACGGCTCTGGGTCTGCTGGTCGAGGCGGTCGGCGGCAACGCCGAGGCCAGCCGCCTGGTCGGCATCAGGTCCCGGCGCATCAAGATCATGGTCTACATGTTCTGCGCGCTGTGCGCGGGCATCGCGGGCCTGATGATCAGCTCCAACACCTCGGCCGCCGACGGCAACAACGCCGGCCTGTGGATCGAACTCGACGCGATCCTCGCCGTGGTGATCGGTGGCACCTCGCTCCTGGGCGGCCGGTTCTCCGTCGGTGGCACGGTGGTCGGCGCCCTGGTCATCCAGACGCTGACCACCACGATCTACACCATCGGCGTGCCCACCCAGACCAACCTGGTCTTCAAGGCCGCCGTCGTCATCGCCGTGTGCCTGATGCAGTCCCCGAAGTTCCGCGCCAAGGTCTTCGGTGGCAGGTTCGGCGCCAAGGCAAGCGCCACGCCGGCCGCGGCCCCGGCGGACCCCGCCGTGGCGACCGAGGCCGCTCGCAAGATGGAGGTGTCGTGATGAGCGCGACCACCCAGAGCCCCACGGCCTCCGGCAGCCGTACCCCGTCCAGGGCCACGCGTCTGCTCGGCGACCGGCGCCTGTCCGTCGCGGTGACGGCCCTGCTCTTCGTGCTGATGTACGCCGTGGGCCTGAGCCGGTACCAGAACTACGGTTTCACCGAACCGCAGGTCTTCCTCAACCTGTTCATCGACAACGGCTACCTGCTGGTCGCCGCGGTCGGTGTCACCTTCGTCATCCTGTCCGGCGGCATCGACCTGTCCGTCGGCTCGGTGATCGGCTTCACGACGATGTTCACGGCCTGGCTGGTGGAGCGCCAGGGACTGCCGCTTCCGGTCGTGATCCCCATGGCGCTGCTCGTGGGAGCCTTCGGCGGTTTCCTGATGGGCTATGTGATCCACACCTTCGAGATCCAGCCCTTCATCGTGACCCTCGCCGGCCTCTTCCTCTTCCGCGGCCTGTGCCTGGTCATCAGCAAGGAGTCGATCTCCATCAGCGACTCCTCGGTGAGCGGCATGGCCGAGACGCAGGTGTCGCTGGGGATGGGATTCCTGTCGCTCGGCGCGATCATCTCGCTGGTCGTCCTCGCGGTGGCGTTCTACGTCCTGCACTACACCCGCTTCGGACGCCGGGTGTACGCCGTCGGCGGCAGCGAGCAGTCGGCCATGCTGATGGGACTCCCGCAGGGTGGCACGAAGATCGCCGTGTACACCGTGAGCGGGTTCTGCTCGGCGCTGGCCGGACTCCTGTTCACCCTGTACATCCAGTCCGGTGACCCGCTGCACGCGACCGGCATGGAACTCGACGCGATCGCCGCGGTCGTCATCGGCGGCACACTGCTGACCGGCGGCTCCGGATATGTGCTGGGAACCCTGTTCGGTGTCCTGGTGCTGGGCCTGATCAAGAGCATCATCCAGTTCGAGGGCACGCTCAGCTCCTGGTGGACGAAGATCGCCACCGGGGTGCTGCTGTGCGCCTTCATCCTGGTCCAGCGCTTCATGACGACCCGCAGGAAGACCTGAGCCGGAACCGGCCTGCCCGGTCCGCGGCCCCGGTTCGCCGCCGACGCCCCCTGCGCCGGCGGCCCGGTGCGCCGCGGGCCGGGCACAGTCGTCTTCTCCCGCGTCCTACGCCGCCAGCATCCGCTGGAGCATTCCCCGCAGCAGTGTCCGTTCCCCTTCGTCCAGCCCCGCCAGTGGCTCGCGGGCGAACCGCAGGGACTCCCGCAGCTCCCGGGCGGTCCGGCGCCCCTCGTCCGTCGCCGCCGCCAGCTTGACCCGGCGGTCGGCCGGGTCGGGCCGACGCTCCACCAGGCCGCGGGCCTCCAGGCGGTCGACGATGCCCGTGACGTTGGACGGCTCGCACTTCAGCTTCACCGCCAGCTTCCGCATCGGCAGCGGCTCCAGGCAGAGGAGGCTGAGCAGCCTGGCCTGCGCACCGGTGAGGGAGTGCCCGGCGGCGGCCTCCTCGTAGTCCTGGTGGAACCGCGATACGACCTCGCCGATCAACTCGACGACCTCCAGGGTGAGGGCGTCGGGCCGACCGGTCTTCTGAGGTGTGGACATGCCTCTCAGGGTACCCGCTTACTTGACATCATGAAATATCCAGGCGCATGGTTGTTTCAGGTACTGAAGTATTTGGCCCGTACGCGCATGCCGCCGCACAAGCACACAAGGAAGGCCTCCATGTCCGACACCCCCACGCTCCCCTCCGTCAGCCGCGAATGGCGCCTGCTCAGCCGCCCCGTCGGCTGGCCCAAGGCCGAGGACTTCGAACTGGCCGAGGCGGAGATCCGGCAGCCCGGCCCCGGTGAGGTGCTCGTCCGCAACGCGTACCTCTCGGTCGACCCGTACATGCGTGGCCGGATGAGCGCCGCGAAGTCGTACACGGCCCCCTTCGAGCTGGGCAAGGCCATGCAGGGCGGCGCGGTCGGCGAGGTCGTCGTCTCCCACGCCGAGGGCATCGCGGTGGGCGACCATGTGCTGCACTTCGGCGGCTGGCGCGAGTACGCCACCTTCGACGCCAAGCAGGCCGTCAAGGTCGACCCCGAGGCCGCCCCGCTCTCCACCTACCTGGGCGTCCTCGGCATGACCGGCCTCACCGCCTACGCCGGCCTGCTGCGCACCGGCGCCCTCAAGGAGGGCGACGTCGTCTTCGTCTCCGGCGCGGCCGGCGCGGTCGGCAGCCAGGTCGGCCAGATCGCCAGGCTCAAGGGCGCCTCGCGGGTGATCGGCTCGGCCGGCTCCGACGAGAAGGTCAAGCTCCTCGTGGAGGAGTACGGCTTCGACGCGGCGTTCAACTACAAGAACGGATCCGTGAGCGAGCAGCTCCGCGAGGCCGCCCCGGACGGCATCGACGTCTACTTCGACAACGTCGGCGGCGACCACCTCGAGGCCGCGATCGGCTCCCTCAACGAGGGCGGCCGCATCGTGATCTGCGGCATGATCTCGGTCTACAACAACACCGAGCCGGCCCCCGGCCCGCGTAACCTGGCCCGCCTCATCCAGACCCGCGGCCGCATCGAGGGCTTCCTGGTCGGCGACCACTACGACCTCCAGCCCCAGTTCGTCCAGGAGGTCGGCCCCTGGGTCGCCTCGGGCGCCCTGAAGTACCGCGAGACGATCGTCGAGGGCATCGAGAACAACCTGGAGGCGTTCCTCGGAGTACTCCGAGGCGACAACACGGGCAAGATGATCGTGAAGCTGTAGCACCGGCGGGTGTGCCCGCGCCTTCCCCCACCGGTACGGGGAAGGGCGGGCGAGGCCGCGGGCCCGGGGGCGGAGTCCCCGGGGCGGGACGGGCGGGCGGGCGGGCGAAGCACCCCACCCGCTCCCCTCACCCGAGAGTCGCCGCAGCCCCCTGCACCGCGGCGACGAACCTCTCGTTCTCCGGTCCCGCCCCACCCGGATACGCGAACCGCCGCCGCGTGTAGCCGTACGCCACCCCGCTGCGCGGATCCGCGAACCCCTGACTCCCCGCCGCCCCGCTGTGCCCGAAGGCCCCCACGCCCAGCACCGGATACCAGGTGTCGGCGGTCGCCTGGAACCCCAGCCCGTACGACTTGTGCGCCCGTGCCACCAGGTCGTACCCCACGGAGTGGAACTGCCCGAACTCCGCCGCCGTGTCCTCCTTCAGCAGCGGAGCCTTCCCCCCGACCTCACTGATCGCCGCCGCGTACATCCCGGCCAGCCCGCGCGCGGAGGCGACACCGCCGACGGACGCCGGCCCCTTCGCCCGGACCAGCGGGTCATTGGGCAGCAGTTCGAGATCCGTCGGCTCGGCGGCATGCCGGTTGAAGGCGACGGCCGACAGGGTGTGCGGTCCGCTCGGCAGCGAGTCCAGCAGCGCCCGCTGCTTCCCGGTCGGCTCCATCGCCTGCGTCGGCCGGAACCGAGGCTCGTGCGCCCCCGGCAGCCCCAGGAAGAAGTTGAGCCCGTACGGCGCCCGCACCCGCTCCTCGTACACCTCCTGGAGCGTACGGCCGGTGGCCCGCCGTACGACCTCGCCGCTGAGCGCGCCGATGACCAGCGCGTGATAGCCGAACGCGGTGCCCGGACGCCAGAACGGCCGCTGGTCGGCGAGCCGTTCGGCGATCTGCCGGTCGTCCGCCAACTCCTGCCGGGAGAACCCGGAGTCGGTGCCGACCACGCCGGCCCGGTGCGCGAGCAGGTCCCGCAGGGTCAGCGCGCCCTTGCCCTCCGAGGCGAACTCCGGCCAGTAGTAGGTGACTTTGCGGTCCAGCTCCAGCGTCCCCTCCTGGACGAGGAGCGCGGCCACCAGATGGGCGGCACCCTTGGTGGACGAGAACACGCCGTAGAGGGAGTCGGCGTCCGCGTCCTGCCCGGCCCACAGGTCGACGACCCGCCGGCCGTGCACATGGACGCACAACTGGCCTTCGTAGTCGGGCCGCTCGGTCGCCACGAACGCGGCGAACTCGTCCCGCACCGTCTCGAAGCCCGCCGCGACGGTGCCATGGATCTCTTGGGTCATCCGCTCTCCTCAACCAGACCGCTGATTGCGTGTGCCGTGGTCAACAATGCCTGCGCGACCTGCGGGAACCCGTCCTTCGGGTGATGCCGCAAGAGGGGTTCGGTGCCGGCCGGAACGGCGTGCGGCGCCCTCCCGGCCGCGGGTCGCCCGGCCGCCGTGGAGGGACCGCCGGTCCCGTCGGCGAGCGTCCGCCGGCGGACGGAGACGGGCGGGAGGTCCACCGGGTCACAGCGTCCGGCGGGGGTGGTTCTCGTGGTGCGCACGCGTACCTCCTCTGGACGTGCCGCGATCGTGAGCTGCTCTCCGTGGTTCGATACGGCGAGGTCGAGCCCTTCGACTCAACTGCAACAAGCAGATGTCGGTGTCACCGATAGCCCGGATGGCCTACGTGGCCGACCGGGACAGGGGTTCGAGCCCGCACCGGTCCGCTGTCCGGCCCCGTCCCGCACGCTGTCCACAGCGGCTCGGATGTCATGCCCGCGCCCCGATAGAATTCCGGCCATGCACGATCTTGGGGTGGGTTTCGGATACCTGCTGAAGGGCCAGCGCTGGGTGGCCCGACACGGGAAGCAGTACGGGTTCGGGCTCGTGCCCGGTCTGATCACGCTCGTCCTCTACGTGGGCGCGCTCGTGACGCTCGCCGTGTGGGGCGAGGACTTCGTGGGGTGGGCGACACCGTTCGCCGACGACTGGCCGAGCCCCTGGGAAGGCCTGTTCCGCGGGTTCCTCACCGCCGTGCTGTTCGCGCTCGGCCTGCTGCTCGCCGTGGTGACCTTCACCGCGGTCACGCTCCTGATCGGGCAGCCCTTCTACGAGAGCCTCTCCGAGAAGGTCGACCGTGACGTGTCGCCGGACGGCTCGGCCCCGGTGTCCGGGCTGCCGCTCTGGCGCGAGCTGTGGATCTCGGCCCGCGACAGCCTGTGGGTCCTGCTGCGCGCGCTGTTGTGGGGCGTGCTGCTGTTCGCACTCGGTTTCGTCCCGTTCCTCGGTCAGACGGTCGTGCCGGTGATCGGCCTTTTCGTCACCGGTTTCTTCCTCACCGAGGAACTGACGTCCGTCGCCCTCCAGCGCCGGACCGTCGACGCACGGTCCCGGCTCGCGCTGCTCCGCTCCCGCCGGACCCTCGTCTGGGGCTTCGGCACGCCCCTCGCGGTCGCCTTCCTGGTCCCCTTCGTCGCGGTGTTCCTGATGCCGGGCGCAGTCGCGGGCGCGACGCTCATGTCGCGGGACCTGCTGGGCGAGGAGACCGGCGCCGACGACGACCGCGAGGAGCCGGCCGCTACCCCGCGGCCCTACTGACCGCCACGGCCACGATCGCCCGCACCTGCGCGACGATGTCCAGCCGGTTGCGCACGAACTCCGGGTCCGTCACCGTCCCCGTGGCCGGGTCGGTGTTCCCTGCACCGAACTGGAGCACGGGCGTGTGGACATGGCCGCCCGGCAGCGTGTCGCGCAGCCCCAGCCGGTCGCGCAGCAGGGTGGCCCGGTAGGCGATCTCGTTGGAGAGGTAGTTCCCGCCGCCCCCGGCCCGCGCGCTCGACCCGGCGGTGGGCCCGTCCGGCCGTACGACGGGATCGGTGCCGCCCGCGGGGATCTCGGTCACACTCGTGTTGTCGTACACCGGGAAACGACCGGTGTCCGCCGCCACGATCTCCCGGTACGGCAGGGTCGTGGCCGTCCACTGGGGCTGCGAGGCCGGGTCGGTGACCGGGACGGTCTCCGTCCTGCTCACGTTCTCGTTGTCCGGGAACCCACCCCGCCAGGCGCCGTTGGTCCGCTCGACGTCGAACCGGCCCACGCGCCCCTGACTGACGGTCGTGAACAGGTCCACCTGCCGCAGATACGGGCGCAGCGTCCGCTCCACCGTCCCCTGGGCGAAGTCCCGCCAGCGCACCGGGAACACGGCCGCCTCCACCCGTGCCGGTCCCTGATCGGTCTCGATCACCGTGCCGTCCAGTGCCAGCGCGCTCGCCCCGGACGGGTTGGAGATCCGCACGTCACGGTCCAGGGTGAACGGGTCGAACCCGGTGACGAGAACCCGCTTCACCCCCTTGGTTCCCCGCGGGTACCGGATGTCCGTCCGCCCGCGCGTGGTGCGCTCCAGGTCGTCCGTCAGCACCCTGCGTCGAACGACGCTCAGGCCGAAGCCCGGCTCCCACGAACGCACCTCACGTGCCATGGCCAACCGCGCCCAGTACAGCGGCCGGTCGTCGTCCCGGCTCAGTTCCCCGCCGGCCGGCCCCCGCCCCTGTGCCCGGTCCACCGCCCGCCGCCACAGCGCCGCGCCCTCGCGCACGACGACACTCCGGGCCTGCGCATAGGAGTGGGCGGCGCCGAGCTTGCGCGCGAAGTCGGAGGTGACGGCGTCGAACCCGGACGCCGCGAGGATCTCCCGTGGCACCGCCCGGTCGAGCCGCTGCTCCTCGACGGTGGCGGCTTCGGCCGTGGACGCGTCGGCAGCGGTGGCCGGAGCGGCGGTGGCCGTCGCGGGTACCGAGAGGCAGACCGCCAGGGACAGGCCGAGGACACCGGCACGAACTCGTGGGCAACGCGGGGGCATTGAGGTCCTTCCGTCGCGGGTGGGGCGCGTGGCGCGGAACGCCGGAAGTATCGCGTGACCGGCGTGGTCCACGCCATGGGGCGCCCGCCCGCCCCGCCGACTGCCCGGCCCGGCCTCACGCACCGGCCCGGCCGGCCCTCGGTCCACGTTCTGGCCGAGCGGCCGCGGGAGGTCACGGAAGGCGCCCGGCGTGTCCTCCGACTCCGACTCCGGGCTTGGGTCCGGGAGCCGCTGGAACCGGAGCCGTCTCTCACCAGCAGGGGAGCGGTCCATTCCGGGGGGAGGCCGCTCGGGAGGCGATCGCCGCACTCGGTGCGCAGGACCGCCGCGATGTTCGCCGCACCTGCTGGTACCGGTCACCGGTCGCTGAAGCCTACCCGCGCCGCGATTCCCTCTCGGTGACGCTCCCGCCCAGGAGCGCGCGGAGGGGCCGGGGGATGCCATGCCGCATCCCGTCGTACTCGACCAGCGAGCACAACGGGTCGATCGGGGCCGCCCACCGGTGGTCCTTTGTGAAGGGTTCGTACGAAATCCAGGTGGGTAGGTCTCTCGCGGACCGCAGGACCGTCGCGGCGATTAACGTCTGACGCGGGCCCCGCGCCCCAAGAGCAGCCCCGGTCCGGGACCTGACCCCTGGACCGGGGCTATTTCCCGCCAGCGTGCCAGGGGGCGGGCCCGCAGGGGGCCCGCGCGGTGCCCGACGCCGGCGTGCCGGCGGCACGGCACCCCGCTGGACCGCCCCGCCGGGCTCCCGCCGCGGTTCCCGCGTCCGGCTCCCGGCTTCGGCTCCCGTGTCCGACTTCCGCCGGGCTCCCGTGTCCGGCTCCCGCGGCGTCTACCGCGCCGAGAAGCCGCTCCCGTGTCCGGCTCCCGCGGCGTCTACCGCGCCGAGAAGCCGTACACCGTCTCCGACCGGTACACCGCGCCCGGCCGCAGCTCGGTGCTCGGGAACTCCGGTCGGTTCGGGGAGTCCGGGAAGTGCTGGGTCTCCAGCGCGATGCCCTCGCCGGGACCGAACGGCTCGCCCAGGTGGTCCGCCGTGTACACCTGGATCCCCGGCTCGGTCGTAGCCACCGTCAGGAGCCGCCCGGACGCCGGATCGTACAGCTCCGCCACCTCCACCGGCTCGGCCGTGACGCCCTTGTCGAGCACGAAGTTGTGGTCGAAGCCGCTTCCGACCTTGCGGGAGGTGCGGAAGTCGAAGCGGGTGTCCGCCACGTCCGCCGGTTCACCGGTGGGGATCAGGTCGTCGTCGACCGGCGTGTACCGGGAGGCGGCCAGCCGCAGCTCGTGCCCACCGGCGTTCCCCGAGCCGCTCAGGTTGAAGTAGCTGTGATTGGTCAGGTTCACCACTGTCGGCTCGTCCGTGACCGCCTCGTACACGAACCGCAGCGCCCCCGACGCGTCCAGCGTGTACGTCGCCGTGACCTCCAGGCGGCCGGGGAAACCCTCCTCGCCGTGCGGGCTGACCCGGCTCAGCCGCAGGCCGTGCTCGACCGGCTCCACGTCCCACACCCGCTTGTCGAAACCGCGCTCACCGCCGTGCAGTGAGTTCGGCCCGTTGTTCGGCGCGAGGGCGTAGGTCACCTCGTCCAGAGGGAAGCGGGCCTGAGCGATCCGGTTCGCGTACCGCCCGACCAGAGCACCGAGGTAGGGCTCCGGATGCGAGACATACCCCTCCAGGTCGGTGAACCCCAGCACGACGTCCGCCGTCGCCCCGTCCCGGTCCGGGACCTCCAGCGACTGCACGATCCCGCCGTACGACAGGACCCGCACCCGCACGCCCGCACGCTCCAGGGTCCAGCGGTGCACGGGGGTGCCGTCGGAAAGTGTTCCGAAGTGATCACTCATGAGCGAAACCCTAAATCACGCGATCCGCGCGGTGACCTTGCGGTAGGCGATCTCGGCCAGCCTGGCCTGGCCGTCCTTGCTCGGGTGGAACCAGTCCCAGGGGCTCAACTGGTCCGTCCCGAAGCGGAACTCGTACACCGCGCCGCCGTCGAACCGGCACCGCGGATCCTTGGCGCAGACCTCCTTCAACACCGCGTTGTAGTCCTCTACGCGCCGTTGCACTGTCTCCCGCCGCAGATTCGCCGCCGAGTCCAGCGCGTCCGCGTCCCCCAGCATCGACGGACAGATCCCCAGCTTCCACACCTGTTTGCCCAGCTCGTTCGTCCGGCCCTGCGACCACAGCCGCTTCAGGTTCGGCACACTCGCCACGTACACCTGCGTCGAGGGCGAGGCCCGGCGCAGGGTGCGCAGCGACTCCTCGAACTCCGACCGGAAGCCGGAGACCGGCGTCATCGCCTCCGCCGACGCCCGGCAGGCGTCGTTGGCCCCCGCCATCACCGTCACCAGCGCGGGCTTCTTCGCCGCCGCCCGGACCATCTGCGCCGGCAGATCCGCCATCCGAGCCCCGGACACCGCGTAGTTCCAGCTGTGCGTGGCAGCCTTCGCCGCCCCCAGCAGCCGAACCGCCAGGCTGTTCACCTCGCCGCTGTCGCCGGTCGCCCACGAGACCTCGGGGCAGTCCGACAGCACCGAGCACGCGTCGAAGCCGCGGGTGATGGAGTCGCCCACCGCGGCCAGCGAGGCGGGGCTGCTGTCCCACACCGGCGTCGGCGACGCCGAGGGCTTCGCCTGCCGCTCCCGCGCACCCGACGCGCCCGGCCCTTCCCCGCCCAGCACATCGCAGCCGGCCGCGCCCAGCACGACCGCGGTCGTCACGGCTGCCACGGCCCGCGAGCGGTGGCTTCGGTTCCGCATCCCTGGTGTCCCCTCGGTCGTCCCGCTCGCCGGCCGGTCCCCCGGCCGGACGATTCGCCCCCCCCCAATGACAACGTCCGGGAGTTCCCGAGTCCGACAGGAAGCGACGGATCACGCGGGTTCAGGCGTCCTGCCGGGTGAATGGGGGCCTTTCGGCGGCCCGGGACCGACGGTACGTCACACTCCTTGCGCCGTCGCACGGTAGCCTCGCCATCAACGTGGCTGCCCGCCACAGCCGCCATGCCAGCCTGCAAGACTGTCCCGCTCTGCCCGGAGGTCCCGGTGACGACACGTGGAGTTCTGTACGTGCACTCCGCGCCGCGCGCGCTGTGCCCGCACGTCGAGTGGGCCGTCGCCGGGGTGCTCGGCACTCGCGTCAGCCTCGACTGGATCCGGCAGCCCGCCGCGCCCGGCACCTGGCGCTCGGAGTTCTCCTGGCAGGGCGAGGCCGGCACCGCCTCCAAGCTCGCCTCCGCACTGCGCGGCTGGCACCTGCTGCGCTTCGAGGTCACCGCCGAGCCCTGCGCCACCGCCGAGGGCGAGCGTTACAGCTGCACCCCCGACCTCGGTATCTTCCACGCCGTCACCGGCATCCACGGGGACATCCTCATCCCCGAGGACCGCCTGCGCGCCGCCCTCGCCCGCTCCCAGCGCGGCGAGACGGACCTGGAGGCGGAGATCGCCAAGCTCCTGGGCAAGCCCTGGGACGACGAACTGGAGCCGTTCCGCTACGCGGGTGAGGGCGCCCCGGTGAGATGGCTGCACCAGGTCGTGTGAGCCACGGTGCCCCGGACGAGGGCGCCGGGCACGAAGAAGGGGCCCCACCTCTCGGGTGGGGCCCCTTCACGCACGTACAGGCGGTTCTCAGACCGTCCGGAACGCCAGCACCACGTTGTGCCCGCCGAAGCCGAACGAGTCGTTCAGCGCGGCGATACGGCCCTCGACGGGCAGCTTGCGCGCCTCGCCGCGGACGATGTCCGCGTTCGCCTCGGCCTCGGGGTCGAGGTTCTCGACGTTGATGGTGGGCGGAGCCACCCGGTGGTACAGCGCGAGGACCGTCGCCACCGACTCCACGCCGCCCGCGCCGCCGAGCAGGTGACCGGTCATCGACTTCGTCGCCGAGACCGCCATGTGGTCGGCCTCGTCGCCGAACACCTTGCGCAGTGCCTTGAGTTCGGCCACGTCACCGGCCGGAGTCGACGTCGCGTGCGCGTTGACGTGCACGATCTCCGCCGGGTCCAGGTCGGTGTGGTCCAGCAGGTTCTGGAGGGCGTGCGCGATGCCGCGGCCCTCCGGCTCCGGCTGCACGATGTCGTGGGCGTCGGCGGAGATGCCCTGGCCGACCGCCTCGGCGTACACCCGCGCCCCGCGCTTGGCGGCGTGCTCGGCGGACTCCAGGACGATCACACCGGCACCCTCACCGAGCACGAAGCCGTCGCGCCCGGTGTCGTAGGGACGCGAGGCGCCCTGCGGGTCCTCGTTGTTCTTGGACATCGCCATCATGTTGCCGAACGCGGCGATGGGCAGCGGGTGGATCGCCGCCTCCGTGCCGCCGGCGACCACGACGTCGGCGCGGCCGGTACGGATCATCTCGATGGCGTAGCCGATGGCCTCGGCACCCGACGCGCACGCCGAGACCGGCGTGTGCACGCCCGCGCGGGCGCCCACGAGCAGACCCACGTTGGCGGACGGGCTGTTCGGCATCAGCATGGGCACGGTGTGCGGGGAGACGCGGCGGACGCCCTTCTCCTTCAGCACGTCGTACTGGTCCAGCAGGGTCGTCACGCCGCCGATGCCGGAGGCGATGACCGCGCCGAGCCGGTCCGGGTCGACACTCGCGTCCTCGCCGGCCTTGGCCGCGAAACCGGCGTCCTTCCAGGCTTCCTGAGCCGCGATCAGCGCGAACTGCGCCGAGCGGTCCAGCTTGCGGGCCTGCGGCCGCGGGATGACCTCGGTGGGCTCCACGGCGATCTGCGCCGCGATACGGACGGCCTGCTCGGCCGCCCAGTCCTGCTCCAGGGGCTTGACGCCGGACTTGCCGGCGACCAGGCCCTCCCAGGTAGAGGCTGCGTCGCCACCCAGCGGTGTGGTTGCGCCGATACCGGTGACGACCACGGTGCGATTGGTCGGGCTCACGGGAATTCTTTCTCCAACGATCGGGATTCAGCGGCGCCACCGCCGGGTGGCGGGGCAGGCCGGATCATCCGGCCCCAGCAGTGGCTCAGTCCTGGTGCTTGAGGATGTAGTTCGTCGCGTCGCCGACCGTCTTGAGGTCCTTGACGTCCTCGTCGGGGATCTTGACGTCGAAGCGCTCCTCGGCGGCGACGACGACCTCGACCATGGACAGCGAGTCGACGTCGAGGTCGTCGGTGAAGGACTTGTCCAGCTGGACGTCCTCGACCGGGATCCCGGCGATCTCGTTCACGATCTCCGCGAGACCGGTGACGATCTCTTCCTGAGTGGCGGCCATTGTCGGCGCTCCTTCGTTGTGTTCCAGAGGGTGTGGCATTGGGTGTTTTCCGTTCCGGACCGCATGATCCGGCACGGAGTGCCTAGGGGAGGGTAACGACCGTCGCGGCGTACACGAGACCCGCCCCGAATCCGATGACGAGCGCGGTGTCGCCGCTCCTGGCCTCGCCGGTCGCCAGAAGCCGCTCCATGGCGAGCGGGATCGAGGCGGCCGAGGTGTTCCCGGTGGTCCGTACGTCACGCGCGACCGTGACGGACTCCGGCAGTTTGAGAGTCTTCACCATCGAGTCGATGATCCGCTCGTTGGCCTGGTGCGGGATGAACACGTCCAGGTCGGCGGAGCTGATGCCGGCCGCGTCCAGTGCCTGCTGGGCGACCTTCGCCATCTCGAACACGGCCCAGCGGAACACCGCCTGGCCTTCCTGGGTGATCGCCGGGAACTTCGCGACCTCGCCGTCGCGGTAGTCCGTCCACGGCACGGTCTGCTTGATGGTCTCCGACTTGTCGCCCTCGGAACCCCAGACCGTCGGGCCGATGGCCGGCTCCTTCGACGGGCCGACCACGACCGCCCCCGCGCCGTCGCCGAACAGGAACGCGGTGGCCCGGTCCTCCAGGTCGGTCAGGTCGGACAGCCGCTCGACGCCGATGACCAGGACGTACTCGGCGGAACCCTCGACGATCATGCCCTTGGCGAGGGTCAGGCCGTAGCCGAAGCCCGCGCAGCCGGCCGAGATGTCGAAGGCGGCGGCCCTGTCCGTGCCGAGCTTGTCGGCGATCTCGGTGGCCACGGCCGGGGTCTGCTTGAAGTGCGACACGGTCGAGACGACCACGGCGCCGATCTGCCCGGCGGTGATCCCGGCGTCGGCGATCGCCTTGCCGGACGCCTCGACCGACATGGCGGCGACGGTCTCCTCGTCGTTCGCCCAGTGCCGCGTCTCGATGCCGGAGCGCGAGCGGATCCACTCGTCGGACGAGTCGATCGTCTCGAGGATCACCTCGTTGGGCACCACACGGGTGGGCCGGTAGCCGCCCACGCCGAGGATGCGCGCGTACGGGGCGCCCTTGCTGGGCTTGATCTTCGACATGCTCGTCGGCTCCTTGTCAGGCACTGTGCTCGGCGATGACCTCGCGGGCCGCGTCGAGATCGTCGGGGGTCTTCAGCGCCAGCGTCTTCACGCCGGGCAGGGCGCGCTTGGCGAGACCGGTGAGCGTACCGCCGGGACAGACCTCGATCAGCGCGGTCACGCCGAGCTGCCGGAAGGTCTCCATGCACAGGTCCCAGCGGACCGGGTTGGCTACCTGGCCGACCAGCCGGTCGAGGACCTCGGCGCCGGTGGCCACGGTCCGCCCGTCCTTGTTGGAGACGTAGGCGATCTGCGGGTCGGCGGGGGACAGCTCCTTGGCGGCGCCGGCCAGCGTGTCGACCGCGGGGGCCATGTGGTGCGTGTGGAAGGCGCCCGCGACCTTGAGCGGAACGATCTTGCGGACGCCCTCCGGCTTGTCCTCGTTCAGCGCGGCGAGCTGCTCCAGGGTGCCCGCGGCCACGATCTGGCCGGCGCCGTTGACGTTCGCCGGGGTCAGGCCCAGCTTCTCCAGGTGCGCCACGGAGACCTCGGGGTCGCCGCCGAGCAGCGCCGACATGCCGGTCTCGGTGATCGCGGCGGCCTCGGCCATGGCCAGGCCCCGCTTGCGGACGAGGGCCAGCGCGGCGATGTCGTCCAGGACGCCCGCGAAGGTGGCGGCGGTGATCTCGCCGACGCTGTGACCCGCGACCGCGCCGGGTGCGATGTCCGCGAGCTCGCCGAGCGCGGCGGCCGACAGGATGCCGGCCGCGACCAGCAGCGGCTGCGCCACCGCGGTGTCACGGATCTGGTCCGCGTCGGCCTGCGTGCCGTAGTGGGCGAGGTCCAGTCCGATGGCGTCCGACCACGCGCCGACACGGTCGGCGGCGCCGGGCAGTTCGAGCCAGGGGGTCAGGAAGCCGGGCGTCTGTGCGCCCTGGCCGGGAGCGACGAGTACGAGCACTCTCACACTCTCTCTTGGGTACGGGCACGGCCGCCCGTGGGGACAGGGACGAAGAACAGCAGGGGGTTTTGTGGGCCCCCCACAAAACGCTAGCTCTGGGGGTCCCCGTCGACGAGACGCCCCAGGATCAGCGCGATGCGCAAGGTGAACGCAGAGCGTACATCCGACGGTGACCAGCCGGTGACGTCAGTCACACGTCGAAGCCGGTAGCGCACGGTGTTGGGGTGGACGAAGAGCATCCTGGCCGCACCCTCCAGACTGGACGCCTGTTCGAGATAGACCGCGAGGGTCTCCAGCAGCGCCGAGCCCGCCTCCTCCAGCGGTCTGTAGATCTCCTCCACCAGCTGCTCGCGCGCTCCGGGGTCACCCGCGATCGCGCGCTCCGGCAGCAGATCGTCCGCCAGCACCGGGCGCGGCGCGTCCTGCCAGGCGGAACACGCCTTGAGCCCGGCCGCGGCGGCCTGCGCGGACCGGGTCGCGGCGAGCAGGTCGGGCACCACGGGGCCCGCGACGACCGGCCCCGCGGCGAACGGCCCGATCAGGGACTTGGCCACGGCCATCGGATTGTCGCTGCCACCCGCGATGACGACGAGCCGGGAGCCGAGCACCCCGGTGAGCACCTGGAGCTTGGCGTGCCGCGAGGCCCGCCGGATGGCCTCCACCGTCAGCTCGGAGTCCCCGTCCGGCGCGTTTCCGAGGACCACGCACACGTGCTCGGGCGCGCTCCAGCCGAGTGCGGCGGCCCGGCTGACGGCGCCCTCGTCGGCCTCCCCGCTGAGGACGGCGTTCACGACGAGCGACTCCAGCCGCGCGTCCCAGGCGCCGCGTGCCTCGGCGGCCTGGGCGTACACCTGGGCGGTGGCGAAGGCGATCTCGCGGGCGTAGACCAGGAGCGCCTCGCGCAGCACGTTCTCGTCGCCCGGCGCCGCGACCTCGTCGATCGCGCTCTCCATCACCTCGATGGTGGTGCGCACCATCTCGACGGTCTGGCGCAGGGTGATGGCCCGGGTCAGCTCGCGCGGCGCGGTCCCGAAGACGTCGGTGGAGATGGCCTGCGGGGCGTCCGGACGCCGGAACCACTCCGTGAACGCGGCGATGCCCGCCTGGGCCACCAGCCCGATCCAGGAACGGTTCTCCGGGGGCATGGCCCGGTACCACGGCAGCGTCTCGTCCATGCGCGTGATGGCCTGGGCGGCGAGACTCCCGGAGGACTTCTCCAGCCGCTTCAGGGTCGCGGAGTGGGCGTGGGCGGCGTGCGCCGCGGCTCGGGCGGCGCGGGCTTCGGGTTCGGGCACGTGGACAAGACTGCCTTATCGGGACGCGAGCACGGACGGGCGGGTCACCGGCGAGAACACCGCCCCGCCGACCGGCGGGTCTACGGTGGTTCCGTGATGGACGTACGCCGCGCCGACGAGCGCTACCCCGGTGGGGACCCGGGGGCCGGCATCGAGACCCGGCACGCCTTCTCCTTCGGCCCGCACTACGACCCCGCCAACCTCCGCTTCGGCGCTGTGATCGCCTGCAACGAGGAGCGTCTCGCTCCCGGCGCCGGCTTCGGCGAACACCCCCACAGTCACACCGAGATCGTGACGTGGGTGGTCGAGGGCGAGTTGACCCACCGCGACTCCCGCGGCCACGAGACGCTGGTGCGCGTCGGCGACGTGCAGCGGCTCAGCTCGGCGGCCGGCGTGCGGCACGTCGAGCGCAACGACGGCACGGGCCCGCTGACCTTCGTGCAGATGTGGCTGGCCCCGCTGGAGCCGGGTGGTGAGCCCGCCTACGACCTCGTCCGCGGTATCGCCGACTCCACGCCGTACGCCGTCCCGGAGGCGGGCGCGATGCTGCACGTACGGCGTCTGGCGGCGGGGGAGCGGACGGCCGTGCCGGACGCCCCGCGGGTCTACCTCCATGTGGTCTGCGGCGCCGTGCGGCTCGGCCCGCACGAGCTGGGGCCGGGGGACGCGGTGCGCGCCGCCGACGAGAAGGACCTGGAGGCGGTGGCCGGCGCGGGTCCGGCCGAGGTGCTGATCTGGGAGATGTCCGGCTGAGCGGGCCGCCGCCTACTCCTCGACGGTGGGCTCCTCGGCGTTGCGCCACACCGTGATGTCCACCGTGACGTAGTCGCTGGGGTCGTTCTCCGGCGCGCTGCCCTTGAAGGTGACCAGGGCGATGTGGCCGGAGGAGCTGTGCACGCACATCTGCGAACCCTTGGAGACCTGGGCGAGCTTGACCTCCTCGGTGTACCGGGTCTCGGCGCGGCAGGTGGCCAGCGAGCCCTTCTGGGCGTTGTTCAGCAGGACGACCTTCTCGCCGCTGCTGCCCAGCAGCGGGTCGTTGTCCCAGCCGCCGGCGTCGTAGTAGTAGAGGTCGCTGTCCGACTCGTAGCGGGGGCTGCTGCCGTCGGGGGCCTCGAAGGGCTTCGGCGGGGAGTCCGCGAACCGGACGGAGTAGCTCTCGGGGATGTTGATGCCCCGGTAGGTGACCGGTGTGGGGTCGGGCTGCCGCCGGGTGCTCCGCGAGTCGGTGCCGCCGCCGGTGCCGCCGCTGGTGGCGGAGGTGTCCGTGGAAGCGTCCGACGAGTCGTCGAGGCCCTTGATGACGGACGCGCAGCCGCCGAGCCAGGCCAGCCCCATCACGGTCGCGACGGCGATCCCGATCCACTTGCCGGTCTGGTTCCGCTTCGGCGGCAGCGGCAGGGGATGCGGCCGCCAGGCGGGCTGCTGGTGGGCGAAGTGCGGCTGCGGCGCGGTCGGCGGGCCGTACGACGGCTGGAACGGGGCCTGCGGCTGCGGCGGCGGGACGGCGGGACCGAACGAGGGCGTCGGCGGCACATGCCGGGCGGCCTCGGTGGGAGCCGTGTGCGCCGGGGCGTGCGCCGGGGTCCGCGGCGGCGGGGTCAGGTCGGGCCGGGTGACCGGAGCCGTGGGCGCGGGGGTTGCCGGGGCAGCCGTCGGTGCCGCCGCCAGCGCGGCCGACGCCGAAACGCGCTGGGTGATCTGCGCGGCGATGGCCTCCGGCAGCCAGGACCCGGACTGGCGCAGCGGCGTCGGCGACGCCTCCTGGCAGAGGGTGATGATCTCGGCGGGGGAGGGTCGCTCGGCCGGGTCCTTGGCCAGGCAGCGGGTGATGAAGCCGAGCGGCTCCGCGAGCCCGCTCAGGTCGGGTTCCTCGTGGACGATCCGGTACAGCACCGCGTGCGAGGGACCGTCCCCGTACGCCCCGGTGCCGCGCGCCGCGAACGCGGCCACCTGACCGAGCGCGAACACGTCCGAGGCGGGCGTGACCGACTTCCCCGCGGCCTGCTCGGGCGACATGAACGCGGGCGTGCCGATGGAGACACCGGTACCGGTCAGCGCGGTGGCGTCGGCGGCGCGGGCGATCCCGAAGTCGATGACCCGCGGACCGTCCGAGGCGAGCAGGACGTTGGACGGTTTGAGGTCGCGGTGGACGATGCCCGCCCCGTGGATCACCGACAGCGCCTCGGCCATGCCCGCGAGCAGCAGCAGGACCGACGGCGCCGGCAGCGGTCCGTGCTCGCCGACCGCCGAGGCCAGCGAGGGCCCGGCCACGTAGGCGGTGGCCAGCCAGGGCTGGGCGTCCTCGGTGTCGTAGTCGATGACCGGCGCGGTGTAGAGGCCCTGCACGCGCTGGGCTGCCTGCACCTCCTGGCGGAACCGGCGGCGGAACTCCGGGTCCTCGCTCAGTTCCGGACGGATCGTCTTGAGGGCGATCGGATGCCCGCCGGGCGTGTACGACAGGTACACCGTGCCCATACCGCCCGCGCCGAGCCGTGCCGCCAGCCGGTAGCTCGCCACCGACGTCGGGTCGCCGCTGTGCAACGGGCGGAAGTGACCGCCCGGTTGACCACCTGTCATTGCTCTCCCCCGAGATCCACGCGTTGGACGCTGTGTGCAGAGGGAGGTTAGCGGAGGAGGACGGCGCGGCGGTCAGCGGGCGGGACCGGAGCCCCGGACCTCGCCGAGCACGGCGTCCGTGAACACGGGCCACGCCTCGGCCGCCCACGGCCCGAACGCCCGGTCCGTCAAGGCCGCCGCGGCGACCCCCGCCTCGGGGTCGATCCACAGGAACGTACCGGACTGCCCGAAGTGCCCGAACGTGCGCGGCGAGGAGGAACCGCCGGTCCAGTGAGGCGACTTGGAGTCCCGGATCTCGAAGCCCAGTCCCCAGTCGTTGGGGTTCTGGTGGCCGTATCCCGGCAACACGCCCTTGGTACCGGGGTATTGGACGGTCATCGCCGACGCGACCGTCCGCGCGTCCAGCAGCCGAGGCGCCTGCACCTCGGCGGCGAACCGCAGCAGATCCTCCACCGTCGACACGCCGTCCTTCGCGGGCGAGCCCTCCAGCGCGGTCGCCGTCATTCCCAGCGGCTCCAGCACCGCCTGCCGCAGATACTCCGCGAACGGGATGTCCGTCGCCTTCGCGATGTGGTCCCCGAGCTGCTCGAAACCGGCGTT
Source organism: Streptomyces sp. NPDC033216 (assembly GCF_055577115.1). NCBI lineage: Bacteria > Bacillati > Actinomycetota > Actinomycetes > Kitasatosporales > Streptomycetaceae > Streptomyces > Streptomyces sp. NPDC033216. Next base: position 239,824 of record NZ_JBVIQK010000001.1, on the reverse strand, counting down.
GGAGTACAGCCGCCGGTCCCCGGGCGGCGCCGTCACCCGGTGTTCGTCGAAGGCCAGCCCGGAGGTGTGCGCGAGCAGATGGCGGACTGTCGCTCCGGGCGGCCCGGCGGGCTCGTCCAGCTCGACCGCCCCCTCCTCGTACGCGACGAGGGCGGCGTACGCGGTCAGCGGCTTGGTCACCGAGGCCAGCGGGAAACGCCGGCCGACCGGGCCGTGCGTGCCCGCGACCGTGCCGTCGGCCCGTACGACACCCGCCGCGGCGGAGGGGACCGGCCAGTTCTCGATCAGCGCGAGGCTCGTGAGCGACATGGCCATGAGCCTACCTTCGGACTTCTTACCGAATTCGCTTGCTTGGAGTGCGCTCGAAGGTCATAGCGTGGAGGACATGACGGTGTTGCAGACCACACCCGTGACGAACCAAGAAGGCCCACCCCCCGCAGACGTCTGTTCCGCCCCGCCACCGGGGCATCCCCGCCCCGACGGGCAGGACCGCTACACGATCAGCGAGGTGGTCGCCTTCACCGGCCTGACGGCGCACACCCTGCGCTGGTACGAGCGGATCGGCCTGATGGCCCACGTCGACCGTTCGCACACCGGCCAGCGCCGCTACAGCAACCGCGACCTCGACTGGCTCGATCTGGTCGGCAAGCTGCGGCTGACCGGAATGCCGGTCGCCGACATGGTCCGGTACGCGGAGCTGGTGCGCGAGGGGGAGAACACGTTCGACGAGCGGCGCGAGCTGCTCGAACAGACCCGCCGGGACGTCCGGGCGCGGATCGCCGAACTCCAGGACACGCTCGCCGTGCTCGACCGGAAGATCACGTTCTACTCGGACGCCACACGGGCGTACGAATCGGAGAGGACCCGATGACCGACAGCAGGATCCCCACGGCACGACTCGGCGAAGCGGGTCCGGAGGTGGGCGTCCAGGGCCTGGGCTGCATGGGCATGAGCTTCGCCTACGGCCCCTCGGACGCCAAGGAGTCACGGGCCGCCCTGGACCGCGCCCTGGACCTGGGCGTCACCCTGTACGACACGGCGGACGCGTACGGAGCCGGTGCCAACGAGGAGTTCCTCGCCCCGTTCTTCAAGGCGCACCGCGACGAGGTCGTCATCGCCACCAAGTTCGCCCTGTCGATCCCGGCGGACGACCCGAGCCGCCGCATCATCCGCAACGACGCGCCCTACATCCGCCAGGCCGTCGAGGCCAGCCTGAAGCGCCTGGACGTCGATGTCATCGACCTCTACTACATGCACCGGCGCGATCCGGCCGTGCCGATCGAGGACACCGTCGGCGTGATGGCCGAGCTGGTGCGCGAGGGCAAGGTCAAGCATCTGGGCCTGAGCGAGGTCACGGCCGACGAGCTGCGGGCCGCGCGGGGCGTGCACCCGATCGCCGCCGTGCAGTCGGAGTGGTCGCTGTTCAGCCGGGACATCGAGGACCGGGTGGTGCCGGCCGCCCGTGAGCTGGGCGTCGCGCTCGTGCCCTACTCCCCGCTCGGCCGGGGCTTCCTCTCCGGTTCCTTCGTCGACGCCGACAAGGACCTCACCGCCGACGACCTGCGCCGTCAGCACCCCCGCTTCACCGGGGGGAACGCGGCGGCCAACGCCGCCCTCCTGGAGCCGGTCCGCGCGGTCGCCCGCGCCCACGACGCCACCGCGGCCCAGGTCGCCCTGGCCTGGGTCCACCAGCAGGCCGGCGTCCACGGCCTGCCGGTGATCCCGATCCCGGGGACCCGCAAGGCCGGCCGGGTGACAGAGAACGTACGGGCGACGGGCATCGAGCTGAGCGCGGACGAGCTGGCGCTCCTGGAGCCGATCGCGGGCAAGGTCGCGGGCGACCGGTACGCCGACATGACGTTCACCTCCGCCGGCCGGGAGGCCCTCTCCTGAGGACCGAGCCGCGAGGCCCTCTTCCGAGGAACGGGAGGACCTAGAGCTCCGCCAGCAGCTCCGCCTTCTTCACGGAGAACTCGTCGTCCGTGACCAGTCCGGCGCCGTGGAGTTCCCCGAGGTGGCGGATCCGCTCGGCGACGTCCGCCGGATCGCGGCGGGGGGCCGTGACCGCCACCGCGGCCACGGCCCCCCGCCCGCGCACCGCGGACAGCACGGCCGCCGCGAACGGCAGCGACTCGTGCACGGCCCCGTAACCCAGCCCGAACACCACGGCCGCCGGGTCCTGGTCGGCCTGCGTGGGCAGGTCGTCCCCTCGCAGCAGCCGCAGACAGCCCTCGAGGGCCTCGGGCGAGCGCCACTCCACCCCGGTCAGCTCCGACACGGCGAAGCTCTGGTCGCCGGCTTTCCACTTCGCGGACGAGGCCCCGGTCCAGAACCAGCGGAACCGTACGGTCCGCCCGTCGAAGGACGCCTTCGCGTCGTACGCCTTGAACGACAGCGGCGCCTCCGGCGCGGCCACCAGGAACCGCTCGGCCGGCCCGGACTCCGTCAGCCCCGCCCGCAGCTCGTCGGCGTAGTACTCCGCGAGCGCGTCCCGCTCGGCGGGCAGCACCAGCCGGTACGGGTCACAGGTCTCCTTCAGCTGTCCCGCCGCCACCTCCGTCAGCGGATCGGCGCCGGGCCGCGGGGCGATGCGCAGCACCACCGTCCCGCGCCTCCCGGGTTCGAGCGTCACCGCCTCGATCGCCGCCAGCGGGATCCGGCGCTCGCCCAGCGCGGAGAACAGCTTGGGGGTGCGGATGCCCCGTTCGTAGCGGATGAGGACGGAGTCGGACTCGAACTCCCAGGCGGCATGAAACCCGGCCAGTACGTCACCCATGCGGCTCATCGTATGCGGCACTCGCTCCATCGTCCCCTCCTCGCGCGCACCGTGATTTTTGCGCCTCTACGCGCGTCCGGCCGTGGTCGTGCCGGGCAGATCCTCCCGGCAAGCGTCTTTGCCGTCGGCGCACCGCACCGAGCCGTACTCGCCGGTGCCGATGTCCGCGAAGTTGCGCAGGCTGTCCGTGCCCGGTTCGAAGTAGCCGCCGTGGCCGCTGGCCTCGCGGGCCGACAGCACCCGCGCGCCGAACCCGGACGCCACCGGGTCCGCGCCGTGCCCCAGACCGCCCAGCTCCAGATACGGCACGTCCTGCACCCAGTCGTCGGAGTCGCGCATCGCCCACACCCGGGCGTCGGTGTGCAGCTGCGCGGCGTTCTCCACCCGCATCCCGGGGCTGCCCGCCACCGCGATGTCGGCCACCCGGCCCGGCAGGGTGTGCGCGGCGACCCCGCACACCACGGAGCCGTAGCTGTGACAGAACAGGGAGACGGGAGAGCGGCCGGGCAGGCCGCGCACCAGGGCGTTCAGCCGCACGGCGCCCCGCTCGGCGCGCATCGCGGTCGCCGAGTCGAAGCCGAGTCCGGACGGCGAGGTGTAGTCCGCCCAGGCGATCACGGCCGTCCGCGTCGTGGGGCGCGCCTTGCGCTCGGCCGCGTACAGTGCCTCGGCCATGCCGACGGGCGCCGAATACCTGCGGTCGGTGCGCTGGAAGGTGAGCAGCGCCGTGTCCACGCCGGGGACGACGACGGAGATCCGCCCGGCCCGGTCGAGGTCGCCGAACACCTCGGCGACCCGGCCGCTGCCCCCGGGGTCGAAGGCGAGGATCTGACGGCCGGCGGCGGTCATCGACTCGAGACGTCGCATACGCCGGCCGGCCTCGTGCTGCCCGGTGGGCGAGAGCCGCTCGTCCCGCATCCGGGCGCGCTCGACGCCGATCTGCTCCTGGATCGCGATGCGGTTGGCGCGGTAGCGCAGCGTGGCGGGGGCGCCGTTCATGTTGCCGACGGCGAGGGGGTAGCGCTCGGCGAGCCCGGCGCGCTGGGCCGCGGTGAGCGAGGTGAAGAACCGTGCGAGCCGGGCCGGGGCCGCCTGCGGGTCGGGCAGCCGGCGTCCGGCGACCCGGCCGCGCTCCCATGCGGTGAGCGAGGCCTTGAGCGCGGTGGTCCCCTCGTGCCGGTGGACGGCGGTCCAGCCGGTGGTCGTCAGCATCACGAACACCACGGCCAGTGCGAGCAGTGCGCGCCATGCCGTCAGTTGCGGGGAGGTGTCGAAGGAAGTCACTGGGAGGACACACTAGGAGAACGAGAAGGTCTCGGGTCGCAGGAGTGACAGGGATCACGGTTTCGGCGGACGAGAAGGCCTCGGGGGCCTTTCGGGGCCTGCATCGTCCATGGCCGACGCGACCACGCCGTGCGTCACGTCCCGGTCCGCCAGCTGCCCAGCAGGGCCGGTCCCACCTGATCCAGGTACCGGGACGCCAGCTCGCGCATCTCCTCCAGGCCGAAGTCCCCGCCCGTGCTCCATTGCCGTTCCGTCACCCGCATCACCGCGCCGAAGACGGCCACCGCCAGCCGTGGCCGCGGGTCGTCCACGCCCAGCCCCTCGCGGTGGGCGAGCACTCGCGCGATCGCCTCCTCGGTCTCGGCCGAGCGCCGCAGATGTGCGGCGAGCAGGACCGGGGTCGACTCGATCACCCGGTACATGCGCAGATACAGCTCGACGGACGCGATCGACTCGATGGCCTCGCTGAGGGAACTCCAGCCCTCCAGGACCGCCTGCCGCAGCGCCTCCATCGGCGCCTCGTGGGCCGGTCGGGCCCGTACCCCTTCGACGAAGCGCGCCACCGTGATGCCCTCCAGGGCGAGCGCGGCCTCCTCCTTGCCGGCGAAATAGCGGAAGAAGGTGCGCTGCGAGACGCCCACGGCCTCCGCGATCTCGTCGACGGTCGTCCGCTCGTACCCCTGCGAGGTGAACAGGTGGACGGCCGCCCGCAGCAACTCGTCACGGGTGCGGCGCTTCTTCATCTCCCGCAGCCCCGGCCGCGGCGTGGTGGTCTCCATGGCGACCTCTCCTTCTGCCGTCCGTCCGCCCGGGCAAGGGCGGTGACATGTCAGTTGCCGACTTGTGAATCAGTTTGTCAACTGTCAGCGGCTGTCACTAGCCTCGAACACATGACTAGTCAGACCACCATCGACACGACGGGACCGGCGGACAAGTCGCCCTCGAACCCGTCGGACCAGCCACCGGCCAAGGGGCTGCGCGGCCATCCGTGGTTCACGCTCATCACCGTCGCCGTCGGGGTCATGATGGTGGCCCTCGACGGCACGATCGTGGCCATCGCCAACCCGGCCATCGCCAAGGACCTCGGCGCCACCTTCGCCGAGGTGCAGTGGATCACCAACGCGTACTTCCTCGCCCTCGCGGTCTGCCTGATCACCGCGGGCAAGCTCGGTGACCGATTCGGCCACCGCCAGACCTTCCTGATAGGTGTCGTCGGCTTCGCCGCCGCCTCCGGCGCGATCGGCCTGTCCGACAGCATCGCGTTCGTCGTCACCTTCCGCGTCCTCCAGGGTCTGTTCGGCGCACTGCTCATGCCGGCCGCGCTCGGCCTGCTGCGGGCGACGTTCCCGGCCGAGAAGCTCAACATGGCCATCGGCATCTGGGGCATGGTCATCGGTGCCTCCACCGCCGGTGGCCCGATCCTGGGCGGCGTCCTCGTCGAGCACGTCAACTGGCAGTCCGTGTTCTTCATCAACGTGCCGGTCGGCGTCCTCGCCGTCGCCCTCGGTGTGGTGATGCTGCTCGACCACCGCGCCGAGAAGGCCCCGCGCTCCTTCGACATCCTGGGCATCGCGCTGCTCTCCGGCGCGATGTTCTGCCTGGTCTGGGCCCTCATCAAGGCTCCCGAATGGGGCTGGGGCGACGGCAGGACCTGGGCGTTCGTCGGTGGCTCCGTGCTGCTCTTCGCGTGCTTCGCCGCCTGGGAGAACTTCGTCGCGGAACCGCTCGTGCCGCTGGGCCTGTTCCGCTCGTTGCCGCTGTCCGCAGGTGTCGTCCTGATGGTTTTGATGGCCATCGCCTTCATGGGCGGCCTCTTCTTCGTGACGTTCTACCTCCAGAACGTGCACGGTATGGGCCCGGTCGACGCCGGCCTGCATCTGCTTCCACTCACCGGGATGATGATCGTCGGCTCCCCGCTGGCGGGCGCGATGATCACCAAGGTCGGTCCGCGCGTCCCGCTGGCCGGCGGCATGCTCTGCGTGGCGATCGCCATGTTCGGCATGTCCACCCTGAAGACGGACACCGGCAGCCTGGCGATGTCCGTCTGGTTCGCCCTGCTCGGCCTCGGCCTCGCCCCCGTCATGGTCGGCGCCACCGAGGTCATCGTCGGCAACGCCCCCATGGAGCTGTCCGGAGTCGCCGGCGGTCTCCAGCAGGCCGCCATGCAGATCGGCGGCAGTCTCGGTACGGCCGTCCTCGGTGCCGTGATGGCCTCCAAGGTCGACAGCGACCTGCCCGGCAACTGGAAGGGCGCCGGCCTGCCCGAACTCACCCCCACCCAACTGGGCCAGGCCTCCGAGGCCGTCCAGGTCGGTGTGGCGCCGGTGGCCGAGGGCACGCCCGCGGAGATCGCCGCGAAGATCACCGACGTCGCCCACGACACCTTCATCTCCGGGATGAGTCTCGCCTCGCTCGTCGCGGCCGGGGTCGCGGCCGTCGCCGTGTTCGTCGCGCTGCTCACCAAGCGCGGGGAGAACGCCGAGGCGGGCGCCGGGGTCGGTCACCTCTGACGGGACCCGGCTCCGAGGCCGCTCCGAGCCGGACGCGGCTTCGCTCTCCGACGCGGTTTCGGCTCGCTGAACGGGTTTCGACTCTGACGGATCTTCAGCGGAATTCCCCTATCAGGGTGAGAACGCTAAAGGTTTCTCGCGTCCGGTACGCGCCGCAGGTCACAGTGGGTCAAGCCCTCCGGATGGGAGGGCGGCCGGGGCTGCGGCGCGCTGCCGGAGGGGGACAGCGCGCCGACGGCCCTCGCCCGTTGCCGCATAACCGGTGTGAGGCGGGTACCCGAACCATCGAAACAGTCCCAGGCACAAGGGAGTTGACGATGGCGGGCTTTGGACATGGAACGCGCGGGCACCCCCGTTCACGTGGCCGGACGTGGTCACGGAGCGGGCCGGACAACGCGACGCTCGGCATTGTCGGCCTGGTCTGCGCGGTCGCCGGCTTCTTCGCGCTGGGGATCGTCCTCGGTCCCGCGGCGATCGTCTGCGGCTGGTTGGCCATGGGCCGCAGCTGGGCGGGACCCCGCCCGGTGCCGGCCCTGGTCGCCGTCGTCCTCGGCGCGATCGACACACTGCTCGCCCTGGTGTGGCTGACCGGGACGGGGATGGCCGGGAACGGGCTGCTGTGAGACGGGGGCTCCGGCGGGGCGCGTTCTCGTCCCCGCCACCCCTTCTCGCCCCTGCCCCGGGGACCGCGTCCCCGGACCGCGCTTCTCAGCTCACCGGGTCGGGTTGCGGGTGGGCATGGGCCGGGGATCCGGGGGCGGAGTCCCAGGGCCCGGCGGGGCTTGCCTGACGACGGGGTGGGCCCGCAGGGCCGCCACCTCCGCGCGCAGAGCGCTGACCTCGGCCGTGAGGGTGCGGATCGCCTCCGTCTGCTCGCGTTCCTCCACGTCGTCCTTCTCGAACCGCTCGATGAACCACGCGGCGATGTTCGCGGTGACGACACCCAGCAGCGCGATCCCGGACAGCATCAGCCCGACCGCGATCAGCCTCCCGAGCCCCGTGGTCGGCGCGTGATCGCCGTACCCCACGGTCGTCATCGTCGTGAACGACCACCACAGCGCGTCATCCAGCGACCGGATGTTCCCCTGCGGTGACTCCCGCTCTACGGACAGCACCGCGAGCGAGCCGAAGACCAGCAGCCCCAGCACCGAGCCCGCGACATACGTCGTCAGCCGGACCTGCGATGCCATCCGGGCCCGCTGCCCCACCAGCAGCAGGGTCGACACGAGCCGCAGCAGCCTGAGCGGCTGGATCAGCGGCAGCAGCACCGCGCACAGGTCGAGCCACTGCGCGCGCACGAACTCCCGCCGCCGCTCGGCCAGCACCAGCCGCACCGCGTAGTCCACGGCGAACGCCGCCCACACCCCCCATTCGACCCAGGCGCACGCGGACGTCAGCGACGGTCGGGCCGAGGTGTGCACGATGGGCACGGCGTAGGCGACGGCGAACACCAGGGCCAGCGCCAGCAGCGGCCGCTGCGTCCGCCGCTCCCACCGGTCCCGCGCCGATTGTTGCTCCATGCCCGCATCGTAGGGAACGCACAGGGGGCGGCGGAGCCGACAGGCCCCGCCGCCCCTCAGCGACCCGGTCCGGGACGGCCGCTACGCGTCGCCGCCCGCCGCCCCCGGATCGGCCGACGCCACGTCCAGCAACTGGTAGCGGTCGATGGCCTGCTTCAGCGAGGACCGGTCGACCTTGCCCTCCTTGGCCAGCTCGGTCAGCACCGCCAGGACCACCGACTGCGCGTCGATGTGGAAGAAGCGGCGCGCGGCCCCACGGGTGTCCGCGAAGCCGAAGCCGTCCGCGCCCAGCGACTGGTACGGCCCCGGCACCCAGCGCGCGATCTGGTCCGGCACCGACCGCATCCAGTCGGAGACGGCCACGAACGGCCCCTCGGCCCCGCTGAGCTTGCGCGTCACGTACGGCACGCGCTGCTCCTCCTCCGGATGCAGCAGGTTGTGCCGCTCGACGTCGACCGCCTCGCGCCGCAGCTCGTTCCAGGAGGTCGCCGACCAGACGTCGGCGCGCACGTTCCACTCCTCGGCCAGGATCCGCTGCGCCTCCACGGCCCAGGGGACGGCCACACCGGAGGCGAGGATCTGCGCCGGGATCGCCCCGGAGGTGCCCTCACTGAAGCGGTACACGCCCTTGAGGATGCCCTCCACGTCCACGTTCTCGGGCTCGGCAGGGTGCTGGATCGGCTCGTTGTAGACGGTGAGGTAGTAGAAGACGTCCTCGCTGTCCGGGCCGTACATCCGGCGCAGACCGTCCTTGACGATGTGCGCGATCTCGAAGCCGAACGCCGGGTCGTACGCCACACAACCCGGGTTCGTCGAGGCGAGCAGCTGCGAGTGGCCGTCGGCGTGCTGGAGTCCCTCACCGGTCAGCGTCGTACGTCCGGCAGTCGCACCCAGCACGAAACCGCGCGCCAACTGGTCCGCCATCTGCCAGAACTGGTCGCCGGTGCGCTGGAAACCGAACATCGAGTAGAAGACGTACACCGGGATGAGCGGCTCGCCGTGCGTGGCGTACGCCGAACCTGCCGCGATCAGCGAGGCCGTGCAGCCCGCCTCGGAGATGCCGTCGTGCAGCATCTGCCCGGTCGGGGACTCCTTGTACGCGAGCAGCAGCTCCCGGTCGACCGACTCGTACTGCTGGCCGAGCGGGTTGTAGATCTTCGCGCTCGGGAAGAACGAGTCCATGCCGAAGGTGCGGTACTCGTCCGGCGCGATCAGTACGAACCGCTTGCCGATCTCCTTGTCCCGCATGAGGTCCTTGAGGAGCCGCACGAAGGCCATGGTCGTGGCGATGGACTGCTGGCCGGAGCCCTTCTTCACCGTCGCGTACGTCTTGTCGTCGGGCAGTCGCAGCGGCTGGGCGCGCACGACGCGGGTCGGGACGTACCCGCCGAGCCCCTTACGCCGGTCGTGCATGTACTGGATCTCCTCGGAGTCGCGCCCCGGGTGGTAGTACGGCGGCGCGCCGCTCTCCAGCTCCTTGTCGGAGATGGGCAGGTGCAGCCGGTCGCGGAAGCCCTTGAGATCGTCGACCGTCAGCTTCTTCATCTGGTGCGTGGCGTTGCGGCCCTCGAAGTTGGGTCCGAGGGTCCAGCCCTTGACCGTCTTCGCCAGGATGACCGTGGGCTGGCCGGTGTGCTCCACGGCCGCCTTGAACGCCGCGTAGATCTTCCGGTGGTCGTGACCGCCACGGCCCAGGTGCAGGATCTGGTCGTCGGTCATGCCCTCGACCATCGCGCGCAGGCGGTGGTCGTCGCCGAAGAAGTGGTCGCGGATGTACGCGCCGGACTCCGTGGCGTAGGTCTGGAACTGGCCGTCCGGGGTGGTGTTCATCTTGTTGACGAGGATGCCGTCGCGGTCCTGGGCGAGCAGCGGGTCCCAGGTGCGGTCCCAGATCAGCTTGATCACGTTCCAGCCGGCACCCCGGAAGACCGACTCCAGCTCCTGGATGACCTTGCCGTTGCCGCGCACCGGGCCGTCGAGGCGCTGGAGGTTGCAGTTGACCACGAAGGTCAGGTTGTCCAGGCCCTCGCGCGCGGCGATGGTCAGCTGCCCGAGCGACTCCGGCTCGTCCATCTCGCCGTCGCCGAGGAAGGCCCACACGTGCGACTTCGACGTGTCGGCGATCCCGCGCGCGTGCATGTAGCGGTTCATCCGCGCCTGGTAGATCGCGCCGATCGGCCCGAGGCCCATCGACACGGTCGGGAACTCCCAGAAGTCAGGCATCAACCGCGGGTGCGGGTACGAGGACAGGCCGTACGGCGCCTTGGACTTCTCCTGGCGGAACGCGTCGAGGTTCTGCTCGCTCAGCCGGTCGAGCATGAAGGCGCGGGCGTAGATGCCGGGCGAGGCGTGGCCCTGGAAGAAGACCTGGTCGCCGCCGTCGCCCTCGTCCTTGCCGCGGAAGAAGTGGTTGAAGCCCACGTCGTACAGCGACGCCGAGGAGGCGAAGGTGGCGATGTGGCCGCCGACGCCGATGCCCGGCCGCTGCGCGCGCGAGACCATCACGGCCGCGTTCCAGCGGGTCGCGTTGAGGATCTTCCGCTCGATCTCCTCGTTGCCCGGGAAGAACGGCTCGGCGCGCGTGGGAATGGTGTTGACGTAGTCCGTGCTGCGCATCTCGGGCACGGCCACGCGCTTCTCGCGGGCCCGCTCGATCAGGCGCAGCATGAGGTAGCGGGCCCGCTCCCGGCCTCGCTCGTCGACGGCGGCGTCGAGGGAGTCGAGCCACTCCCGGGTTTCCTCGGGATCGAAGTCAGGAACCTGACTCGGAAGGCCGCCAATGATGATCGGGTTGCGATCGGATCCGGAAGCCACGCTGGTCCTTACCTGTCAGAGGGGCTGTGTGGGGCTGTGTGGGCGGGGGGCTGTGCATGGGGACGATGTCCCCCGTTCGTTCTCCAGTACTTGCACCGCCCCCATCGTGTACCTAGGGGCCGAAAACGTCATCTCTACCCCGAGGTAACCGGCACCCGTTCGAGTCTCGTACCCTTGGAGGGTTCTCAAATACGCAAACGGGGCAGATAGGTGTGGTGCACGTCACCTTCCGTCCGGATCGCGTGCCTGGAGTTGCGGCGACACCGCCAGGATCGTCACCGTTTCGGCGGTCCGAACCGCCGGGTACTTGCGCGATCCGCCCCGCCCGTGTGGACTACGGCCAATGCTTCGCGCACGCGCGTGGCTGAGTTATTTCCGAAACATGATCAGGAGGCAACCCGTGAGCGCGACCGCGGACCACGCGGAGGAGCGGACGAGCCCTGCCGTCAGGCTGGGGTTCCAGCCCGAGCAGGTGGTCCAGGAGATCGGCTACGACGACGACGTCGATCAGGAGCTCCGCGAGTCCATCGAGGAAGTCATCGGCAGCGACCTGGTGGACGAGGACTACGACGACGTTGCCGACGCCGTGGTGCTCTGGTTCCGCGACGATGACGGCGACCTGACGGATGCGCTGGTGGACGCCACCACGTACATCGAAGAAGGCGGCTCGATCCTCCTCCTGACGCCGAAGACCGGCCGGACGGGGTACGTGGAACCGAGTGACATCTCTGAAGCCGCGACGACGGCGGGTCTGTCGGCCAGCAAGAGCGTCAGCGTGGGCAAGGACTGGAGTGGCAGCCGGCTGGTGACGCCCAAGGCCGCCAAGTCCAAGAAGTGACCTCGTTCCCGTAGCGACCTCGTCGAGGTAGCGGAGAACCGCGAAAAACCCCTCTCGACGCCCGTGGACGGGCCGATCCCGCATCGGCCCGTCCACAGGTGCGTCGTGGCCGCTGCGTAGGGTGGTTCCCGGCGTTCCGGGGATGCTCTCACCCGAATGCCGCAACCGGCTCCGGCGAAGCCCCAGGAAAGGGTTCCACGACGATGGCGATCAAGGTCGGCGACAAGGCCCCCGACTTCGAGCTGAAGGACAACCACGGCCGCACCGTGAGGCTGTCCGACTTCCGCGGCAGCAAGAACGTCGTCCTGCTCTTCTACCCCTTCGCCTTCACCGGTGTGTGCACCGGCGAACTGTGCGAGGTGCGTGACAACCTGCCGAAGTTCTCCGACCGCGACACCCAGGTGCTCGCCGTCTCCAACGACTCCATCCACACCCTTCGGGTCTTCGCCGAGCAGGAAGGCCTGGACTACCCGCTGCTGAGCGACTTCTGGCCGCACGGTGAGGTCTCCCGCGCCTACGACGTCTTCGCCGAGGACAAGGGGTGCGCGGTGCGCGGCACCTTCGTCATCGACAAGGAGGGCGTCGTGCGCTGGACCGTCGTCAACGCGCTGCCGGACGCCCGCGACCTCGGTGAGTACGTCTCGGCACTCGACGCGCTGTGATCCCGGCCGTTCCCGGCCGAGCCCTTTGCGATGCCGGGCCGTGGCCGACATCCGGTGATTCTTCGGCTCCACGGCCTGCGGGGGGCGGGAACCCCTCACTAGGATCGAATCGTTGATCCGATATCCGACGCACGACGGGGCTCCCCGCCCCCGGACACCAATGGAGGACTCGTGGGAGTCAGCCTCAGCAAGGGCGGCAACGTTTCGCTGACCAAGGAGGCCCCGGGCCTGACCGCGGTCATCGTCGGTCTGGGGTGGGACGTGCGCACCACGACCGGCACCGACTTCGACCTGGACGCCAGCGCGCTGCTGCTGAACAGCTCGGGCAAGGTCGCCAGCGACGCCAACTTCGTCTTCTTCAACAACCTCAAGAGCTCCGACGGCTCCGTCGAGCACACCGGCGACAACATCACCGGTGAGGGCGAGGGCGACGACGAGCAGATCAAGGTCGACCTCGCGGCCGTACCGGCCGACGTCGAGAAGATCGTCTTCCCGGTCTCGATCTACGACGCCGAGAACCGCCAGCAGTCCTTCGGCCAGGTGCGCAACGCGTTCATCCGCGTCGTGAACCAGGCCGGCGAGGCGGAGATCGCCCGGTACGACCTCAGCGAGGACGCCTCGACGGAGACCGCCATGGTCTTCGGCGAGCTGTACCGGCACGGCGCGGAGTGGAAGTTCCGCGCCATCGGCCAGGGCTACGCCTCGGGCCTGCGCGGCATCGCGCAGGACTTCGGGGTCAACGTCTGAGCCGACCCCTGTGAGACGCCGTCGTCCATGACATGACGGCATCGTCCGGCGCCGCACCGTTCACGGGCGGCGCCGGACGTGCAGGAACCGAAGAAGCACGGCCTAGGGGAGGACCAGCACATGGGCGTCACGCTCGCCAAGGGAGGCAACGTCTCCCTTTCCAAGGTCGCGCCGAACCTCACTCAGGTGATGGTCGGTCTCGGCTGGGACGCGCGCTCCACCACCGGAGCCCCCTTCGACCTGGACGCCAGCGCACTGCTGTGCACCGGCGGACGGGTCATGGGTGACGAGTGGTTCGTCTTCTACAACCAGCTCACGAGCCCCGACGGCTCGGTCGAGCACACCGGGGACAACATCACCGGTGAGGGCGACGGCGACGACGAGTCGATCATCGTCGACCTCGGCACGGTGCCCGCCCAGTGCGACAAGATCGTCTTCCCCGTCTCCATCCACATGGCCGACGAGCGCGGCCAGACCTTCGGACAGGTCAGCAACGCGTTCATCCGGGTCGTCAACCAGGCCGACGGCCAGGAACTCGCGCGGTACGACCTCAGCGAGGACGCCTCCACCGAAACGGCCATGATCTTCGGCGAGCTGTACCGCTACCAGGGCGAGTGGAAGTTCCGTGCGGTGGGTCAGGGGTACGCGTCAGGTCTACGGGGCATCGCTCTAGACTTCGGAGTCAACGTTTCGTAAAGCCGCGTACAGCGCGGGGGAAACCCTCCCCCAGGCTTCGCTTGGGGGGACCGGGGCCCAGAGACAGGATTGGGTAGCCAGTGGTTCTGAAAACCTTCGGGTGGTCGTTCGCGGTCACCGCGCTCGGCCTCGTCGCAGCGGTGCTCTACGGGGGGTGGACCGCTTTCGGTATCGTGGCGATCCTGTCCATCCTCGAGATCTCGCTGTCCTTCGACAACGCAGTCGTCAACGCCGGAATCCTGAAGAAGATGAACGCCTTCTGGCAGCGCATCTTCCTGACGGTCGGCATTCTGATCGCCGTCTTCGGCATGCGGCTGGTCTTCCCCGTCGTGATCGTCGCGATCAGTGCCCAGCTCGGGCCGGTCGAGGCCGTCGACCTCGCCCTCACCGACAAGGACCGCTACCAGGAACTGGTCACCGACGCGCACCCCGCGATCGCGGCCTTCGGTGGCATGTTCCTGCTGATGATCTTCCTGGACTTCATCTTCGAGGACCGGGACATCAAGTGGCTCGGCTGGCTGGAACGCCCGTTGGCCAAGCTGGGCAAGGTCGACATGCTGTCGGTCTGCATCGCGCTGATCGTCCTGCTGATCAGCTCCCTGACCGTCGCCACCCACGCCCACCTGCACGCCGGGCACGCGGACAAGGCCGAGACCGTCCTGCTCTCCGGCATCGGGGGCCTGATCACGTACATGGTGGTCGGCGGCCTCTCCGGCTACTTCGAGGGCAAACTCGAGGAAGAGGAGGAACGCGAGCACGAGCAGGAGGAAGAGGCCCGGCGCACCGGCAAGAAGAAGTCCCCGGTCCTCCTGGCCGGCCAGGCGGCCTTCTTCATGTTCCTCTACCTCGAGGTCCTGGACGCGTCCTTCTCCTTCGACGGTGTGATCGGCGCCTTCGCCGTCACCAACGACATCGTGCTGATGGCCCTCGGCCTCGGCATCGGCGCCATGTACGTCCGGTCGCTCACCGTCTACCTGGTCCGCCAGGGCACCCTCGACGACTACGTCTACCTGGAGCACGGCGCGCACTACGCGATCGGCGCCCTCGCGGTGATCCTGCTCGTCACCATCCAGTACGAGATCCACGAGGTCATCACCGGCATGGTCGGTGTCGTCCTGATCGCCTGGTCCTTCTGGTCCTCCGTGCGCCGCAACCGGGCGCTGGCGGCGGCAGAGGGCGACGCGGGCTCGGACGAGAAGACCGAGGTCTCGTCCGGAGTGTGATCAGCTTCCGGATGAGGAACGCTCTGAGCGGGGCGGCCGTCGAGGACGATTCCTCCACGGCCGCCCCGCCGGTCGTTTCCGGGGGACTGTGCGGTCAGGCGTTTTTCGGGCGTAGGACTTGGGGGCGGTAATGGGCTTCTTCGACGGACTCCGGCCAGGCAGGGCCGCCGACTTCGACTCGGGCAGTGCGGCGAGCAACGCGATAGAGCTGACCAAACGGCACAGCCAGGTCTCGCTCACCAAGCAGGCCGCCGCCACCGGGCACCTGCGCGTCAACCTGACCTGGCGGATGCGCACCTCCGACTTCGGCGGCTCCTCGCGGCAGAGCCTGCTGCGCCACCCCCTCAAGGCGCTGCGCCCGCCGGAGGTCATAGGACACAGCCAGAGCATGGTCAACGTCGACCTCGACCTGGGCTGCCTGTACGAGCTGGCCGACGGGACGAAGGGGGTCGTCCAGCCGCTGGGCGGCCTGCTCGGCGAGATCAACGCGGCGCCGTACGTGAAGTTGAGCGGTGACGACCGGTTCGGGTCGGCGTCCGGCGAGACGCTCTACGTCAACCTGGACCAGCGCGACGCCATCAAGCGGCTGCTGGTGTTCGTCTACATCTACGATCAGACGCCGGCCTTCGACCGCACGCACGCGATCGTCACGCTCTACCCCAGCAACGGACCGCGCATCGAGGTGGGACTCGACGAGCGGCACCCCCAGGCCCGCTCGTGCGCGGTGGTGATGATCGAGAACGTGAAGGGGGAGCTGCTCGTCCGGCGCGAGGTGAAATTCGTGTACGGCTTCCAGGCCGAACTGGACCGGTTGTACGGGTGGGGGTTGCAGTGGGGGCGGGGCTACAAGACCAAGGCGGAGCGCTGACTTCCCGCGGCCCCGGCCGTGGCCCCGGCTCTGGCAGCGCCCTCGCCGCCCTCACCGTCCGATGAACTGCGGTCCCTGCGGCGGCATGCGGAACTCGCCGGCGGGGGCCGCCGCCCCGGCCGGCTGGGCGTCCGGATACCCGTAGCCGTACGTCGGCAGGGACGCCGGATAGCCGTAGGCCGCGGGCTGCCGCGGGACGGCCGTCGTGGGTTCCTCCGGCGGCAGCGGCTGGGAGAGGCTGGGCGTGGAGCCGGGGTCGGCGCCGGCGGCGGCCTCCTCCGACTCGTCGACGGAGATGCCGAAGTCCGTGGCGAGGCCCTTGAGGCCGTTGGAGTAGCCCTCGCCGAGCGCCCGGAACTTCCAGCCCTGTCCGCGGCGGTACAGTTCGCCGCAGATCAGCGCGGTTTCCTCGCCGGTCTCCGGACGGATGTCGAAGGTGGCCAACGGCTCGCCCTCGGCGGCCGCCGCGTCGTACAGCAGGATGCTGAGGGCGCGCACGCGGTCGAAGGTGACGCCGTCCGCCGAAGCGACCAGGAGGATCTGGCTGACGTCGGCCTCGACACCGGCCAGATCTGTCTGGATGGTGTCGGTGAGGCCCTCGGCGCTCCGCTTCTTGCCGAGCCGCCAGACCTTCCCGGAGGGGTGCCGGGGCTGGTTGTAGAAGACGAAGTCCTCGTCGGATCGCACACGACCCTCGGGGCCGAGGAGCAGCGCGGAGGCGTCGACGTCCGGGACCCCCTGCCCGGGTGACCAGCGCAGCACGGCCCGCACCGTGGTGACCTTCAGCGGGACGTTCGACCCCTTCAGCATCGCGTGCGTCATGCGCTCATCCTGCCCTCTCGGTTCTGCTCACGACAATGCGGGTACACGGCAACGGGCGGTCCGGACGGTCCCGTGGGTGACGTCGACGGACCGTGCCGGGATCGTGTCGCTCTGCGTTACCTGAAGTTCATGACCGGTGGGAACCCGTGACACGGGTCTCTACGTACTATTACCGGCCACCTCTTTGCCGAATTCACCCGCTCGACTTGCACCATGGGGGAGATATATGCGTCATTTCGGGCACCTCGCCCCTGAGGTTCGGCAGCGCCTGTTCCACCGGGAGCCGTGTGCGTTCGACGCGGACTCGCCGGCCCGGACACTGTCCGCCGCCCTCGGGGCCACGCTCTACAGCCCCGCCACCCGGCCCCGGCTGGCGGAGGACATCCTGAAGCAGACCGGGCGTGGGGTGGTGTCCATGGTTCTGTGCCTGGAGGATTCCATCGGCGACGAGGACGTGGAGCAGGGGGAGGAGAACCTCGTCCGCCAGTTCACCGACCTGGCCGCCCGTCCCGACCTGGAGCCGCCGCTGCTGTTCATCCGCATCCGCACCCCCGAGCAGATCCCGGACCTGGTCCGGCGCCTGGGCCCGGCCGTGCGGCTGCTCAGCGGGTTCGTCTTCCCGAAGTTCACCGAGGAGCGCGGCATCCCCTTCCTGGAGGCCTTGGCCGACGCCGAGCTGGCCGGCGGGCGACGGCTGTTCGGCATGCCCGTCCTGGAGACGCCCGAGCTGATGTACCGCGAGTCACGGGTGGACGCCCTGGAGGGCATCGCCCGCGCCGTCGAGAAGTACCGCAGCCGCGTCCTCGCCCTGCGCCTCGGTGTCACCGACTTCTGCTCGTCGTACGGTCTGCGCCGGGCACCCGACATGACCGCCTACGACGTCCAGATCGTCGCCTCCGTGATCGCCGACGTGGTGAACATGCTGGGGCGGGCCGACGGCACCGGGTTCACGGTGACCGGGCCCGTCTGGGAGTACTTCCGGGTCCCCGAGCGCATGTTCAAGCCGATGCTGCGGCACAGCCCCTTCCTGGAGGGACAGGCCGTCGAGCTGCGTGAGAAACTGATCGAACACGCGATGGACGGACTGCTGCGCGAGATCTCCCTCGACCACGCCAACGGCCTGCTCGGCAAGACCTGCATCCACCCCTCGCACGTACCGGCCGTGCACGCCCTGTCCGTGGTCAGCCACGAGGAGTACAGCGACGCGGCGGACATTCTGCGGCCGGAGCGCGGCGGCGGGGGCGTGATGAGGTCGGCGTACACGAACAAGATGAACGAGGTGAAGCCGCACCGGGCCTGGGCCGAGCGGACCATGGTGCGCGCCGAGGTCTTCGGCGTCGCGCGCGAGGACGTCAGCTTCGTCGACCTGCTCGCCGCGGGCATCCCCGGCTGAACCACCGCACCACCCTCCTCACGACATAGGGACGCATGAACAACGCAGTGAACAACGGGGTCTGGTCCGGGAGCTGGGTCGCCGAGCGGCTCGGCGTCCAGCTCGTGGGCGACGACGCGCTGACCGACCTGCTCGGGCTGGCCCTGCGCCGCAACCCCAAGCGGGCCCACCTGCTCGTCTCCCACGTGCTGGGCAAGCACGTGCCGCAGTCGCCGTCCGTGGTCTACGGCCACGGCTTCGCCCTGGGCCGCCGGGTGGGCGAGCTGCTCGGTGAGGAGGCCGCCGAGGCCGTCGTCCTCGGGTACGCGGAGACGGCCACCGGCCTCGGCCACTCCGTCGCCGACGGCGTCGGTTCGGCGCCCTACCTGCACTCCACCCGGCGCCCCGTCCCCGGCGTCGTCCCGGCGGGCGGTTTCGAGGAGTCGCACTCCCACGCCACCTCCCACCTGCTGCTGCCGGAGGACCCGGCGCTGCTGGTCGGGGACGGCCCGCTGGTCCTCGTCGACGACGAGTTCTCCACCGGCAACACCGTCCTCAACACCATCCGTGAGCTGCACGAGCGCTACCCGCGCCGCCGCTACGTCGTCGTCGCCCTGGTCGACATGCGATCCCCCGCCGACGCGCGGCGCCTGGAGGCCTTCGCCCGCGAGATCGACGCCAGGGTGGACCTCGTGACGGCGGCCTCGGGCACGGTCCGGCTCCCCGAGGGGGTGCTGGAGAAGGGCCGGGAGCTGGTGGCGAGATACGAACCGGACCCCCAGGAGGCGCCTTGCGGTGACTCCCGCGGCTCCGCCGCCGAGGCACGGTCGGCCGCCCCCACCGGCCCGCGCCCGGACGACGACCTCACCCGGCCGGGCGTCACTCGCGTCGACCTCCGCTGGCCCCGTGGCCTCCCCGACGGCGGCCGCCACGGCTTCACCCCCCGGCACCGCGTCCGGCTGGAAGGTGCCCTGCCCGCGATGGCGGCGCGGCTTGCCGATGCCCTGCCGGCGGAGGCAGAGCGTGTGCACGTCCTCGGCTTCGAGGAGCTGATGTACGCGCCGCTGCGGCTGGCCCGTGAGCTGGAGCGGGTCGCGGCCGCCGAGGTGCGTTTCTCCACCACCACCCGCTCACCCGTGCTCGCGGTCGACGACCCGGGCTACGCGATACGCAGCCGGATCGTCTTCCCCGCCCACGACGATCCGGCCGACGGCCCCGGCGAGCGCTACGCCTACAACGTCGCGGGTGCGGGCTTCGACGCTGTGGCCGTCGTGGTCGACTCCGCCGCCGACACCCCCGCGCTGCACGCCCCCGGCGGCCTCCTGGACCGGCTCGCCGCGCACACCCCGCACGTCGTCCTCGCGGTCGTGCCCTCGTACGTCCCCGAGCCGCTGTACGTACCCGAAAGGCCCGCCATGCTGCCCGACCCCCTCCGTGGTCCCGCCTTCTCCTCGTACGCGCCCGAAGAGGTCGGCTGGCTGCTCCAGGACCTCTCGGAGGTGACGCTGGAGGCGCCGACCGAGGAGCGCGAGGAGGCCATCCAGAGCGGCGGCGCCCACTACGCGGAGTCGCTGCCGGTGGAGTTCCAGCCCAGCGAGCAGTACCAGGAGCTGTTCCACGCGGCGCTGGAGACGAACGCGGCGCGGCTGGCGCAGGCGGTCGGCGCGGTGACGGAACTGGTGATCGCCGAGCGGTCCCCGCGGCCGGTGCTCGTCTCCCTGGCCCGCGCCGGCACCCCGATCGGGGTGCTGATGCGCCGCTGGGCCCAGCACCGGCACGGCCTGGAGCTGCCGCACTACGCGGTGTCGATCGTCCGGGGCCGGGGCATCGACGCCAACGCGCTGCGCTGGCTGGCCGAGCACCACGACCCGGCGGACGTCGTCTTCGTCGACGGCTGGACCGGCAAGGGCGCGATCAGCCGCGAACTGGTCGCGGCGGTGGAGGAGTTCGAGGCGGCCGGCGGTGCGGCCGGCTTCGACCCGGAGATCGCGGTGCTCGCTGACCCGGGTTCCTGCGTGCGGACGTACGGCACACGGGAGGACTTCCTGATTCCCTCCGCCTGCCTCAACTCCACCGTGTCGGGCCTGATATCGCGGACCGTGCTGCGCGCCGACCTGGTCGGGCCGGACGACTTCCACGGGGCGAAGTTCTACCGCGAGCTGGCCGGCGCGGACGTCTCCGGTGCCTTCCTGGACGCCGTCTCGGCCCGCTTCCCCGAGGTCGCGGACGCCGTGGACGCGGCGGTGAAGGAGCTGCTGGCCGCCGACCGGGCGCCGACCTGGGAGGGCTGGGCGGCGGTGGAGCGCATCAGCGAGCAGTACGGCATCCACGACGTGAACCTGGTCAAGCCGGGCGTCGGCGAGACCACTCGGGTGCTGCTGCGGCGGGTGCCGTGGAAGATCCTGGCGCGGGCCGGGGCGGGCGCCGACCTGGACCACGTCCGGCTGCTCGCCGGGCAGCGAGGGGTACCGGTGGAGGAGGTCGGCGACCTGCCGTACACCTGCGTGGGACTGATCCACCCGCGGTACACGCGCGGCGCGACCGGCGCCGACGGCAAGGCGGTGACCTCCTGATGCCGGTGCTCGTGGCGAGCGACCTCGACCGCACGCTCATCTACTCCGCGGCGGCCCTCGCGCTGACCATGCCGGACGCGCGGGCGCCCCGGCTGCTGTGCGTGGAGGTGCACGAGAGCCGTCCGCTGTCGTACCTGACGGAGACGGCGGCGCAGCTGCTGACGGATCTCGGGGACGCGGCGGTGTTCGTGCCGACGACGACCCGGACCCGCAAGCAGTACCAGCGCATCAATCTGCCGGGTCCGCCGCCGAAGTACGCGATCTGCGCGAACGGCGGGCATCTGCTGGTGGACGGGGTGTCCGACCCGGAGTGGCAGGCCGTGGTGACCGCGCGGCTGGCCGACGAGTGCGCGCCGCTCGCGGAGGTGCAGGCGCACCTCGCGGCCTTCGCCGACCCGCTCTGGCTGCGCAAGGAGCGCATCGCCGAGGAACTGTTCGCCTATCTGGTGGTGGAGCGCGAGCTGCTGCCCGAGGAGTGGGTGAAGGAGCTGGCGGTCTGGGCGGAGAACCGCGGCTGGACGGTGTCGCTCCAGGGCCGCAAGATCTACGCCGTGCCGAAGCCGCTGACCAAGAGCGCGGCCGTGCGCGAGGTGGCCCGGCGCACCGGCGCCGAGCTGACGCTGGCGGCCGGTGACTCCCTGCTCGACGCCGATCTGCTGCTGGTGTCGGACCGGGGCTGGCGCCCCGGTCACGGTGAGCTGGCCGACGCGGCCTGGACGGCACCGCAGGTCACGGCGCTGCCCGAGCGTGGTGTGCTGGCGGGGGAGCGGATCCTGCGGGAGTTCCTGAAGGGCGTGCGCGACAGGTAGGCGTCAGCCGCAGCAGCCGCCGCCGCAGCAGCCGCCCCCGCCGCCCGCCCTGGGTGCGGGGGCGGAGACCGTGCCGCCCACCGCTACTGTTGACAGAAGCTTGACCGTGTCGTCGTGACCGGCGGGGCAGTCGGCGGGCGCGGCGGACTCCGCCATGGGACGGCTGAGTTCGAAGGTGTCGCCGCAGGTCCGGCAGCGGTACTCGTAGCGAGGCATGCGGACAGATTAATCCCTCTATGGGGGGAAGCGGTGCCCCCTGTTTCGATGGTGTTCGCTTCTGTCAATTTCTTATGTGGAGAACTTGCGAAGGGCGCTGGTAATTTGAGGGCGCCGCGATGAACCGCGAGGTTGGGGGATTCAGGGTTTGCTGCCGCTGCGGCGGCAACCATGTCAGACCCTCGTACGTCTGTACGTCTGCCTACGCGAGCAATACCGAGTGCGGAGGGAGACATCGTGACTCAGGTGGGGCAGGGGGAGGAGCCCCAGGAGCCGGCCGACGCCACCATGCAGCTGAAGGTTCCCGCTTCTTTCAAGGCGGACGAGACCATGCAGCTGCGGGTGCCACCGGAGGGCATACCCGGCAGTAGGGATGAACCGGAAATATCCCATACGTCGGACAAGTCCGGTGAATCCTCCGTAGCCGGAGACCGGCGGAAGGGCAGGAAAGCCCCCCGCCCCCCTCTGCGCTCCCGGCTCACCGCCGCCGTCGGCCGCCGCCTGGCACCCCTCGTCGCCCTGCTCGCCCCGTACGTCGCGCGCCTCACGGCCTTCCTCGCCCCGTACGCACGCCGCATGCGCCCGCAGTACCCGCGGCCGGGCCGGACCGGCTGGCGCCGCTGGGTACCCTCCTGGCGGCAGTCGCTCGGAGGCTTCCTCGCCTCCCTCGGCCTGAGCACCCTCTTCCTGGCCGTCGCCTACGCCGCCACCGACGTCCCGGACAACCTCAACAGCTACGCCACCCAACAGGACAACGTGTACTTCTGGGCCGACGGGACGCCCATGGCCCGCACCGGCTGGGTCCAGCGGCAGGCGATGCCGCTGAAGGACATCCCCGAGGACGTCCGCTGGGCGGTCCTCGCCGCCGAGAACGAGAGCTTCTACAGCGACCCCGGCATCTCGCTCAAGGGCATCAGCCGCGCCCTGTTCCGCACCCTCGGCCAGGGCGACACCCAGGGCGGCTCCACGATCACCCAGCAGTACGTCAAGAACGTCTACCTGAACCAGAGCCAGACGGTCCGGCGCAAGTTCACCGAAGCGATGATCGCCCTCAAGCTCGACAACCAGATGAGCAAGGACGACATCCTGGAGGGCTACCTCAACACCAGCTGGTTCGGCCGCGGCACCTACGGCATCCAGCGCGCCGCCCAGGCCTACTACGGCAAGGACGTCAGCGAGCTGAACGCCAGCGAGGCCGCCTTCCTCGCCGCCCTCCTCAAGGGCGCCGGGCTGTACGACCCCACGCTGAGCAGCGCCAACCGCGCCCGCGCCGTGGAACGCTGGACGTGGACCCTGGACCGGATGGTGGCCATCGGCAAACTGTCCAAGGCCGAGCGGGCCACGTACACGAAGCTCCCCGAGCCGCTCAAAAGCAATCCGTTGTACGACACCGGTGAGCAGAGCGACTACCTGGTGGAACTCGCCTCCCAGTACGCCAAGAAGGCCGCGAAGATCGACGAGAAGGACTTCGACCTGGGCGGCTACCAGATCTACACGACCTTCGAGAAGGACCGTGAGGCCCAGCTCACCGACGCCGTCACCAAGGCCCGCGACAAGGCCCTGAAGGACGACCCGAAGAACGCGAAGAACGCCCACTACGGCGCCGCCTCGGTGGCCGCCGACGGACGCATCCTCGCCGTCTACGGCGGCCCCGACCACCGTACGCAGGGCTACAACGAGTCCAACGCCACCACCGTCCCGGCCGGCTCCGCCTTCATGCCGTTCGTCTACGCGGCCGGCCTGGAGCACGGCGTCCACAAGACGCGGGACGGCGAGGCGACACCGGTCACCGGGGAGTCCGTCTACGACGGCGACGACGACGTGCCGGTGACCACGCCCGAAGGGCCTTACTGGGACCGCAGCGGCAAGAAGGTCGCCGCCAGCAACGACGACGACAAGTCCTACGGAAAGATCTCCCTGCACCAGGCGCTCGCCAGGTCGGTGAACACGCCGTTCATGCAGCTCGGCATGGACACCGGCCTGGACAAGGTGCGCTCCACCGCCGAGGCGGCCGGACTGCTCCCCTCCAGCCTCGGGGCACAGGTGCCCGCGCTGTCACAGGGCAGCTCCACGCCCAGCGCCATCCGCATGGCCAGCGGATACTCCACCTTCGCCGCGGAAGGCAAGCACACCGAGCCGTACTCCGTGCGGCAGATCACCCACAACGGCACCAAGGTCCCGCTGGCCCTTCCCAGGCCGACGCGCGCGATCGGCGCCGACACCGCCGCGGAGGTCACCTCCGCGCTCACCGACGCCTTCCGCACCGCCCACCCCGGCGCGGCACCCGAGGGCGCCCGGGTGGCGGGGAAGGCCGGGACCACCCAGGACGACAAGGCCGCCTGGTACGTCGGCACGGACAAGGCCGTCTCCACGGCGGTCGTCCTCTACCGCATCGACCTGGCGGAGAGTCTCGAACCGCTGCCTCTGAAGGGCATCGACGGCACCGGGGACGACAGCGTCCCCTACGGCATCTGGTCCAGAGCCATGAGCCCGCTCGGCTGACCCCAGGCCGCACCGCAGTCCCCGAACCCCTCGAGAATGAGCCGCACATGACGCCACCGTCGGGCCGCCGCCGCAAGGCCCGGGCAACGAACCGCCCCGCCGCCGCCCATCCGGGTTTCCTGACCCTGGCGGCCTTCCTCGTCGTCGCCTCGCTGGTGGCGGGCTATCTGGTGCTGAGCCGCACGGACAACACCGCGCCCACCGCCTCCGCGGGCAAGGACGGCAAGGCGGCGGCGTCGGCGGGTGAGGAGCCGGAGTGGGACGGCAAGACCAAGGTCCTCGGGGACGGCTCCACCTCGTACACCGGCCCGCAGAAGGGCGGCCTCAAGCCCGTACCGCTCAAGCCGGGTGAGAAACCGCCCCAGTTCGTCGTCTTCTCCTGGGACGGCGCCCTGGCCGGCGACGACGGGCTGTTCTCCCACTACCGGGAGATGGCGCGGGAGTACAACGCGCACATGACCTTCTTCCTCACGGGCATCTACCTGCTGCCCAAGAGCAAGGCCGACCTCTACAGCCCGCCGCAGCACCCCAAGGGGTCGGCGGCGATCAGCTTCCCCACCGACGAGCACGTCCGCACCACGCTGGAGGACCTCGGCAAGGCCTGGGAGGAGGGCAACGAGATCGGCACCCACTTCAACGGCCACTTCTGCGGCGCCAAGGGCGGCGGCGACTGGAGCGTCGAGGAGTGGAAGAGCGAGATCGACCAGTTCTTCGCCTTCGGCGAGAAGTGGAAGACGAACACCGGCTACACCGACATGGACCCGCTGCCCTTCGACTTCAAGAAGGCGGTCGTCGGCGGCCGAGCCCCCTGCCTGGAGGGCCAGGCCAACCTGCTGAAGGCCGCCAAGAGCTACGGCTGGCGCTACGACGCCAGCTCGGCCGGCGACTTCCAGATCTGGCCCACGAAGAAGAACGGCATCTGGGACTTCCCGCTCCAGATGCTCCCGTACGAGGGCGGCAAGTACCAGGGCCTGTCCATGGACTTCAACTTCCTCTACAACCAGTCGGAGGGCGAGACCGAGGGCGACCCGGCCAAGTACCCGCAGTGGCAGCAGGAGACCGTCGACGCCTACATGTCCGGATTCAACCGCGTGTACTTCGGCAGCCGGGCCCCGCTGTTCATCGGCAACCACTTCGAGGAGTGGAACGGCGGCATCTACATGAAGGCCGTCGACGAGGTCATCAAGACCGTGTGTGTGAAGAAGGACGTCAAGTGCGTGTCCTTCAAGGAGCTGGCGGACTGGATGGACGTACAGAAGCCCGCCACGCTGGAGCGGCTGCGCACCCTGGACCCGGCTCAGTCGCCGGACTGGTCGGCCGTCGTTCAGTGACCGGTCGACACGGGATGGGTTGTGCAGTGACGGTCCGGTAACTCCGGGGCCCGTAGGGCCGCCCCTCCTCCCCTGGGGCACGCGCGGCATGCAAAGATGCGCTACCCCGGCATCCAGCCGCCGGGGCAAGAGGGGAAACATCAGTGAAGTCAAGGAAATTGAGCCGTACGCGGCGTCGCGCCGCGATACTCGGGGCTGCCGCCACCTCCGTCGTCGCAGGAGTGGCCCTGCTGCCCAACTGGAGCGCCGGCGCGGCGGTCGTCGACGACCCCAAGGTGGACGCCGGCACCAAGGCCACCTTCCAGCGCCTTGCCGACGCGGTGTTCACCGACCGCACCGAAGCCCTGGTCGACGGCAAGCAGGACAACCGCGGGAAGCCGTTGACCGACGGCTTCTCCGGTGACGTGAAGCTGTCGTCGAAGCAGAACCGGACCGAGGACGCCACCCTGTCCTCGCTGGGCCAGCGCAAGGAGCGACTCGCCCAGCTCGGCGAGAAGTACAGCAAGGGCAGCACCACCGTCACCCTGGACGCCACGAACGTGAAGGGCCGCAAGGCCAAGGTCGCGGTCACCGAGACCACGACCCTGACCTACGAGAAGGTCCGCGGCGACGAGCCGAAGGCCACCGGGTTCCAGGCCCACCACGAGCTGACGTTCACCGCCGACCGCCACGGCGACTGGCAGCTGACCGGCATCCGCGACACCGACGAGGGCCTCGCGGTGAACCAGACGGCCAAGCCGTCCGTCGCGCCCATGGTGGCCACCACCACCAGCACCACGCCGTCGGCCCCCAAGGCGTCGACCTCGTACCCCGGACCGGCGAAGGCGAAGAACTTCACCGCCAGCGGCCTCGACTACAAGGCCATGGCCGCGTACGCCAAGCAGTACTGGTCCTCCTACAACCCCGCCTACCCGAACTTCAACGGGCACGGCGCGGGCGGCGACTGCACCAACTTCGTCAGCCAGGCCCTGAAGGCGGGCGGCTGGAAGCACGTCCCCGGCTACGTGTACGACTACACCAGGTGGTT
Source organism: Streptomyces sp. NPDC033216 (assembly GCF_055577115.1). NCBI lineage: Bacteria > Bacillati > Actinomycetota > Actinomycetes > Kitasatosporales > Streptomycetaceae > Streptomyces > Streptomyces sp. NPDC033216. The sequence continues at coordinate 213,234 of NZ_JBVIQK010000001.1, read as the reverse complement.
CGGCAACGCCGACATCCAGTCCGACTCCTTCGTCGGCGTCAACGAGTGGTCCTGGTTCGCCCAGAACTCCAAGCGCACCACCAGCCTCGCCAACGTCTACCAGCTGGACGTCGGCGATGTCCTCCAGGTCGACTTCGACAAGAACGGCTCCAAGGACCACACCATGATCGTCACGTCCCGCAGCCGGGGCGTGCCGTACGTGACGTACCACTCCACCAACACCTACAGCAGGTCGGTGGCGAGCATCATCGCGTCGTACCCGAACGCCGCGTACTACGCCTACCGCACCTGACGGGCCGGGAGCCGGTCAGGGCCCCGGCGGGCCCTGACCCGGCCGGGACTTCTCGGGGGAGGTCCCCGCGCGTTCCGCCGGGAACCGCTCCCGCAGCTCTCGCTGGTGGTCCCGTTCCTCCGCGAGTTCGGGGTGACGGGCCCGCCAGTACGGGTTGTCGTGCGGCAGGGCCGATCCGACCCTGCCGTACATCCCGAACACCAGCAGCAGGATGCCGATCACGAAGCTGAGCATGCAGTTCTGGATCTTGAACGCCAGGAAGTTGTAGTCCGTCTCCAGCAGGCCCATGTTCAGGAAGCCGCTGGCCACGAACAGCACACCGAGGGTCATGTTCAGCGTGGAGGCGAAGTTCCCGCCGATCACCATGCCGACGAGGAGCAGCAGGCCGACGGCGACCGACAGCCAGCTGAGCGCGCCGTTGGTGTTCAGGCCCCAGACGGTGTCGCCGCCGGTGTCGAAGAAGCCGATCCGGTCGATGATGCCGAAGATCCCGAAGATCAGCAGCCCGAGGCCCATCAGGCCGGCGCCGATCCGGTAGACCCTGTTCAGACGGTGATCGACGGGCAGGTGGTCGTCCAGCCTGATCCGCCGCCGAGTCCCCGAGTGCATGATGTGGGTGGCCATCCTCGCCTCCCTTGGAAGCGCTGTCCGAGCCGAGCCGTACGCACCTCCAATATCCGCCCGACGCGCGCCGGGGGCAACGCAGCGACCGCGGGCGGGCGCGGGCGGGCTCAGTGCCCGGCGCCGCGGTCCTCGCGGATGCGGCTCACCACACCCGACACCGTGTGCCGGACGGCCTCCGTCTCGGTGAGGAAGTGCCAGTAGTCCGGGTGGCGGCCCTCCAGCGTGGCGATCGCCCGCTCCAGCCGGGCCACCGCCTTGTCCAGCGGCCCGGCGTCCCGCGGGTCGGGGGTGTTGCGTCCGGCCATCGCCAGCCGCTGCGCGTCCCGGATCGCGAAGCGGGTCCGTTCGATCTCCTGCCGCGGGTCCTTCTGTACGGCGTTCAGTCTGGCCAGCCGGTCGCCGGCGGCCGAGACGGCCTCGTCCGTGGAGTTCAGCAGGGCCCGCGCCGTCGACAGCAGCGCGGTGGCGTCCGGCCAGCGCTGGGTGTCCCGCGCGGTCTGCGCCTCGGCGAGCTTCGCCTCCGCCTGCCGTACGTGCTCCACGGACTGGCCGGGGACGTGCTGGAGGTCCTGCCAGCAGGCCGCCGTGAAACGCCGCCGCAGCTCGCTCAGGACCGGCTCGACCTGTCCCGATCGAGTCGTCAGCGCCTGGGCGCGGGTGCGCAGGGACACCAGCCGGTGGTCGATCTCGGCGGCCTTCTCCGGCAGCCGCTCGGCTTCCGCCCGGACCGCCTGCGCCTCGCGGGAGACCCGCTCGGCCCGCTCCAGGGTTCCCGGCACGCCGTGCTGCCCGGCGCCCTGGTTGAGCTTGGTCAGCTCGGGCGCGAGCGCGGCCAGCCGGGCGGCGAGGTCGTCCGCCTTCAGCCCCGTCTCCCGGACCGCGTCCAGCGCGTTCGACGCCGCCAGCAGGCTCTGGCGGGCCCGCTCCACGGCGGGCGCCAGCCGGGCCAGCTGGGTCTCCGCCTTGCCGAGCAGCGGGCCGAGCCCGTCCGTGAAGCGGTCCAGCTCGGCCTTGACGCGGACCAGTTCGTCCTTCGCGCGTGTCAGCTCGCCGCGCGCCTGCGTGGCGGCGGAGGCCTCGAGGTCGTCCCGGTCCAGGTCGTGGGCGTCGACGGCCTGGATGTACTGGTGGCTGGCCTCGTCGATGCGCCGCCCGATGGCCTCGAAGTCGGCGACCGCGCGCCGGGCGGCCGGCGAGGCGTCGACCGCCGTGATCGTCTCGATCGAGATCCGCAGATCCCGCTGGGCGGTGTCCAGTTCGTAGAACGCGGCCGCCGCGGCGTCCTTCGCGGCCTGTGCCTCGGCCCGCTGGCTCTCCGCCCGTCCGCCGAACCAGCGGCGGGTGCCTCCGCCGGCGAACGCGCCGGGCAGCAGGAGGAGGGCGGCGAGGGGAAGGGCGGCGAGCGCGAGGGTGTCCCCGATCGCCCGCAGACGCGCGCGCGGCACCAACGGCGAGTACGGCTGCGCTGGTGTCGCCGTCACATCCCTCTCCCGTGCTGTGATCCGCCCTGCCCGGAGTCATTCTCCCACCGGTTAATGACGAACACACGGGCCGGTTAGTTCGCGTTCCGCACGGTGACTTTCCCGTCGCCGCTGCGCGCGGACACGACGTGTTCGCTGGAGTCGTCGCGGGGCACGGACACGTCGACCGACCCGTTTCCGGTGCGGGTCGTCACCTTGTAGGTGGCCCGCGGCAGCTCGACCGTCACCGACCCGTCGTCGCTGACGGACTCCACCCGGTCCGGTACGGCCTCCAGGCCGAGGTGGACCGAGCCGTCGCGCGTGTGCGCGCTGATCCGGCGCGAGGAGACCTGCGCCCGCACCGAACCGTCGTCGGAGCGCAGGTCCAGCGGCCCGCTGGAGTCGGTGACGCGCACCGAACCGTCGGCCGTGCGGATGCTCAGGGCGTCCCGGAAGCCCCGTGCGCGGACGCTGCCGTCGTCCTCCTCGACCTTCACGGCGACGCCGCGCGGCACCTCGACGCGGTGCTTGGCCGAGCAGTCGGCGACCACGCCCGAGCAGTACGTCCGCAGCACCAGCCGGTCGTCCTTCATCGTCCAGGTGACCTCCGGTCCGTCGCCCACCAGGACCGAGCCGTCGAACCAGCGGGTGACTCGGATCGTGCCCTCGCGGTACTCGTCCGACGCGACGATCTCGAGTGCCGAGTCGTCGGAGTCCACGGTGAGAGTGGCTCTCGTCAGGGCGAACGACCGGTGGTCGGGATGCTCGTCGTCGCCCGCGGAGGAGCACGCGGTCCCGGTGGCGGCGAGCGCCACGACGGCCCCTGCGACGAGCACCGTACGGACGTGGACGCTGAAACGGGCCATGACGAATCTCCCCCTGCGACGGACCCCCGGCCCGCGTGGATGCCACTGTTCTCGATACGTGCGACGTTAGGCAGCCACGGTCCGCCGGACGATCCGGCGCACTCCCGGATCCGGGGTGGGGTTAACCCCCGGTCGCCGCCCGCTCCCCGGACACCGTTTGCCGGGCACGGCCTCGGGCAATGTAGGCTGTCGACTCGTCCTGGGTGCGTAGCTCAGGGGTAGAGCGCCTGCCTTACAAGCAGGATGTCGGCGGTTCGAAACCGTCCGCGCCCACCAGGCAGTGCGAGAGGGTCCCCGGGAAGTCCCGGGGACCCTCTCGCATGTCAGGGACGGCGTCGGCGCCCCGGCCCGGCCTCTACTCGCCGGGTGGCGCCTCGTGGGCGTGCTTGAGGCGCATACGGGCCTCCACGCGGTCGGCGGCGGCGACCTCCGCCCAGAAGCGGTGACCGGACACGAACACGGCCAGCTCGTGTTCGCGCCGACGGAGCTTCTCCACCTCGGCCTGCTCGTCGTCCGTCCACCCGGGGGAGGCGGGGCGCTCCACCTTGCGCCAGCCGCTGTCGTCACTGAAGCCGTCCAGCGGCTCGACCGACCAGGGCAGCCGCTTCAGCAGGGCCGACAGCTCGGCCCGGACCTGATGCAGCTCCTCCTGACCGGCGCGCAGGTCGCTGGGAAAGTCATAGGTCTTAGCCACGCGGCAATGGTACGCCTGTTCGAATTTGAGTCGCGAGTTTCCGAAGGGGGTTCATTCGTTCGAATGAAGGAAGGGGTGCTGTCAGTCCCTTGTCCTACGGTGGCCGCATGGACGTCAAGGCTGCGGAGACCGGCGTGGGGCAGGTGCGGTTGGTGCCCTGGGGGGAGGGCGACTTCTGGCTGCTGGAGCGCAACAACAGCCCGGCGATGACCGATCACCTGGGCGGGCCGGAGCCGGCCGAGAAGCTCGCCGACCGGCACCGGCGGTATCTGGAGCTGGACGCGGGCCGGATGTACCGGGTCGTGCTGGCGGAGAGCGGGGCGACCGTCGGGTCGATCGGCTACTGGGAGCGGTCCTGGCAGGGCGGGCCGGTGTGGGAGACGGGGTGGGGGGTGCTGCCCGAGTTCCAGGGGCGGGGGCTGGCCGCGGGGGCGGCCCGCGCGGTCACCGAGGTCGTCCGGAAGGCCGTGCGGGAGACCGGCGGTCACCGGACCCTGCACGCCTTCCCGAGCGTGCATCACCCCGCGTCCAACGGGGTGTGCCGCAGAGCCGGGTTCACCCTGCTCGGCCAGTACGACTTCGAGTATCCGAAGGGGCACTGGATCAAGTCCAACGACTGGTACGTCGACCTGAGTCAGTAGCCCGCTTCCCGCAACTCCCGTACCAGGCGCGTCGCCACCGGCACCGGTACCCCGTGCCGCTCCGCCGCGCGCAGCAACGCACCGCCGATCGCGTCCAGTTCCAGCGGCCGGCCGGCCTCCGCGTCACGCTGCATGGACGACCTGGTGGCCGGCGGGAAGGCGTCGTAGCGGGCGAGTGCCGCCGTCGGGTCGGCGGGGACGCCGCAGGCGCGGCTCACCGCGGCCGTCTCCGCGACCAGGGCCGCCAGGTCCTCGCGGTGGCGCGTCCTGACCTCGCCGAGGGGGAGCCCGTGGCGGGTCGTGAGGAGCGCGAACGGGGCGAGGAACGCCATCTTCGCCCACAGCGCGGTCGTCTCGTCCGGCAGGACCCGGGTCGTCGGGCCGGCCTGCGTCAGCGCCCTCGCGAGGGCGTCGAGGCGGGGACGGGGCACCTGGTCACCGGTGAGGTCGACCTCCGCGAAGGGGCTGGCGTGCTCGATCACCCCCGCGGCGACCCGCGTGGACTCCACCCGGATGACGGCCGGGGCGACGGCTGCCGGGCCGTACCGGGCGCGCAGGGACGCCGGGTGCTCGACGCCGTTGAGGAAGGGCACGAGCAGCGCGTCGCCGAGGGCTGTGGTGGGCAGACGGGTCAGCGCCGCGTCGAGGGCGGTGTGCTTGACGGTGATCAGCACGGCGTCGACGGGGGTGCGCAGTTCGGTGCCGGCCGCGACGGGGACGGTGAAGTCGCCGAACCGCGCGCTGCGGACCTGCATGCCGTGGGTGCGCAGGTGGGTGGCCGTGTCCTCGCCGGACAGGCACGTCACGTGGTGGCCGGCGCGGGACAGCAGGCCCGCGAGGAGACCGCCGATGCCGCCCGGCCCGAGGATCGCCAGAGTGAGTTTGTTCGCCATGGTGCCGCTGTTCCTCTCGTCGGTCGGCCCCAGGGTGCGGTGGCCGCCTCGGAGGTGATCATGGCAGGGGGCGGGGGATGAGGGAAGGGGCGACGGATCGGGGTGGGTGGGGTGAGACTGGGGGCATGTGCCGGAGCATCAAGACACTTCGCCCGCCCGTCCTGGCCGAGGAGGCCACGGAGGACGAGATCCGGGCCGCCGCCCTCCAGTACGTGCGGAAGGTGTCCGGGTTCCGGGCACCTGCCGCGCACAACCGGGAGGTGTTCGAGCGGGCTGTGGACGCCGTGGCCGCGGCCACGGCCGAGCTGCTGGAAGGGCTGGAGGTACGCGGGGCCGCGCGGTCGGCCGCGCCGGGCGGGGGGTGACCGCACGCGTCGGCCGCGCCGGGTCGGGCCCAGGGCTGTCGTGCGGGTCGGCCGCGCGGGGCGGGGGTGGTCGTACGGGTGGTCGTGCGGGGCGGGGGGTGGTCCTGCGGATCCGCGCCGGGCCGGGTGGCGACCGTGCGGGGCGGCTGTCGTAATGGCAGTCCGCGCGACCGGGCGCTCGCGGAGTGCCTCCCCCGACGCCCACCGTGCCGCCCCACGCGGCAGGGTGCGCCAGGCGGCGGGAGGTGGCCGCGAGCCGGGCGGCTGCACGGATGCCGCGGAGCAAGCGGTGCCCATGCGCTGGGCAGGTGTGTCCGCAGCCCGCCCGCGGTGCCCCTCCGGGGGCCTGCGGACGAGGCCCGTTCAGGGTTGGTGACCGGCTACGCCGGCCGGCGGCGCATCAGGTACGCCGCTCCCGCGCCCGCGGCGAACAGGGCGAAGAAGGACACCCCCGTGGCCAGCCAGGTCGCGCCGAGCCAGTGCGCGCCGAAGTAGCCGAGGGCGACGCTGTACGCGGCCCAGGAGAGGCCGGCGAGGGCGGACCACGGCAGGAAGTCGCGGACGCGGCGCTGCGCGGCGCCCGCGATGAGCGAGACGACCGACCGGCCGGCCGGCGCGAACCGGGCCAGCACGACGAGCGCGCCGCCGCCTTCCGCGAGGGCCCCGCCGAGACGTTCCTGAGCGGTGGTCAGCCGCCGGGAACGGGAGATCGCGCGGTCCAGCCGCGCCCCGCCGTGCCGGGCGAGGCGGTAGGCCGCCAGATCGCCCAGGACGGAGGCGGTCGCCGCGCAGAGGATCAGCGCGAGGATGTCGGGCACCTCGTGCGGCAGCCGTCCGGTCGCCGCCCCCGATCCCGCGGCCGCGGCGGTCGCCGCCGTGATGACCAGGAAGCCGCTGGGCAGCAGCGGCAGGAACACGTCGAGGAGGACCGACAGGGCCACCAACGCGTAGATCCAAGGGGCGCCGATCAACGCCCCCACACTCTCGAACACCGCGAAACTCCCCGTCGTCTCCCCCGTGCGACCGAACCGCGCCGCTGTGTCGCGGGGGAGCGGCAGGTGCGGCCAATGACAGCCATACAGCGTACGCCCGTGGTGGGACAGGAGGTTCACGAGGGGCTCATGCGTTCAACACGGCGTGTTCACACCGCGTGTTCACACGGGGCGGGCCCGCGGCAGGCGAGGCGCCCTCCCAGCGGCTGTGGAGAGGGCGCCGGGGTCCGCGCGCCGACTCAGGCCGCGACGGGGGCCTGCTCCGCGGCCTGCTTCCGCTCCGAAGTCGTACGCCGGGCGAACAACCGGTCCACGCCGAGCGCCCCGGAGCCGGTGAAGACCAGCAGCAGGAAGGCCCAGCAGAACATCGCGGAGGCCTCGCCGCCGTTCTGGATCGGCCACAGGGCGGACGGCTGGTGGACGTCGAAGTACGCGTACGCCATCGAGCCCGAGGCGAGGAAGGCGGCGGCGCGGGTGCCGAGGCCGAGCAGCACCAGGCTGCCGCAGACCAGCTGGATCACGGCCGCGTACCAGCCGGGCCAGGTGCCGGCGTCGATGGTGCCGCCGTCGCTGCCGGCCGCTCCGCCGAGGACGCCGAAGAGGGAGGCGGCGCCGTGGCAGGCGAACAGCAGCCCGACGACGATGCGGAACAGGCCGATCGCGTACGGCTGTGCGCTGTCGAGACGAGCGGACATGTGGGGGGTACTCCTTCGGTGTCGGACGTACGGCGAGCCCTGGGGCGGGCGAGCCGGGTGGGGACGGCGGTACCGAACGAGCGACCCACGTTAGGCGTACCTAATGAATGCTTGCAAGTTCAACATTTGGCCATGGCTGGGAAACCGCTTCCCGTTCGATTTCCGACGCCGTCGCACGTACGGCGGCTCCGGCCGCCGGGTCCGCGTCCGAAAGCATGACCGAATTCACCCCTGGGCGGCCCCCGGTGGCTGTCACCCCAGTGCTCGCCCTCCACGGACAGGCCTCGATCGAACCGCCTTTCCTGGCGGCATTTCTGATGGTCTATCAGTGATCGCGTCCGTTGATCGCGTCCAACCCTCCCGTCTCGCGACCGTCCACCCTGTGCGGCCGGCGCTGCCCGGTCTCCGGCGGGCGGGCGAGCGGTGCGTCGGCGGTACGCCGCAGGTCCCGCGCCGCCGGACGGGCCTCGATGCAGGCGGTCACGCAGCCGTCGGACGCGGTCACACAGCCGTCGGACCTGGTCACACAGCCCTCGGACGTGGTCATACGGCCGTCGGACCCGGAGCGTCGGGGAGCGCGCCCACCAGGTCCCGTCCGGGGATCCGTCGGATGCGGACCGTTACGTCTCCGCCGAGGACGAGCGGGAGACCGCCGGGCGGGTGGGGCGGGACGGGACGGACCGCCCACGGGACGCATTCGGACCCGTGCGGTTCACACGGGCCGAGCGGAGGCGGACGGCGCGTCGGCCCGCCCTCGCGTCGGCCCGCCCCCGCGTCTTGCCGACCTCGTCTCGTCCCGGGGCCGACGTCGTTCCCGGCGCTCCCACCGTCCTCGGTTCGCCCCCGACCCTCGTCAGCCAGAGGTCAAATCGGACTCCTCCACCAGGGAGAGCCCCCGGCCCTCGCGGGCCTGTTCCAGTCGCAGCCGGGCCGAACGTCCGCGCAGCGTCAGCGTCATCAGCTGGTTGCCGAACCAGGGGCCGCCGGTCTTGCGCCAGTCCACGGGCGGCCGCGGCGAGCGCCCGTGCCGCCGGAAGCGGCGCCCCAGGGCGCGGGCGAGGGCGCTCCACCCGAAGCGGAAACCCACGCGCATCGACAGGGGGATGGAGTTGTGGACCGGGGAGCAGGTGAGTTGCAGCACCCGCGCGTCGGGAGCGTCGCCGGGCCAGCGCGGCTCGGCCACGTACGCGTGGTGCACGTCCCCCGACAGCACGAGCACGCTGGCCGGTGCCTGCGGTCCCGTCCCCACCTCGGCCAGCAGCCGGGTGAGCGCGGCGAAGGACTCCGGGAACGCCGCCCAGTGCTCCAGGTCCGCCGCCCGCCGCACCTTCTCCCCGAACCGCGCCCAGCGCGGACCGCGTTCACCCCGGCACAGCGCCGCGTTCCACGCCTCCGCGTCGTGCACCAGGTGCGGCAGCAGCCAGGGCAGCGAGGTGCCGACGAGGAGATGGTCGTACGACCCCGGTGCGTCCAGGGCCTGCTCGCGGACCCAGCGCGCCTCCCCGGCGTCGAGCATCGAGCGTTCGTCCTCCTTCAGCACGCGTGCGGCCCGTGAGTCCACCATCAGCAGCCGCACCCGTCCGAAGTCGCGCCGGTAGCTCCAGCGGACGGAGGCCGGTTCGGTGTCGGCCCGGCAGGCGAAATCGCGCACGAGGTCGGTGCCGTCGGGTGCCTCCCGTACGGCGGCGTAGAGGGGGTCGGCGGCCAGGGCGTCGGGGGAGAGGTTGCCGATGTGCTGGTGCACCCAGTAGGACATCAGGCCGCCCAGGATCCGGTCGCGCCACCAGTCGGTGGCCCGCATGTCGGCCACCCAGGCGGCGGAGGTGTTCCAGTCGTCCACGACGTCGTGATCGTCGAAGATCATGCAGCTGGGCACGGTGGACAGCAGCCAGCGCACCTCGGGATCGAGCCAGGACTCGTAGTACAGCCAGGTGTACTCCTCGTAGTCGGCGACCTCGGTGCCCGGCGGTTCGGCCAGGTCGCGGCGGGCCGCGATACGCCGCCTGGTCTCGTCCGAGGTCTCGTCGGCGTAGACCTGGTCGCCGAGCAGCAGCAGGACGTCGGGCCGCTCGCCCTCCGGGTCGGCGGCGATCCGCTCGGCCAGGCTGTCCAGGGCGTCGGGACCCACGGTGTCGTGCTCGTCGGACGGGGGTGCCGCCCACCGGCATGACCCGAAGGCCACGCGCACGTCCGCGTCCTCGGCCGGGGTGCGGATGGCCGAGGGCGGGAATCGCGAGTCGGCGGGCGGCCACGCGCGCGTGCCGTCGAGGAACACCTCGTACGGCGTGGCCGTGCCCGGCGTGAGCCCGGTGACCGCGATCAGGGCGTAGTGGTGGCCCGCCACCTGGAAGGTGCGGGCCGTGCCGCCGGAACCGTCCGCGCACCGCACCTCGGCGGCGCACGGACGGCTCGCCTCGATCCAGACCGTCGCGGACGTACCGTCGGTGTATCTCAGCAGGGGTCCCAGCCGTAGTCCGGCCATGTGATCGCCTCCTCCGTCGCCCCGTACGGTACGGAACGACGGAGGGGAATGGGGAGATTCCCCTCCCGGAATCGGGATCAGCAGCTCGCCAGGTGGTTGGTGAGGGCACTCTTCTCGGCGGAGTCCACGGAGAGGCCGTAGTAGTACTTCACCTGGACCCAGGCGCGGACGTAGGTGCAGCGGTAGGCCGTGCGCGAGGGCATCCAGGTGGCCGGGTCCTGGTCGCCCTTGGCCTGGTTGACGTTGTCGGTGACCGCGATGAGCTGCGGGCGGGTCAGGTCGTTGGCGAAGGACTGGCGGCGGGCGGTGGTCCAGCTGTCGGCGCCGGAGTCCCAGGCCTCGGCGAGCGGCACCAGGTGGTCGATGTCGAGGTCGGAGGCGGCGGTCCAGGTGGCGCCGTCGTACACGGAGTACCAGCTGCCGCTGGTGGCGGCGCAGGCGGAGTCCTGGACGACGTTCGTGCCGTCGCGCTTCAGGACGACCTCGCGCGTGTTGCAGGCGCCGGACTGGGTGCTCCAGTGCGGGAACAGGTCGCGGTTGTAGCCGGTGCGGTCCTCGGTCGCGACGGTGAGTGAGGCCAGGTAGGTGCGGGCGGTGGCGGCGCTGACCGGGGTGGGGAGGGCGGCGGAGGCGCTCGGGGAGTTGAAGAGGGCGACGGAGGCTGTCAGCCCGGTGAGCGCCGCGAGTATGCTGACCCGTCGACGCGCGTAGAACTTCGACATGCGAACTCCCTTGAGGGATGGGGGCGTTGCGGTGCGAGCGAGGGAATGCTCGCGGGGCCGCGTTGCGGGGAGGTGTGCGCGCGGTAAGAAACTAGTGACGTGCACATGACACAACAAGGGGTGTGACCGGACTTTCGGTCCCGGGGGTCGGCCCCGCGGTCCGTCCCGGGGCCGGTACGAGGGTCGCGTAAGATGGACGGCGCAGAAGGGGAGTAGCTCTTCGCCGGACCGTCGACATACTGCTCAGCTCGTCTGAGCCGGCGCCCGGAGGCGGACCGTCGCGCGGTCGGCCAGCGAGACCTTCGGCAAGCAGTGCACCTCCGTGCCGTGCGGCACGGAGCACACGTGTGCTGCCGTGCCGAGGCGTCCCGCGTGAAGGTAGGCGGCATCCTCGGCGGGGCGGCCCCGACCGATTGAGGACCCTTGATCAGCCTGACCGTGACGGCGCTCGTCTTCGGCGTCGTCTTCCTCGCCGAACTGCCGGACAAGACCGCCCTCGCCGGCCTCGTCCTCGGCACCCGCTACCGCGCCTCGTACGTCTTCGCCGGCGTCGCCGCCGCCTTCGCGCTGCATGTCACGCTCGCCGTCGCGGCCGGCAGTGTGCTGACCCTGCTGCCGCAGCAGATCGTGCACGCGCTGACCGGCGTGCTGTTCCTGGGCGGGGCGGCCGTGCTGCTGATGAGGAAGGACGAGGACGAGGACGAGATCCGCAAGCCCGAGAACCAGTCCTTCTGGAAGGTCTCCGGGGCGGGCTTCATGCTCATCCTCGTCGCCGAGTTCGGCGACCTGACGCAGATCATGACGGCCAACCTCGCCGCCCGCTACGACGACCCGCTCTCCGTCGGGCTCGGCGCGGTGCTGGCGCTGTGGTCGGTGGCGGGACTCGGCATCGTCGGCGGGAAAGCCCTGATGAAGCGGGTGCCGCTGAAGCTGATCACGCAGATCGCGGCGGTGCTGATGCTGGGCCTCGGCGTGTGGAGCCTGTGGGAGGCGGTCACCGGCTGAGCCCGCGCGCGAGCTGAACGGAAGGTGAACCTTCCCGGGGCGGGTGGCGGAAGGGCCCACCTGTTTTGTACCGTAGAGAAACAAAGTGGCTCCCGTCCGTTCTCCCTGACCGGCGGGCGGGGCCGCCTTGTTTCCCGCGTGCCTGCGCACGTGTCCGTCCGCGCTGGGAGTCGCCGATGCCGGCCGCCGTGTCCACCACCGTCCTGACCGCCCGTGCCCTCCTCCTCGACATGGACGGCACCCTCGTGAACTCAGACGCCGTGGTGGAACGCGTCTGGCGGCGCTGGGCCGAGCGGCACGGGCTGGACGGCGACGAGGTCATGAAGGTCGTCCACGGACGCCAGGGATACGCGTCGATGGCCGTCCTGCTGCCTCACCGCCCCATGGAGCAGAACCTCGCCGACAACGCCCGGATGCTCGCGGAGGAGACCGCCGACCTGGACGGTGTCGTCCCCGTCCCCGGCGCCCCCGAGTTCCTCGCCTCCTTGCGGGACGTCCCGCACGCCCTGGTCACCTCGGCGGACGCCCCCCTGTCGACGGCCCGCATGGCCGCGGCGGGCCTGCCCCTCCCGGAGGTCCGCGTCACCGCGGAATCGGTCGGCGCGAGCAAGCCGGACCCCGAGGGCTTCCTCAAGGGCGCGGCCGATCTGGGAGTGGCCCCGGCGGAGTGCGTCGTCTTCGAGGACTCCGGGGCGGGCATCGCGGCCGGGCGCGCCGCGGGGATGCGGGTGGTGGGGGTCGGGGCGCGGGCGGTGGCGCACCGGCCGGACGTGGTGGTGGGGGATCTGACGGGCGTGCGGGTGGAGGTCGTGGGGGACCGGGTGCGGATCCACGTGGGGTGAAGGGGCTCGGCCGTGGGGGGCGGGTCGACGACGCGGAGCCGGTCAGGACGATCCGGCCCCGCCCTCCGGCAGAGGTCGAGGGCGGCCCCTCGAGGGCCGAAGCGGGGTTCGGGAAGGGCGGCTGCCCCGGCGACGGCGGCACCGGCCGCGGGGGCGGCGCGGCCCAGCCCGACCGTGCCGCTACGGCTGCTTCGTCTCCCGCTCGAGGCTCGTTCGGGTTGCCTCCCCGTACTCGCCCAGCACGTCCCCCTGGATGCCCCGCGACCACTGGTAGGTGCGGAGGGACTCCTCGACCCGACTGCTGAACACTCCGTTCGCCTCGTCGTTGTAGAGGTACAACTGCCGCAGTCGCAGCTGGAGTTCGGTCACCTCGGGCCCCCGGTCGCCACGGCGCAGGACGGTCACCTCGCCGCTGCCGCCCTCCACCCCGTTCCCCGGTGCCGGCGACCCCGTGGCCTCAGTGGTCCGGGCGCTCGGGCTCGGCTCGGCGGTGCGGGAGGGCGACGGGGAGGCGCTGGACTCCGTGGCGGAAGGTGACGCGCTCGCGCTCTCGGAGGGCGACGGCGAGGCGCTGGACGCCGACGGGGACGCGGAACGGCTCGCGGACGGCGATGCCGCGGCCGCGCTGGTCGAGGTGTCCGGAACGGCCGCCCGGACCTCCTCGGGGGCGGCCTGGTCCCGGCTCGGCGTCTCGTAGGAGAACAACCCGATCGCGAACCCGGCCGCGGCGATCACCGCGACGGCGGCGCCGGTGGAAGCGATCAGCAGCGTGCGGCGCCGCCGTCCGCGGGGGGCCTCGCCGTCGTCGTACGGACCGCCCCCGGCGTTCCCGCCCGCCGCGAACAGGCGCAGATCGGTGTCGCTGGGCGCGGAGCCGGCGGGCGCGAGCGGAGTCGGCACCGGCGCCGTACCGGAGGGCGGAACGGCGCGCAGGGTCATGGTCGCGTCGGGCACCGCGTCGCCGGGAGACGCCGGCTGGACCGCCGGCAAGGGCATCGTCACCTCACCGGCACCCGTCTCACCGGCACCCGTCTGCCGGGCACCCGCCCCACCGGCCCCGGAGCCGCCCCCGGCCCCTCCCCCCAGCTCCACATACGGCCGTATCCGCAGGGGATCGAAGTCCCCCGCCGCTGCCGCCTCCGCCTCGCGGGTGTCGCGCAGGGCGTCGGACGCGCGCTGCGCGCAGGCGCACGACGGGGTGTTGTCCGCCGCCCGGAGTGCACCGCACTGCGGACACGGATGCCCGTGCCCCTCCGGACGCACCGGTTCTCCCGGTCGCCCCTGCCGGTCGGTCGGATCGTTCACCCGTTCGTCCCTCCCCATCCAAACTCCAAGGATTATGCAGATCTGTCACACAACTGGCTGCCCGCCACCCCCGGAACGAGAGGTTCCGGCAGGACTCGACAGGCCATAACGGGACACACCGATCACGATGGAGATGTCCACGCGAGCCTCAGGAGGCATCCATGTCCTTGGACGCGCAGGCCCGGACGGGGGATCCCCGTCAGGAGCACGTGCCCGGGAACGTCCTCGTGTCGATCGGCGCGCTGCTGCTCGGCATGCTGCTCGCCGCCCTCGACCAGACGATCGTGTCGACGGCGCTGCCCACGATCGTCAGCGAGCTGGGCGGCCTGGAGCACCTCTCCTGGGTGGTCACGGCGTATCTGCTCGCGTCGACCGCCGCGACTCCGCTGTGGGGCAAGCTGGGCGACCAGTACGGACGCAAGAGGCTGTTCCAGATCGCGATCGTGATCTTCCTGATCGGCTCGGCGCTGTGCGGGATGGCGCAGAACATGCCGCAGCTCATCGGTTTCCGCGCCCTCCAGGGGCTGGGCGGCGGCGGGCTGATGGTGCTGTCGATGGCGATCGTCGGCGACATCGTCCCGCCGCGTGAACGCGGTCGCTACCAGGGCCTGTTCGGCGCGGTCTTCGGCGCGACGAGCGTCCTCGGCCCCCTTTTGGGCGGTCTGTTCACCGAGCATCTGAGCTGGCGCTGGGTCTTCTACGTCAACCTGCCGATCGGGGTCGTCGCGCTCGCCGTCATCGCGGCCGTCCTGCGCATCCCCCGCAAGTCGACGAAGCACGCCATCGACTACCTCGGCACCCTCCTCATCGCCACGGTCGCCACCTGCCTGGTGCTGGTGGCCTCCCTGGGCGGCACCACCTGGGGCTGGGGCTCGCCCCAGATCGTCGGACTCGCCGTACTGGGCGTGGTCCTGGCCTTCGCGTTCCTGGGCGTGGAACGCAGGGCCGCCGAACCCGTGCTGCCGCTGAAGCTGTTCCGCATCCGCACCTTCACGCTGTCCGCCGTGATCAGCTTCATCGTCGGCTTCGCGATGTTCGGCGCGATGACCTATCTGCCGACCTTCCTCCAGGTGGTCCAGGGCGTCTCGCCGACCCTGTCCGGTGTGCACATGCTGCCGATGGTGGCCGGTCTGCTGCTGGCGTCCACGGCGTCCGGGCAGGTCGTCAGCCGCACCGGCCGCTGGAAGGTGTTCCCGGTCACCGGCACCGCGGTGACGGCCATCGGCCTGCTCCTGCTGCACCGACTCGACGAACACAGCTCCACGGCCGTGATGAGCGCGTTCTTCTTCGTCTTCGGTTTGGGTCTCGGCCTGGTGATGCAGGTCCTGGTCCTCATCGTGCAGAACGCCGTCTCCTACGAGGACCTCGGCGTCGCCACCTCCGGCGCGACCTTCTTCCGCTCCATCGGCGCCTCCTTCGGCGTCGCCGTCTTCGGCACGGTCTTCACCCACCGCCTCGACGACAAGCTCGCGGACGCCTTCCGGGGCGTCGACCTCCCGCCGGCCGTCTCCCTCGACGCGCTGAAAGCCGACCCGCGTGTCATCGGCGACCTGCCCGCCGCACTGCGCCCACCGGTCCTGCACGCCTACGCCTCGTCCATCACGGACGTCTTCCTGTACGCCGCCCCGGTCGCCGTCCTCGGTTTCCTCCTCGCCTGGTTCCTGAAGGAGGACCCGCTGCGCGGCTCGGTCACCGCGCCGGACGGGACCGAGACGCTGGCCAGCAACCCCGTCCAGCGCTCGTCGTACGACGAGGTGTGCCGGGCCCTGTCCCTCCTCGGCACCCGCGAGGGCCGCCGCGAGATCTACCGGACGATCACCGACCGGGCCGGCTACGATCTGCTGCCCGCCACCAGCTGGATGCTGCTGCGGATGAAACGGTACGGCAGCGTCGAGCCGGCCATGCTCGCCGAGCGCGGGCCCGTCCCCCTGCCGGTGATCCTGGAGGCCGCCCGGCAGATCGAGGAACGTCGGCTCGCCGTGCGCGAGGGCATCGACCTGGTCCCGACCGACGAGGGCAGGGAGGTCGCCGAACACCTCTCGCGGGCCCGCGAGGAGTCGCTGGCCGAACTGCTCGGCGACTGGTGGGGCCCGGACCGTCCCACCGAC
Source organism: Streptomyces sp. NPDC033216 (assembly GCF_055577115.1). Classification (NCBI taxonomy): domain Bacteria; kingdom Bacillati; phylum Actinomycetota; class Actinomycetes; order Kitasatosporales; family Streptomycetaceae; genus Streptomyces; species Streptomyces sp. NPDC033216. Next base: position 197,248 of record NZ_JBVIQK010000001.1, on the reverse strand, counting down.
CTGACCCAGCTGGTGAAGGAACTCAACGACGAACTGTGCGGCTCCGAGCGGGAACAGCCGCACGACGAACGCTCGGTGACCCGGCTCAGCTGAGGCCCGCCGCGGCGGTCGGGTCCCCGCCGGTCAGGGCCTTGGCGAACCAGTGCTCGGCGTAGGGGTCGTCGTTGTGCGGAGCGCCTTCCCGGTAGCCGAGGCGGGCGTACAGGGCGCGGGCCTCGACGAGGTCGCCGCGGGTGTCGAGGACCATCCGCCCGGCGCCCAGTGCGCGGGCGGCCTCCTCGGCGGCCCGGACGAGCAGCGGTCCGCCGCCTCTGCCGCGCGCCGCCGGCCGCACGAACACCCGCGTCAACTCGGCCGTCGACGCGTCCAGCAGCCGTACCCCCGCGCTGCCGGCCGGCTCGCCGCCGTACCAGGCGACGAGCAGCCGCCCGGTCGGCGGAGCCAGGTCGGCCCCGGTGCGGGCGCCGATCTCCCGCTCCAGCTCGGCGGGATCGGTCCGCCGCCCCTCGTGCAGCAGATACCAGCGGTCGCTGACCTCGGTGTAGTACTCCCGCCACAGCGCCGCGGCGACAGGGGACTGCACGGGTTCCGGGGCGATGATCCAGGTCATGCCGGTCATTCTCGGCAGGCGCCCTGCGGGGCGCGCAACCGGATAAGCGGGGCACAGGATACGACGCCGACGGCCGTTTGTCCGCCGCTGTCCGGGCAACCCGCAACTGTGAACCGGCCCGTGGGGCCGACACACCGGAAGGCAACCATGTCCACAGGCGTGATCATCGCGTTGATCGTGATCGTGGCGGCCGTCATCGCCGTCGCGGCCGTGTTGGCAGCACGGGCCCGAGGGTCGTCACACGGAGGACGTGGCCTGAAGCGCCGCTTCGGGCCCGAGTACGACCGGGCCGTGGCCCGGCACGGCGGGGACGTCAAGGCGGCCGAGCGGGAACTCGGCGCCCTCGTGGAGCGGCACGGCGGGCTGAAGGAGCGGCCGCTGGAGCCCGCGGAGCGCGAGCGGTTCGAGGCCCGCTGGGCGGCCGCGCAGGAGCGTTTCGTCGACTCCCCCCGTGAGGCGGTCGCCGAGGCGGACCGGATACTCGCCGACGTGGCGGGCGCCCGCGGCTACCCGGACGGGAGCCAGTACGACGAGCAGGTCGCCGCGCTCGCCGTGCACCACGCCCACCACGTGCAGGGTTACCGTCACGTGCACCACGTCACCCGCTTCCACCAGGACGGCGGCGCACGGGGCGGGGAGGCCCCCGGCACGGAGGATCTGCGGACCGCCATGGTCGAGGCCCGCGCCCTCTTCGACGACCTGGTGGGCGAGGGGCACCACCGGGCGCTGACGGCCCGGTCCACGGAGGACCGTCGGGACGCCACGCGCCACGAGGGCCGCTCCGGGTTCCACCTGCCGGGCGTCCACCGGCACCAGACCAAGGAGGGGTGAACAGGCATGTCCGAGGTGACATCCGGCGGAGAGTTCCGCCGCACGGCACAGGAACGGGACCAGGACCAGGAACGGCCTCGTGTCGTACCGCTGGGGGAGAGCCAGGGGCAGGGCCCGGGGGCGCCGGCACAGAGCCCGGCGACCGGCCCCGCCGCGCCGACCACCGACCCGGTCGTCGACCCGGTCACCGGCGGCCGGGACCCGCACCCCCGCCCCGCCGCCGCACCCGGTGACCCGTCGGCCGGAGCCGTCGAGGACAGCGGCGGCATCGGCGCCTCCCAGGACTCCGGCCTCTCCCAGGACTCCGGCGCGGCTCACGGCACCCGTGGCGCCGCCGAAGGCTCCCCACTGCTCCCGCACGACGAGTGCGACAAGCTCTCCTCGCGGATGCGGCACGCGGTCGCCGGTTTCGTGGACCGGCCCCGCGACTCGGTCGAGGAGGCCGACCAGGTCCTGGAGGACCTCGCCACCCGCTTCACCGACGCCGTGAACAGCCGCCGCCGTACGCTGCGCGGCTCCTGGCAGCTCTCGGACGGCAAGAACGCGGCGGGCACGACCGCCGACACCGAGCAGCTCCGCCTGGCCCTGCGGGACTACCGCGAGCTGACGGAACGCCTCCTGCATCTTTAGGTCTCTCTAGCTGTCCCCAGCCGCCGCCCGGCGCTCCCGCCACCGCCGTACGACCTCTTCGACGTCGTACGGCTTCATACCCAGCGGGGGGCCGGGCGGCGGCTTGAACATCATGTCGCGGAGCTTGACGTTGACGTCCGTGATGATCTTCCGGGCGATCCGCTCCGAGGGCGCCGCGTACGCCGCGGCGAGCGCGTCCTCCGCCTCCTTGCGCAGGGCCAGCGCGGGAGGCAGGACCGAGAGCCCCTCGCGCGCCATCTTGCGCCTGATCCACCACAGTTCGTCGTAGGAACTCTCCAGCTCCGGGTCCAACGGCCTGCCGACACCCGGAAGTTGCTCGAACTCGCCACGCCGCTCGGCGTCCTGGATCTGTTTGTCGACCCAGGACTCGAACGGGACACCGGGTGGCTTTCGCTCGGTCATGGGTCCATTGTGCCGGACGCGGCGGGGCCGGGCGATTTAGTATGCGGCGGCTGTGCACGCACAGCTCGGACGCTGTCAGGCAGACATCTCTCGAGGAGCGCATGTGCTCGAACTCACCATGGCCACCGTCTCCGGGACGGAAGAGGGTGTCACGGCCGGCATGCTCATGGCCGACGCGCCCAGCGAGCCGGGCGCCGTGCTGCGGGTGGGCCGGGACAAGTCGGTGTGCCGCCTCGCCACTCCCGAGGAGTGGCTGTTCGTCTCCCGCGTCCACCTGGAGTTCCTGTGCGGCCCCGAGGGGGTCTGGCAGGTCAGCTGGTTGCGCGGCTCCCAGCCGGACCCGTCCTCGGAGGTCCGGCTGGTGGTCGGCGAATACGCCCAGACCATCGCCTACGGCGGGACCGTGCGGCTTCCTCGGGGCGGCAACGGCGAGATCGTCGTCGTGGACCGCACCGGCCCGCGCAGCGTCAACGTGGGCTTTTATCACGAGGCGTGACGTCCGGTGCCCCGGCCGTCATGCCCCGCCGGTCCGGGGCGGGACGGCCGGGCGCCGCCCGGCACGCCCCGGCGGTGGGGGTCACGCCAGCACGCGCGCCAACGCGAAGCCGTCGTACCCCTTGGCGCCGACCGTCTGGATCGCCGTACCGCTCAACCTCGGGTGCGCCCCGATGAGTTCGATGGCGGCACGGGTGCCCCGAACGTCCCCCGCGCCGCTGTCCGCGTCCACCACCCGGCCGTCCCGTACGACGTTGTCGACGATGATCAGGCTGCCGGTGCGGGTGAGCCGCAGCGCCCACTCCAGGTAGTGGGCGTTGTTGACCTTGTCGGCGTCGATGAAGACCAGGTCGAAGGGCGGCGGGTTCTCGTCCGCCAGCAGCGGCAGCGAGTCCAGGGCCGCGCCCACCCGCACCTCGACCTGTCTGTCGAGGCCCGCGCGCGCGATGTTGCGGAGGGCGACCTCCGCGTGCTTCGGGCTGTACTCCAGCGAGACCAGCCGGCCGTCGGCCGGGAGCGCCCGGGCCAGCCAGATGGTGCTGTAGCCGGCGAGGGTGCCGATCTCCAGGATGTTGCGGGCGCCCTGGATCTCCGCGAGGAGCTGGAGCAGCTTGCCCTGGTTCGCCGTGACGTTCACCGCGGGCAGCCCGGCCGCGTCGCTGTCGCGCAGCGCGGCCTCGGTCACCTCGTCGTCCGGGGCGAGGTGGGTGGTGAAGTAGGCGTCGACGGTGTCCCAGATGTGCGACTCGCTCATGCGCTCTGCCTCTCGGTTTGCCGACGTGACTCGTCATGGATACCAACTGGTCCCAGTCTGTCGCGTCCGTTGATCACCGTCCCGGTCCGCGACGGCGCGCCCGAAGTCCCCGTTCCGTCGCGCCGGTCGAGCGCGCCGGTCGAGTCCGGGCCGTGGCCGGCCTCGGCCCCCGCGAACCGACGCCCCGTCCGGAGCACTATCGTCTTTCGGACAAAAGGAGAACGGACGTCAGGTCAAGGCGGGGTTGCCTGCGTCTCTGTCCGAGGGCACCGCGAGCCTCATAGGGTTTGTGGAGGAACACCCCACGAGGGAACGCGTGGGACCTACGGGGCGGGAGGCCTACGAGGCGTGGCGAATGCGGAGCAGAGCGGACGACCGGCGGAACCCTTCGGCGCGACCAGGGGTGACACGGCGAGAGCGCGCCTGCGCGTGGCGCGCCTCGGCCTCTGGCTGGTGGCGGCGGTCCTCGCCGTCCGGCAGGTGGCCGTCGTCCTGGGCACCCCGCGCGGGGAGCGCCTGACGGACCTGGAGACCTGGGTCGGACCGAACGGCGTCCTGCACGTCAACGGTTCGCTCTACGACTCCACGCGCTTCACCGGCACCCCGTTCGGCGGACTCGTCCTCAAGCCCTTCACCCGGGCGGCCGAACAGGCCCTCGGCTGGGGCTGGACCTTCGGCACGCTGCTGCTGGTCGCCGCGCTCGGCCTGGTCTTCGCGCGAGCCCTGCCGCAACCGGTGAGCAGACGCACCTCGCTGCTGGCCGCGCCCGTCGCCATCAGTCTGCTGATGCTGTCCCTCCCCGTCCGCAACACCCTCTGGCTCGGCCAGACCAGCATCATCCCCGTCCTGCTCGTCCTGCTCGGCTGCTTCGTCGTACGGGGGCGGCACGCGGGCGGCGCGCTGATCGGCCTGGCGGCGGCCCTCCAGCCGACCGTCCTGCTGTTCGCCCCGCTGCTGTGGTTCACCGGCCGGCGCCGGGCCGCCGCGAGCGCGGGCGCGTCCTTCCTGGCCTGCACCCTGCTCGCCTGGGCGGCGATGCCGCACGACTCGTACACCTACTGGGTCCACCACATGGCGGGCGTGGGGCTCGGTGGCAAGGCGGACGCCCTCGGCAACCAGTCCCTGCACGGCGCCCTGCTGCGCCTCGGGCTGTCCGGCCCGCTGGAGATCGCGCTGTTCCTGACGCTGGGCGCGGTCGTGGCCGTCCTCGGCGTCCGCCGGGCGGTGCGCTACGCCCGCGACGGCCAGCTGCTGCTGGCGGTGTCGATCACCGGCTGTGCCGCCATCGCGGTGTCCCCGACGACCTGGCAGCATCAGCTCCTGTGGGTGCTGCCGGCGGTGGTCGGCCGGGTCGGCAGGCGCGCCTCGGACCGTTACGTCTGGCCGGTCGCCGTCGTCCTGGTGATGACGCTCCCGGCGAAGATGATGCTGCCGGACATGGCGGTCCTTCACCCCCTGCGCGACAACGTCGTCCTCCTCGCCGCGCTGGCCGCCGCGACCGTCGTCCCCTTCCTGTCGCGCACCTCCCCGTACTACCGCACCCCGATCCCGACTCGGTACGCCGCACCCGTCCCGGCCCGCTGGAGGCGCGTCCCGCTGCTGCCGGTGTTGCGCCGGGTCCTCACCCGGCCGAACCTCCTGCTGGAGCTGCTGCTCATCCGCGTCACCTACGCGGCCTACCAGCAGGTCCGGCTCGCGGCGACGGGTGGCACCATCTCGGGGGGACGGGAGCGGGCCGAGGCCCACGGCCGCGAGATCCTCGACATCGAGCGCTTCCTGCACATCGACATCGAGCACTGGGCCAACCACGCGGTCGTGGAGGTCGGCTGGCTCCGCGACTTCTTCGACTTCTACTACACGTCGTTCCACTTCGTGGTCCCGCTGTCGGTGCTGGGCATCCTCTACTGGCGCCGCCCCGTGGACTACCGCTGGGCCCGCTCCTCCCTCGGCTTCGCGACCCTGCTCGCGCTGGTCGGCTTCTGGCTCTATCCGCTGGCGCCGCCGCGCCTGATGCCCGGCCTGGGCATCGTCGACACGGTCCACGGCGTACAGGACTTCTCCCAGCCCGACTACGGCACGCTGACGTCCCTGACCAACCAGTACGCGGCGATGCCCTCCCTGCACTTCGGCTGGTCCCTGTGGTGCGGCCTGGCGATCGCGATCGTCGCCACGAGATGGTGGATGAAGGCCCTGGGCCTCCTGCACCCCCTCTTCACGGTCTCCGCGATCGTGGCCACCGGCAACCACTGGGTCCTCGACGCGGCGGGCGGCGCGGCCGTCGTCCTCGCGGGCTTCGGGCTGGCGTACGTGTTGCAGGGGCCGCGGGCGGGTTCGGCGGCGGCCACCTCCTCGAAGGACGGCCACCGCCCGGTGGAACCCGAGAAGGAACGGACCGCCAGCGCCTGACGGGGCCGGCGCCCGCTCACCTCGGCGAGTGGGCGGCCGCCCGCCCTCGCGGGCAACCGTTCGGCGGGTCGCCCCAGTAGGTGGGAGGCGGCGCCCGCACGCCGTCGTCCGTCCGGGTGAGGACGAGGCCCGGCAGTACGAACCCGACAGCGCGAAGGAGCGACGTCACCCCGCTACCGCCGCACCGGACGCCTGGCCGAGGCCCGGCACGGTACCCACCTGCCGCGACAGGCGGCCCGGCACGACGAGCAGCGCCGCCCGCCGCCGGTGGACTACAGCCGCTGAATGATCGTGCCGGTCGCCAGTGCGCCCCCCGCGCACATCGCGATGAGCGCGAACTCCTTGTCCGTGCGCTCCAGTTCGTGAAGTGCCGTCGTGATCAGGCGGGCGCCCGTCGCTCCCACCGGGTGGCCGAGGGCGATTCCGCCGCCGTTCACGTTGACCTTGTCCAGGTTCTGGTCGAAGACCTTCGCCCAGCTCAACACCACGGACGCGAAGGCCTCGTTGATCTCGACCAGGTCGATGTCGTCCAGTGACATGCCCGCCTTGCCGAGCACGGCCCGCGTCGCGTCTATGGGGCCGTCGAGGTGGAAGTGGGGATCCGCGCCGACCAGCGCCTGGGCCACGATCCTCGCCCGCGGCTTCAGTTTCAGGGCCTTCGCCATCTTCTTCGACGCCCACATGATCGCCGCCGCGCCGTCGCTGATCTGGGACGAGTTGCCCGCCGTGTGGATGGCCGTCGGCATCACCGGCTTCAGGCCGGACAAGGCATCCATCGAGGTGTCCCGCAGGCCCTCGTCACGGTCGACCAGGCGCCACATGCCCTGGCCCGCCGCCTGTTCGTCCTCCGTCGTCGGGACCTGGACGGCGAAGGTCTCCTTCTTGAAGCGTTCCTCCGACCAGGCCGCCGCCGCCCTCTCCTGGGAGAGCAGGCCCAGCTCGTCGACGTCCTCCCGGCCGAGGCCTCGGTGGCGCGCGATGCGTTCCGCCGCCTCGAACTGGTTCGGCAGATCAACGTTCCACTCGTCCGGGAACGGCTTTCCCGGACCGTGCTTGGAGCCCGAGCCGAGGGGGACCCTCGACATCGCCTCGACCCCGCAGCTGATGCCCACGTCGATGACGCCGGCCGCGATCATGTTCGCCGTCAGGTGGGACGCCTGCTGCGACGAGCCGCACTGGCAGTCGACCGTCGTCGCCGCCGTCTCGTACGGCAGGCCCACGGTCAGCCAGGCCGTGCGCGCGGGGTTCATGGACTGTTCGCCGGCGTGGGTCACCGTGCCGCCGACGATCTGCTCCACGGCGTCGGCCGGGATGCCGGTGCGGCCGAGGAGCTCTCGGTAGGTCTCGCCGAGGAGGTAGGCGGGATGCAGGTTGGCGAGCGCGCCGCCGCGCTTGCCGATGGGGGTGCGGACTGCTTCCACGATCACGGGTTCGGCGGCCATGGGTGCGGATCCTCTCGGGGGGCGGCTCTCCTCCGGACGTACGGCCTTACAGAACTAGAACACGTACTAGTTCTGGTGTGCAGTCTGGTGACGTGACGTACGTCATCGCAAGGGTCTTGCAGCCTTCAGGTGCCTGAACTACCTTCGCCGAAACCTGTTTCTGATGAACCGTCAGAAAAGCTGCCCTCTGGCTGGAGCTGCCCATGCCCTGTCCGGCGCTTCCCGACGGGTTCGACTTCACCGACCCCGACCTGCTGCAACACCGTGTGCCACTGCCGGAGTTCGCCGAGCTTCGGCTGGCCGAACCGGTCCGCTGGATCCCGCAGTCGGGGAACGTGGCCGGCTTCGAGGACGAGGGCTACTGGGCGGTGACCCGGCATGCCGACGTCCGGTACGTCTCCACCCGCCCCGAGATCTTCTCCTCCACCCTCAACACCGCGATCATCCGCTTCAACGAGCACATCGCGCGCGACTCCATCGACGCACAGCGGCTCATCCTGCTGAACATGGACCCGCCGGAGCACACGCGGGTGCGGCAGATCGTGCAGCGGGGGTTCACCCCCCGGTCCATCCGGGCGCTGGAGCAGCGGCTCCGGGAGCGGGCCACCGCCATCGTCGCCGGGGCCCGCGCGATCGACGGGCCCTTCGACTTCGTCACGTCGGTCGCCTGCGAGCTGCCCCTCCAGGCCATCGCCGAGCTGATCGGCATCCCGCAGGACGACCGGACCAAGATCTTCGACTGGTCCAACAAGATGATCGCCTACGACGACCCCGAGTACGCCGTCACCGAGGAGGTCGGCGCGCGGTCCGCCGCCGAGATCATCGCGTACGCGATGAGCATGGCCACCGAGCGGAAGCGGTGCCCGGCCCGCGACATCGTCTCGACGCTCGTCGCCGCCGAGAACGAGGGCAACCTCAACTCCGACGAGTTCGGGTTCTTCGTGCTGATGCTGGCCGTGGCCGGCAACGAGACCACCCGGAACGCCATCACCCACGGCATGCACGCCTTCCTCACCCACCCGGACCAGTGGGAGTTGTACAAGCGGGAGCGGCCCGCCACCGCCGCCGAGGAGATCGTGCGCTGGGCCACACCCGTGACCGCCTTCCAGCGGACCGCCACGCAGGACACGGAGCTGGGCGGGAAGGCGATCAGGAAGGGGGACCGGGTCGGCCTGTTCTACGCCTCCGCCAACCACGACCCCGAGGTGTTCGACCGGGCCGACGACTTCGACGTCACCCGGGACCCCAATCCGCACCTCGGCTTCGGCGGCGGCGGGCCGCACTTCTGCCTGGGCAAGTCCCTCGCCGTCCTGGAGATCGACCTCATCTTCGCCGCCCTCGCCGACGCGATGCCGCGGCTGCGGCTCGTCGAGGACCCGCGCCGGCTGCGGTCCGCCTGGATCAACGGCGTGAAGGAATTGCGGGTCAGCGCCGGGGACTGACGAAGGCGCCACGGGAAACCGCGCCGGAAAAAGGCGTGAGGCGGCGGCCCCCGGGGATCGGGGGGCCGCCGCCTCACGCGTACGGGGTCGGCGTGGCTCAGTACCAGCCGTTGGCCTGCCAGAAGGACCAGGCGCCGGCCGGGCTGCCGTAGCGGGAGTTCATGTAGTCCAGACCCCACTCGATCTGGGTCTTGGGGTTGGTCTTCCAGTCGGAGCCGGCCGAGGCCATCTTGTTGCCCGGCAGGGCCTGGACCAGGCCGTAGGCGCCGGACGAGGAGTTGGTGGCGTCGACGTCCCAGCCGCTCTCATGCTCCACGATCTTGCTGAACGCGTTGAACTGCGCGGCGTCCGGGATCATCTTGTGCGCGATCGCCTTGGCCTGGGAGGCGGAGGTCACGGTCGAGGCCTGGGCGGGAGCCGCGGACAGCGCCATTCCGGCGGTCGCGGCGGCCAGGGCGGCGGCGGTGAGGGCCTTCTTCGGGGAAGCGATGCGGCGGATGACGGAGACGGGCACGGAGAACCTTTTTTCTTCGGGGACAGGTGCGTCGCGGTGCATGCCGGAGTCACGCGGTGCGTGACCGCGCCGCGTTGGTCTGCGGCGGGGGCACATGCGTCGGCGCCGGGGCCCGAGGGCTCGTCGGCGCCGTGCGACGTCATCCAGAGAAGCAGGCCGGGGAGGGGTCCGCAATGACCCCTTTTACTAGTCGTGGCCGCATGCGGGGTGAAGATCCCTTGTGTGACCTGGCTCTCAACGCGCAGGTCAGAGGGCGAATCTGCATGGACATGCCGTCCAATATGCCCCACTATGGTAGATCGTAGGTGACGTGGGTCATGTGGGGCGCTTCACCGGTCAACGGTCCTCGAACGTGACCGCGGTCTCGAAGGCCGCGCGCCGGGTGGCTCTGCGTAGCGCCCTGAGCACGGCCGGACCCAGCGCCAGGGTCAGGACGACGGTGACCACGGCCCGGCCCAGATCCCAGCCCAGGGAGGTGGCCGCGCAGTACGCGAGGAAGCGGGCCAGGTTCTCCGGTACGGCCGCGTCCGGGTCGAAGGAGACGCGCGAGGCCAGCTCGCCGAGGAACGGCCAGCCCGCCATGTTCATCGCCGTGCCGTAGGCGAAGGCGGCCAGGAAGCCGTAGACCGCGAGCAGCACCAGCTCGGCCCGGCCGCGCAGCCGGTCCGGGCCCGGCAGCAGGCCCGCGCCCATCGTGAACCAGCCCATCGACAGCATCTGGAACGGCATCCACGGCCCCACCCCGCCCGTGAGCAGGGCGGACGCGAACATGGTGACCGCACCCAGGACGAAGCCGAAGCCGGGGCCGAGGACCCGGCCGCTGAGCACCATCAGGAAGAACATCGGCTCGATGCCCGCCGTCCCGGCCCCGATCGGGCGCAGGGCCGCTCCGGTCGCCGCCAGCACCCCGAGCATCGCGACCGCCTTCGCGCCGAGCCCCGACTCCGAGATCGTCGCCGTCACCACCGCGACCAGCAGCACCAGCAGCCCCGCGAACAGCCAGGGGGCGTCCTGCGCGTGCGCGTTCAGCGCGGATGCGGGCGGCGCCAGGAACGGCCAGGCGAAGGCGACCACCCCGACCGCGCTGACAAGCCCGAGCGCGGTGACGGAACGGGGTCCGAGGCGGACGGCTCGCGCCTGCCGGGCCGGCCCGGCACCCCGCCGGGGGGCCGGGCTCATCGCAGCGCCTCCCTCACCTGCGCGACGGTCAGCCACTTCTGCGGGGCCAGGATCTTCGTCACCTGCGGGGCGAAGGACGGGGAGGAGACGATCACCTCGGCCGTCGGTCCGTCCGCGATCACCTCGCCCTCGGCGAGCAGGACGACGCGGTGGGCCAGCTCCGCCGCCAGCTCCACGTCGTGCGTGGCCAGCACGATCGCGTGCCCGGCGGCGGCCAGCTCACGCACCCTGCCGACCAGGCGGGTCTTCGCCGCGTAGTCCAGACCGCGGGTCGGCTCGTCGAGCAGGAGCAGCGGGGGCCGCGCGGCCAGGACGATCGCCAGCGCCAGAGACAGACGCTGGCCCTCGGACAGGTCGCGGGGGTGGGTGTCGTCGGCGATGCCCGGGAGCAGGTCGCCGACCAGGGCGCGGCAGGTGCCGGGGGCGGCCTGGGCGTCCCGGTCGGCGGCCGCGCACTCGGCGGCGACCGTGTCGGCGTACAGCAGGTCGCGGGGTTCCTGCGGGACGAGGCCGACGTGGCGGACCAGGTCGCGGGGCGCGGTGCGGTGGGGAAGTGCGCCGCCCACGCGGACCGTGCCGGAGGACGGTTCGACCAGTCCCACGAGGGCGTTGAGCAGGGTGGACTTTCCGGCGCCGTTGCGGCCCATGAGGGCGATGGTCTCGCCGGGGGACACGGTGAGATCGACGTCGCGCAGCGCCTGGACCCGAGCGCGGCGTACGGAGAGGGAACGGACCTCCGCCGGGGCCGCGGGCGCGGCCGGAGCGGATGTGGCGCGCCGGCGCAGACGGGGAAGCGCCGAGCGCGGCAGCGGTGGCTCGACGGCCGCGGGCGGGGTGGCCTCCGGCTCCCGCCCGGCCAGCCGTCCGCGCAGGTCACCCGTCCGGCGCCGGGCGTCGCGGACCGTCAGCGGCAGGGGGGACCAGCCCGCGAGCCTGCCCAGATCCACCACCGGCGGACACACCGGCGACACGGCCATGATCTCGGCCGGGGTGCCCAGCACCGGGGCCGCGCCGGGCGCGGCCAGGAGGGCGACCTGGTCGGCGTACTGGAGGACGCGTTCCAGACGGTGTTCCGCGAGCAGGACGGTCGTGCCCAGGTCGTGGACGAGGCGGAGGAGCACCGCGAGGACCTCCTCGGCGGCGGCCGGGTCGAGCGCGGAGGTCGGCTCGTCCAGGACGAGGACGTGAGGGTGCGGGGTGAGGACCGAGCCGATCGCGACGCGCTGCCGCTGGCCCCCGGACAGCGTGGCGATCGGACGGTCGCGCAGACCGGCCAGACCGAGCAGGTCGAGGGTCTCCTCGACGCGACGGCGCATCACCGCCGGAGGCAGGCCCAACGACTCCATGCCGTACGCGAGTTCCTCCTCCACGGTGTCCGTCACGAAGTGCGACAGCGGGTCCTGGCCCACCGTCCCCACCACGTCGGCGAGTTCACGCGGCTTGTGGGTGCGGGTGTCTCGGCCGGCGACCGTCACCCGGCCGCGCAGGGTGCCGCCCGTGAAGTGCGGGACGAGACCGCCGACCGTGCCGAGCAGCGTCGACTTGCCGACGCCGGACGGACCGGCGAGCAGCACCAGTTCGCCCTCCGGGATCTCGAAGTCGACGCCCTGGACGGTGGCTTCGGAGCAACCGTCGTACGTCACGGAGACGTTCTCGAAGCGGATCACGACGACGGCTCCTTCGGAAGCGGGGCGGCGAACAGGGCGGGCAGGAGACCGACGAGCACGGCCGCGGCGGGCCAGAGGGGAAGCGCCGGCGCGGTCAGGGGGATCACACCGGGGTGCAGGGCGGCCGGGTCGGCGGAGGCGGCGAGCGTCAGCAGCGTGGCCACCACGATCCCCGAGCCGGCGACCAGACAGGCGCGCGGCGTCCAGCGGTCCGGACGGTAGCGGGTGCGGGGCGAGCGGCGCCCGCCCAGCCGGAGACCGGCGAGCGCGGCGGCGGCCCCCGCGAGGAGCACCGGCAGCCCGTACGTGCCTCCCGCCGCGGTGAGCAGGCCGTACGTCCCCGCGCAGACGCCGAGCAGGCCGCCCAGGGTGAGGGCGGCCGTCGTACGGCGGACACGGGCGGGGACGTCGGCGGTACGGCCGTACCCGCGGGCGTCCATGGCGGCGGCGAGGGCGACGGAGCGTTCCAGGGCGCCCTCCAGGACCGGCAGCGCCACCTGGAACAGCCCGCGCAGACCCCGGTCCGGGCGGCCGCGCAGTCTGCGGGCGGCCCGCAGGCGCTGGACGTCGGCGATGAGATGCGGCGCGAACGTGAGCGCCACGACGACGGCTACCCCGGCCTCGTACAGGGCGCCGGGCAGGGACTTCAGCAGCCGGGAGGGGCTCGCCAGCGCGTTCGCGGCGCCGACGCAGACGAGGAGGGTGGCCAGCCGCAGACCGTCGTACAGCGCGAAGACGACACCCTCGGCGGTGACTCTGCCGCCCAGGCGGACGCCCTGGGCCCAGTCGGGGAGCGGGACTTCGGGGAGCGTCACGATCACGTGGGTGCCGGGGACCGGGGAGCCGAGGACCACGACGAAGAAGAGGCGGACGAGGAGGACGGCGAGGGCCAGGTGGAGGAAGGCGGAGTAGGAGCGGGACCAGGGGGTGTGGGGGCGGCAGGTGAGGACGACGTAGGCGGAGGTGGTGAGGAGGAGGGCGAGCAGGAGGGGGTTGGTGGTGCGGGTCGCGGCCGTGCCGAGGCCGAGGGCCCACAGCCACCAGGCGCCGGGGTGGAGCCGGGGGACGGGCGTGTTCGCCCGTGCCGGCCGGGCGCCGCTCCTGCCGGGGCGGGAGCCCTCAGACATTCCTGCGCCGCCGGGCCTGCCACACCGCCGCCGCTGCCAGGGCGGCTGTCAGCGCACCGCCCGCGTAGACACCCACGGACGGGCCGCCGTCGTCCGCGGGGGACGCCGGGGAGGCCGGGGACGCCGAGGGCTCCGACGCGGTCCGGTCCTTCTGGCCCTTGTCCGTCGTCACCTGCTCGCCGCAGCCCGTCCTCGGGTAGCCCGCGATTGCGCACAGGAGCGCGTTCGGGTCGTAGCGCAGGGGCTTGGCGGCCGAGGCGAGGGCCTCGGCCGTCGTCGCGTCGTCCGGGACGCGGGCGCAGGCCGTGCGGGCGGCGGGCGGGGTCTCGCCGGACGGGGCGTCCGCCGGGGTGCCGAAGTCGACGACCAGGGCGACCCGCTTCATGCCGTCCCGCGCCGGGGTTCGCGCGCAGATCGCCTCGAACGAGGCCGCGCCGCGCGGTCGCGACGCGTCCCGCGAGTCCTCGCTCACCGCGAAACGGAAGCCCTGGACGGCGCCGTCGGAGGGGCGGGCGGTGGACGGGCCCTCGGTGGCGTAGACCCAGCGGTCGCCGTCACGGTCCCAGAACGACCAGTACCGGTAACCGGCGGCCTGGGCCGGGCCGGTGCCGGCCAGACCCAGGAACAGCGCGGCGACGAGCGGGGCGGCGAGGCGGCGTATCACGGCTGCCGCTTCCTGCGGCCGCTGATCAGGAAGCCGATGCCGATGCCGGCGACCAGGAAGACGCCGACGGTCCACCAGAGGCCGAAGCCGTCCTCGGAGTCCTTCTCGTCGGAGTCGTCCCGCTGGAGGCCGCCGGTCGCCCTCTCGGCCGGCTGCGGCGCCGGGCCCGTCGCGTTCAGGGCGGCGACCAGGTTAGTGCCGCCGAACGCGCGCGGGTCCGTACCCGTCGCGTGGGCGGCGAAGACCAGCTGGGCGAAGGCGGCGGGGCCACTCCGCTTCGCCCAGGCCGCGGCGTTGCGCTGGAGCCAGGTGAGGGGCTTGCGCGCCTGCTCGGCGCCGCCCTGCGCGGCCAGCGCGACCACGGCGTCGGCGGTGTTGCCGTAGTCCGGCTGGTTCTCCGCGCCGGGAAGTACCGAGATCAGGTACCCGTCCTTGGCGACGGCCTTCGCCAGGTAGGCGGCGCCGTTGGCGGCGGCCTGCCGCGGGCCCGGATAGCCGCCGTCGGCGCACACGGCGGTGGCCGCCTTCTTCCCGGCCCCGGCCGCGAGGCCCTCGCCGAGCGCGCCGAGGACACCCGCCGCCGTCGCGTCCGCGTTCGCCGACAGCGTGCCCCGCTTGTCGGGCTGGTAGGCGAAGGCGCCACCGGCGTCACAGGGCAGCGCGAGCTTGACCAGGGCGTCGTACGGCGACTGGCCACCCTTCACGACCTCCGCCGGCTTCTCCCCGGCCGCCGCCAGCGCGCCGACGACGACGGACGTCGAGTTGGTGTCGCTGGGTCCCCCAGGGGCGTATCCCCAGCCGCCGTCCGCGTTCTGCGCGGACTTCAGCCAGCCCACGGCCTTCTTGGCCGCGGCCTCGTGGCCACCGAGGGCCGCGAGGGCCTGGACGGCCGCGGCCGTGCTGTTGGTGTCGACCATCAGCTTGGCGTCGCAGGGTTCGGCCGGGTCGGCGCGGAACGCGGCGAAGGCGCCGTTCGCGCACTGCTGACCGGTCAGCCAGGCCACGGCCTTCCCCGCCGGCTTCACCCCGACGGTGTCCTGGGCGAGCAGCGCGAGCGACTGGCGCCAGACGCCGTCGTACGTCGGGTCGGTGCTGCCGTACAGACCGGAGGGGATCGCCACGGACGGAGTCGGCGACGGGGACGCGGCCACGGCGGGCGTGGCGGCGCCGATCACTGCGGTGGCGGCCAGGACCGCGGCGGTGCGGCGGACGTTCATGATCGGCGGGTGCCTCTCCCTGTCAGGGAGCCGGACAGCACGGGACACCCCGGCGGCTCGGCTCCGCATACCTCGACGGTGCCGTGCGGCGGCGGCGCCGACGCACGTGAGCCGGTCACGTCCCGTCCGGGGCAGTCCGGCTGGCCATGACGGTGACGGTGCATGGCTCACGGTTGCGGGTCAGCGCCGGAATTGCACCGGCTTTCCCCCGTACGGGTGTGATGACGACCGGGCCACTGTACTCGGCCGTAGGAAGCGTCCTGCGGGCAGGCCGGGAGCGAGGGTGGGTTCGGGCCGGAGGGCGACGGGCAGAGCGTGCCGGGCCGCCTGCTCGGCTCGGGGCGGACGGACGAGACGTGCACGTGGCCCCCGCGGGACGAGGACTCCGCCCGCGTCATGCTCGTCCGGGTCGGCCTCGACCCGGCCGACGCCGGCGGCGGAGGACCTCCGGGAACGCTGTCACAGGAGACAGCCTGAGCCAGACTCCCCGCCCCTTCGGGAGGAGAGGATTCACACCGTCACGTACGTCACCGGATCGCTCCCCGCCACCGCCTCCACGTGCCCCAGTTTCACCAGGCGCCGCAGATGCGCCTCGGCCTCCGAGACGGCGATGTTCCGTGAGCCGTACGGGATCTGCTCCCACGGCCGGTTCCACACCATGCGCTCGGCGAGCTGCCAGGGGGTGAGCGGCTCGGCCAGCAACTCCCGCAGGCCGGTCAGGCGGTCCTCGTGGTGCGCGAGCAACTCCCGTACACGCGAGGGCGCGTCGGTGAAGGCGTACTGGTGGGCGGGAAGGACCTCGGCCACGGCGAGGCGGCCGACGCGTTCGAGGGAGGCGAGGTAGTCGCCGAGGGGATCGATGGCCTTCCCCGGGCCCGCCTTCGCTCGCGCCGGGGGACTCCCGCCGTCGTCGGGGTCCTCGTACAGGCCGATGTGCGGGGTGATCTCGGGCAGCAGGTGATCGCCGGAGAACAGCCGTCCGTGACCGGGCAGTCGGTGCGGGTGGTCCTCCTCCAGGTGGAGGCAGACGTGGCCGGGGGTGTGACCCGGCGTCCAGATCGCGCGCAGGCGGCGGCCGGGCAGGTCGAGGAGTTCACCCGGCTCGATCTCGCGGTCGGGGAGGGCGGGAAAGAGGCCGGGGAGGGTACGACGGGGGTCCCTGCCGCCCGAGCGGGGGCGGGAGCGGGGGAGGCCGGTGCGCAGGGGTGCCACATGCTCCTCGGGCGCGCCCGCGGCCACCAGCTTGTCCGTCATGTACGCGTACCAGCGACCGGGCCGGGTCGCTCGGGTCCGCCGCACGATCGCGCCGTCCGCCGCGTGCATCGCGATCCAGGCTCCCGAGGCCTCGCGCACCGCGCCCGACAGGCCGTGGTGGTCGGGGTGGTGATGGGTGACGACGACGCCGTACAGCTCGGTGACGGACGTACCGCAGGCACTCAGTCCGGAGGTCAGGGCGTCCCAGGAGGCCGGGTCGTCCCAGCCGGTGTCGACGACGACCGGCCCGCGGTCGGTGTCGACGACGTACACCAGGGTGTGCCCGAGAGGGTTGTCCGGGATGGGCACGCGCAGCGAGCGCACGCCTCCGCCGTGGTCGTACGTCGCCGGGGGCACGGGGTCCCCGTCCAGGCTGCTCGTCATGCGCCCTCCGTCCCACGGCCATTGCTCACTATAACGAGAACTGGTTTCAATGGGTGCCCAAGTCGACTGACGCTGAAGGGAGTTGGGCTGACCTGCGCTGATGTGGGCGCTGCCTGTCGTCGCTTGTCGGCGTTGGTCACTGCCGGACGGCCCGGGGACGGCCCAGCTCTCGCAGCGGTGCTCCTGATGGAGACGCCGACTTCTCCACGCGAGGGATACGTGCGGTGAGCTTGATCGAGTGGCGTGCGCTCCCCTTGTGCGCTGGTGCCACCTTGTGTGACCCGCCTGGACGCACCACGGTTTAAGTGGATGCTGCTCGGTGCTGTTCTGCTGGACCACCAGGGAAGGGCGGTACGTCGTGGGTTCACCCAGCCAATGGGCACGTGAGACCTTCGGGGACATAGCCGGTGAACTGGCGGACATCATCCCGGCTTGCCTCCTCCGGGCTCATGATCGCGCTCGGACCGGGCACGAGGGCGTCCACACTCAGACGCTCGAAGCCTACGGACATGGCCTCTACGCAGTGCAATACGAGGAACTGGCCGCCGGCATCTCCGGACTTGGGGAAGCTGTGCGCCTGCAAGGACGAACGATGATGCTCGTCCGCGGCCACCTGATCTACCCCCTCCGCTACGCGAAGAAAGACGTGCCCGTCACGGCTGCACGTCTCCGTCGGGCCACAGGCTTTCGAGCGGACCTGATCCGCCGGCATGGCCCGCCTCCCAGGCAGCAGGCATTCGACCTGGACTGGGGAGAACTCGATGACTCCGAGGTGCACCCAGACTTGGAACTGCTTCCCGAAGACGTGCAGCTCGTACTGGTCGCCTATGCCTGCTCCATGGACAAGGGCGTCATGCGCATTGAGTGGGGTTCCGCGGAGTTGCGCCGCGAGGACCGGTACCTGATTTGGCACCGTCATGAGCCGTTGCCGACCGCTAGCCGTTTCTGATGCTGCATGGATTCACAGGGCCGTCAGCGCCGCGGCTGCGCCAGACATTCAAGCCGGCCTATTTGAGTCATGGCTATAGCTTCACCGGAACCGCGTGAACTTCTATTCGAGCATGATCGTCACTTGTCGTAGTGCCCTTGCTAGCGATTCGAGACGTAGGGCAGTGACGTCCGCGGATTCCAAAGCGAAAAAATTCTTTCCCCGCTGAGCAACTCCTCGAATTAGTGGCGACGCAAGTAGGGCCAGAACCTTTTCGATCTCCTGCGGGTCTGGCTTTGATTCCATCTCACCCCTCAGGATTAGATAGATATGCTCAACACTGAGCCCGCCCCCGAGGAACGTGTCTGCTTCCGAAGACTCGCGAATCAGAAGATTCACTACATGAGTGAGAAGTGACCCTTCTCTTGATGAGCGACCCCAAGCCAATTTCAGCTGCTCTTGCTGTTCGGGATCGAAAAGCCCCAGAAGCTCGTGCGGCGCCAAGGGGGAATCCGTCTGCCGACGAAGAACCTCAGCTAGAAAGTCGGCACCGATGAGTGCGACACCATGTTCCGCTGCGCGCTTTTTGATTCGATCTTCGGCAAACGAGGGGCCGACGACGGCGACCTGGTCGGCTCGGTGCTTCTTCTTGTGCTCGCGCAGCGTGTCGAAGTTTACTTGCTGCTCGCGTACGATGCCTGAAGCGGAGCTCTTCGCATCGACGATGATCAGCTTCATTTTTGTTTGCCCAAAGGGCACCGTAATGATGACGTCGGTGTTTCCAGGGCTCCCATCTCGTCTCGCGTCAAGGCCGAGATATTCGAAAGCTGCAGCAATCGCATTTTCGAAGCGGGCAGGGTTGGCGGAATCCTTTGAAGCGGCAAGAACTTCCAGTCCCAAGACCTCGCCAGGCGCCGCCGCATTAGGCTCACTAAGCGAGGATGAGGATTCAGTGCTGCGTCCAGCCTCAGGCGGAAGTAGCGGGATAGTTTCCTTGAAGGCATCACCCAGAGGCGTAAGCCTAAACCGAGCATACGAGATTTCCTCAATCAGTCCACACCCTCGCAGGATCTGCAATCGAGTTCTGATTCCCGAAACGTCCTCGCGTGGCATCCCGTACATCTGCGAGGCGTACGCAGCGAGGCCGGGAGCCCTATCAGAATCGGCGAGGGACTCCAGAATCTCACCAAAGAACAAAATGTTGGAGTGGAGAACTCTTGCCAACTCCAGGTTGTCGCCTGAATTAACCCAAGCCCTAGCTTGCTCAGTTGCGGCAAAGACATCTAGGCCAACCTGCTCAACTAGCCCAGTACCGCGCAGCATGGTGATAGTCGCAGCAATCGACGAATCTTTGCTGCCGAATTCCCTCTGACAGAAAGCATAAAGATCCTTGCGTGACACGCTAGGGATTGCGCAACTGGCCAGCGCCTGAAGGCTTGCAATGGCGTCCCCATTAATACCTTTAGGGATATATCCAATGGTCGACTTCCTCGATTTGAGGGAATCTTCATCGAGGGAATTTAGAGCGATTCTAGTCGCTTCCGAAACTTGAGCGATCTCAATCGGCCGGTCTGGTGCCGCCTGCTGCGAGTGAGGCAGTTTTGATGGGTCCGCCACTTCTAGAAAACCTAGAAAGCCCCGGCCTGCATCTGTAATGATGAGTTTATTATCGAACCTGAGTTCGGCTAGCCCGGCACATCGAAGCCAGTTGGTTCGCCGCCGCAGTTGGTCGAGGGATGACCATCCGAGGGCGAAGCGGTCGTTGGCCAGATTTTTCAAATCTTCATGGCCGATTTCTCCGTCCTCGAGAACGCGCAAAATTTCGCCGACGAATCGGACGTGCGCATGCAGCGTCGCAATAAGAAGTTGCTCGTCGTTTGTCTCTAGCCATTGAAGCGCCACGTCCGTGAGTTGAACGGTTTTACGGTCCACTCTTTTTGCGAGGCCGCAGGCACCCAATCTGTGTGTAGCATCACGAATCGTGGTGGTCCTGTCAGATGGCCAAGCAATCTCATCCGCAAGATGTGGGTGCTCTCGAATCTGCTCTAGCAGGACCCTCAGGGTAGCGATCTGTTGGTCATGGCCTCCAGGCATGGAGGGCATCGCTCCCGACCTGGAAAGCCAAGGCAGGGTTGTCGGGTACTCAGGTCGACTCTGAAGATCCATGACCTATACGTTATCTGTTCTATCGCGCCGCGCGGAGAGTTATGCGGAAATCATCATCGGGTTCCGATGGGCTCTCTACGTAGGTCGGCGGAGCGGCTTTGGGCTGGAGCTGCTTTGGGGCGAGTGATCATGGCCCCGTAAGCTTCCGGCGCGTCGGGCAGTCTGTGGACCTGCCCGTTAAAGCACGACGTTGGGGCCATGATCTTAGAGGCTCGCCCCAAAGTGGCTGCCTAAAGCCGTGGAGCCGACCGCCCCAGCCACAGAGGGTGTCTCCCACTTCATGCCCGCAGCCGCCGAGCGCGCCGCCGGGCGCGGCCAGCCGGGGCGAAGACAGGAGGCAGGCCGCGCCGCAGAGGCGGCGCGCGCCCGCGCCGTGCGCGGGCTCTTGATGAAGTAGGGAAAGTTGTACCGCGCCCATGATCGAAACCGCTCGATCGTGGCCTGTCGGCTCACCGCTCGTCTCGGCTACCGTTCCATCCATGCCTTCTGCACTGGACACGCCTCAGGGAGCGGCCGAACTCGCCGAGTCTCTGCTTCCTCAGCTTGGGAACCGCTGGCTGCACACTCAGGCTGTGGCCGCTCGGGCTGAGGAAGCTGCCGCGGCCGTGTCTGAGGCTGACCGGGATCTCCTCGTCGCCGCAGCCTGGCTGCACGACATCGGTTACGCCCCCGAGCTGCGTAACACCGGGTTCCATCCCCTCGACGGTGCCCGCCACCTGGAAACGCTGGGTGCGCCGGCGCGTCTCGTGCGGCTGGTCGCCCACCACTCCGGGGCCGTGTACGAAGCGGAGCAGCGCGGTCTCTCGGCAGAGCTGGCCGTCTACAAGCGGGAAGACTCCCCCGTCCTCGATGCACTGATCTTCGCCGACATGACGACCGGCCCAGCCGGGCAGTCCTTCGACTTCGACACACGGATCGACGAGATCCTCGTCCGTTACGAGCCGGGCAGCGAAGTGCACAACGCGATCAGCAAGGCGCGACCGTACCTCGGTGCGGCTGTCGAGCGGACCCGCGGCCGTCTTGGTGACAGCTCCTGATCACCGGCTCAGCGAGAATGCCCGTGCTTGTGCAGTGCCGCGCTGGCGCGGAACCGCAGACGTCCGCAGCGGTCCTTCTCCTCGTCGGATGCGTCCTCTGGGCAGCAGCAGTGGCTAGCCAGCCATCGCAGGTCGTCTGGGTCCAGCCAGAGGGGCAATCGGCCCTTGGCCGCTTCCGTCGAGGGGTCGGTTTCGTTCATGGCGGGACCATACCGAGGGGCATCAGCCGATGTAGGGCTCGGTCCGGCCGGCCAATCCGTGCTCGATCCGCATGCGCATCGACGGGTGGATGGTCAGCTCGTCCAGCTTGCTCGGATCGACGAACGCGACTTCCTTGCTCTCGCTGCTCGTCCGCAGCTGGCCGCCGACGATGCGGGCATGGAAGCAGATGGAGAACTGCTGGCGGACCTCGCCGTCGTCGTACGCCATGACGTGTCCGGGGTTCGTGTAGATCCCGATCAGGCCGGTGATCTCGACGTCGAACCCGGTCTCTTCCTTGGTCTCGCGTACAGCCGCGTCGGGGGCTGACTCGCCCAGGTCGATGCCGCCTCCGGGTAGGGCCCACAGGTCGTTGTCGGTCTTGTGGATGAGCAGGACTTCCCCGGCCTCGTTGCGGGCCACGGCGGTCACGGAGGGAACGAGGCTGTTCGCCTTCGGGGCGTTCGGATCGTTGAAGTAGTCGACGCGTGCCATGTGTTCAGCGTCGCACGCCGAGACCCCGTTATGCCTTCCGGCCCTGGTCCCATGCGTAGTCGAAGCTCCGCATGTAGTGCCGGAACGTCCGCGCTCCCGGCAGGTACTTGAAGTGCATCACCGGGTTCTGCCCTGCGGGAGCTCCCAGCACGTGGGGGTTCACCAACACGTCGTCGTCGAACCGGTAGATCGAGTTGTAGAGGATCGTGTCATGCAGCCGGATCTCGACACCGGGCGTCGACATGGCGGGCTGCAAGTACCGGCGAGTGATCCGCGCTCGCGCCGCCAGATCGTCGCCGATGCCCTCTTCCTCGCCACGCTGGCGCACTGCCGCGGACTCCGGGTCGCCCAGCAGGATGCGGACCTGGGCGCCGGCCTTCGCCTTCTCGGCCAACTGGTCCGGCAGGTCCGGGTGACTGTCGAAGAGGAACAGTCCCGCGTACACAAGGATGTCGACCTGGTCCGTCGCCTTCTCGATCAGGGAGGACCACAGCGGGGCGGGGACCGCACCCCGGTGGGGGTAGTACGTGATCAGCTCGGACGCGCTCGCCTTCTCGGCCTGCTTCTCGACTGACGGCCAGACGTAGACCTCGTCGACCCCGAGGAAGCTCGCGGCCTTCCAACGGTGCCCCCGGTGCGGAGTCCGGTTCGTGGTGATCCAGCGCTCAACGCTCTTGGGGTCGACTCCGACGTGTTCGGCAACGGACTGGATGGTCTCGCCCTTCGCCGAAATCGCCGCGCGCAGACGCTCGTTCGCCATGACTGCCCTCTTCTGGGACGTCTCAGGGACGTTTTGACGATAACTCAGACGTCCCCAAACGTCCATACGGGCCGTGATGCGTCCACCCCTTCTCGCGGTCTCCTGATCTCACCGACGGGAGTCGGTCAACAGCCCGCTACAGCAGGAGACAAGACGATGCGTCAGATCCCCGTGGACACCTCCGCCGCGACCGTGATGGTCGCCAAGACCCCGCAGCCCAAGGTGAAGGACCGCCGTACCGGAGAGATCGCACTGGACACCGAGACCGGCGCGAAGATGATGACCGTGGACGTGATGTTCGCGGCGAACGACGAGGTGGAGATCCTGTCCATCGCCGTCCCGGAGCCGGGCATCTCCGGTGAGCTGACCATGGGCACGCCGGTCGCGCTCACGGGCCTGATCGCCCGGCCGTGGGAGAACGACTTCAACGGTCAGAAGCGGCACGGCATCGCCTTCCGCGCCGTCGCGGTCACGTCCCTGGTCGCCGCTGCCGCGTCCTCCAAGGCGGCCTGATCATGACCGGCTTCACGGTCGCTCTGGTGCTGGTCGTCGCCGCTGCGGGTCTCCTGCGGTGGCGGCGCCCCGCCTGGTACTGGCTGACCTTCGGGGTCACCTTCGCGGCGCTGCGGGTTCTGGTCCGCTACGCCTCCGTCATGGACGCCTGTGGTCTGACGGTCCCGCCGTCGCGCTGGCGCCTGGCTCTGGCGCGGGTTACCAACCGGCCCATGCCGGAGTCCCGTCCGCCGCGCATCCTGCGCTTCCGCCCAACGCGGACCAGCTTGGTCCTGCGGCTGGGCCTGCGCCCCGGTCAGGACGCCTTCGACGTCGCCGCCGCCTCGGACCGGCTCCGCCACTCCTTCTCGATGTACGGCGTCACCTCGCGGGAGGTGCGCTCGGGGGTCGTGGAAGTGCGGATGACCGGCTACGACGTCCTCAAGCGGGTGCAGATGCCCGCCAAGCTCGACACCCGCCCGATGCGGGTCCCGGTCGCCTTGCGGGAGGACGGATCGGTGCACTACCGGGACTACCGTGCCATTCCGCACGCCCTCACCCTCGGCGCCACCGAGTCGGGCAAGTCCGTCTACCAGCGCAACCTCGTCGCCGGGCTCGCCCCGATGGACGTCGCCCTGGTCGGCATCGACTGCAAACAGGGGGTCGAGCTGTTCCCGCTGGCTCGCCGGTTCTCCGCGCTCGCCGACAACCCCGACACCGCCGCCGATCTCCTCGACGCGCTCGTGTCCCGCATGGAAGGGGTCTACCAGCTCATCCGCGCCGAGCAGCGCATCACCTCCGCCGTCCCGGACGCCGAGATAGCCGCCGACATCTGGGACCTGCCCGACCACCTGCGACCCGTGCCGGTCGTGGTCCTGGTCGACGAGGTCGCCGAACTCGCTCTGTTCGCCAGCAAGGAGGAGGAGAAGCGCCGGGACCGGATCATCACCGCGCTGGTCCGCCTCGCCCAGCTCGGCCGCGCGGCCGGTATCTACCTGGAAATCTGCGGACAGCGCTTCGGCTCCGAACTCGGCAAGGGCATCACCATGCTCCGCGCCCAGCTCACCGGCCGTACCGCCCACCGCGTCAACGACGAGACCTCGGCCAACATGGCCTTCGGCGACATCTCCCCGGACGCCGTCCTCGCCGCCATCCAGATCCCCGCCGAACTGCGCGGCCTCGCCGTCGCCGGAGACTCCAGCGGCGGCTGGCACCGCATCCGCGCCCCGCACACCTCACTCCGCCAAGCTGTGAACACCTGCAACCGGCATGCTCACCTCGTCCCGGACCTGCCCGAGCTGGCACCGTTCCGGCCCGAGCTGACCAGCTCCGCTGAGGCCCCCGTGCCGCTGTCCAAGACGGCTCCCGTCACGGTCTGACTTCCCCCGCTCCATGGTCGGCGCGACCGCCCTTCGCGCCAGGTCCCTACCCCCGCCACGCCCGATGAAGGGAGAACTCGCGTCATGTGCCCCGACTGCGAGGACTTCGCCCGCACCGTCCTGCTCCTGGGCCAACTCGCCCTCTACGCCGACACCACCGGCGCCGACCTCGACTTCGTCGACGCCGTCAGCCCCTCTCTGGCCGCCTCGCTCCCCGAGCCGCCGACTGGCGAGGAGTCCTGATGGCCGTCCGTCACGGTCTGCGTGTCGACGCCGTCCTGGTCCAGGCCGTCATCGCCGGTGCCCTGTCCTTCGCCCACCTGCACGACCTGGCCGCCGCAGCGGGACAGGACGGCTGGAAGGCCTGGGCCTACCCGGTCAGTGTCGATCTGCTCCTGGTCGCTGCCTGGCGACGACTCCGAAGCGAGGGCCCGTCGCGGCTGGCCTGGTGCTGGTTCCTCATCGCCCTGTTCGCCTCGCTCGGCGCCAACATCGCCACCGCCGGATTCCTCGACCTGGCCGACCCACCCGCCCTGCTCCGCCTCGGCATCGCCGGATGGCCCGCCCTCGCCTTCCTCGGCGGCACCCTCCTCGCCCACTCCGCCGACCACCGCACACCGACTCCGCCAGCACCCGCCCCGACCCCAGAACCCGACCCCGCGGACGACCGCGAACCGGACCCCGAACCCGTGCTAGACCCGGAGCCCGCCCCGGCCCCGGTGGAGGAACCGCCGGCGCCTCCGCCCGCCGACCCGGCGCCCGCGGTTCCCGCCGTCCTCATCGACCACGCCCGCAAGGTCGCCGCCGACTATCGCGACCGCACCGGCGCCCCGATCGACACCGACACCCTGCGCGCCCGCCTCGGCGTCCCGCCCCATCTCGCCGACGCCATCGCCGCCCAGCTCGCCTGACCAGGAAGGAGAACCATCCGCCATGCCCGCCCGCGACAACTTCCACTCCGTGATGCGGATCGGCCCCGTGCAGATCGGCACCCACCGCGACCGCAACGGCCGGACCGTGCACGCCGCCGTCTGCACCGCCGACCGCTGCGGCTGGTCCGCCGACTACTCCAGCCAGAGCGCCGCTCAGCTCGCCGCCCGCACCCACCGCTGCCGCGTCCGCTAGGAGACACCGCCATGCAGGTCCCCCTCTGGTTCGCCCTCGCCGCCGTCGGCTACCTCGGCGTCAAGTTCCTCCGCCCGCCCTGGTGGCTCGTCGCCGTACTCCTCCTCGGCGGCTACCTCCTCGCCGACAGCGTCCTCGCCCCCGCCATCGACACCGCCCTCACCAAGTAGCCACGAAGGGAGAACCGCCATGCTCCGCCCGAAGATCCCCACCATGCCCACCCCGACCGGGCTCATCACCCCGCCCGCCGTCGTCGAGCCGACCACCGTGGTCCAGCACCACCCCACGCCCGCCCCGGCTCCTTCGCGTCCCACCGTGCGGCTCACCCCCGGCGCAGTCCTCGCCCTCGTCGGCGGCGGTACGGCCGTGGTCCTGGTCGTCGGCGCCGTCCTGGTCTCGATGCTCCTCGCCGTCGCCATCACCGGCGCCTCGGTCGCCGTCTGCGCCGTGGTGATCCGCTCGCTCATCTCCTCGCAGCACCGCCGCTGAACGGTCCCAGGGGCGACGCACAAGCCGCCAAGCACGCCGCCGCTCCTGGGACCGGGTTCCGCCAAAACCAACCGCCATCGCCAAGGGACAACGCCATGGACCTGCACATAGCCGCGAGCATCGTGCCGTTACTCGGCTGGGCCGTGCACGGCGGCATTCTCACCCGCCGTCTCGCCTGCGCCCGCCGCGACCCGCTCACCGGCCTGCACACCCGCGCCGGATGGACCGCCCGCGCCGAGCACCTCATCCGCCGGCACCCGAACGCGGCCGTGCTCCTGGTCGACCTCGACCACTTCAAGACCCTGAACGACACCCACGGCCACGCTGCCGGGGACGCCGCCCTCGTCGCCACTGCCGACCGGCTACGCGCCTGGTGCGGACACAACGGCACCGCCGGACGCCTGGGCGGGGACGAATTCGTCGCCGTGATCCGGGACCTGGCCGCCGCCGACCTCGACGCGCTCACGGCCGCACTGCACCGGCCGCTGTCCTACGACGGGACGTTCCTCCCGCTGGCCGCCTCGGTCGGCGTCTGCCCCGTCGCGGAACTGGCACTGCCGCTCCTCACGGACGCGCTCGCCGCCGCTGATGCGGCCATGTACGCGACCAAGGGCCGCACCCGCCGCGGCTCCCGCACCACTCGCTGAGAGGCCACCGGGTGGCGCACAAGCCGCCAAGCACGCCGCCACCCGGGGCCGTTCCTTCCAACCGCAATCGAAAGGAACCACCATCATGGCCCACCACACCCCGCCCCCGTCGAGGATCTGCCCGGCCTGCGACGGCTTCGCCTCCGTCGCAGTCACCCTCGGCGGCCGCGACCACCGTGGCCACCTGCGCACCATCACCGCCCGCTGCCCGGCCTGCCAGGGCACCGGCACCGCCACCGTCCGCCGCTCCCCGGAGGGCGCGCGTGCCTGAGCAGCTGCTCGACCGTGCCACCCTCGGCGACCTGCTGAGGGTGGCTTCGGCCGCTGACTACCACCGCTGGCACGAGCAGATCCGCCGTACCGGCGGCTGCGCCGACCCCATCCACCTGACCGGCTGGGTCCTGCACAAGGACAAGACGACCGGCGAGACCCTGCACCACTACTCCACCGAGGGCGAACCGGGCGGACGGCTCCGCCTCGCCTGCGGCAACCGCCGGGCCTCCCGCTGCCCCTCCTGCGCCTGGACCTACGCGGGCGACACCTACCACCTCATCCGCGCAGGGCTCGCCGGGGACGACCGACGCGACATCCCCGCCACCGTCCGCGACCATCCCCGCGTCTTCGCCACCCTCACCGCCCCCTCGTTCGGCCGCGTCCACAACCGGCCCGACCGGGGCGTCTGCCACTGCGGCACCCGCCACGCCGCCGACGATCCCGTCCTCGGCACGGCCCTCGACCCGGAGACGTACGACTACGCGGGCGCGGTGCTGTTCAACAACCACGCCGGACAGCTCTGGCAGCGCTTCACCAACCGGCTCCGCCGGGAAGTCGCCGCCCGCGCCGGCATCACGCAGCGAGAGCTGAAGGAAGCCGCCCGGCTCTCCTACGGCAAGGTCGCCGAGTTCCAGAAACGCGGGGCCCTGCACTTCCATGCCGTGATCCGCCTCGACGGACCGGACGGCCCCGGCACCCCGCCGCCGACCTGGGCCACAGTCGACCTTCTCAGCGACGCCATCCGGGCCGCCGCCGAGCACTCCTACACCTCGGTCTCCGTCCCGGCCGCCGCCGACCAACCGGCCCGGACCTTCCGCTGGGGCCGACAACTCGACGTCCGGCCGGTCAAGGCCTTCGGTGACGGCTCCGACATCACCGAACAGGCCGTCGCCTCCTACGTCGCCAAGTACGCCACCAAGGCCGCCGAGAACACCGGCACCCTCGACCGCCGCATCGGCGAACTCTCCGAACTCGACCGCCACGGCGTCCCCGACCACACCCGCCGCCTGATCGAAGCCTGCAAGCTACTCGACCCGCTCTACCCGGACCGGCGCCTATGGGCCTGGGCGCACATGCTCGGCTTCCGCGGCCACTTCTCCTCCAAATCCCGCCGCTACTCCACCACCCTCGGCGCCCTGCGCCAGGCCCGCGCCGACTACCGCGCCGCCCAGGAGCACGCCGCCCTCGGCCTCGACGACCAGGAGCCGGACACCGTCCTGGTCCTCACCGACTGGCAGTACGCGGGCCACGGCCACACCCCCGGCGAATCCGTCCTCGCCACCACCATCGCCCGCGGCCTCCAACTCAACCGCCAAACCGCCCGCGAAGCCCTGCAAGACCTGGCCCAGGAAGGAGCCGCCGCATGACCGTCCACACACTTCCCGAGCGGTACCTGACCCCGGCCGACGTCGCCGAGCTGCTCGGTGTTCCGGTCGAGACGCTCTACCAGTGGCGGCGCAAGCGCACAGGTCCTCCCGCCTTCCGCGTCGGCCGGCACCTTCGCTACGATCCCGCCCGGCTTCGCCAGTGGGTCGACGGTCTGACCGAGGTGGCCGCCTGATGCCTGGCCACGTGCAAGATCGCTGGTACAAGACCGAGGCCACCCCGGACGGAAAGACGGTCAAGGTCAAGACAGACCGTCATGGCACCGGCATGCGCTACCGCGCCCGCTACATCGGCCCCGACGGAACAGAGAAGTCCAAGAGCTTCCCTGACGGAAAGAAGCGGCTCGCCGACCAGTGGCTCGCGCGGATCGAGGCCGACATGTCGCGTGGCCAGTACTTCGACCCCGACGCCGGAAAGGTCACCTTCCAGCAGTACGCCACCGAGTGGCTGGCTGGGCAGACAACCGACCCGACGACTCGGGAGAACACAGAGCGCCGCCTTCGGCTCCATGCCTTCCCGTACCTCGGAAGTCGTCCCCTCTCCTCGCTCCAGCCGTCCGACATCCGTGTGTGGATACGCGGGCTGGAGGATGCGGGAAGCGCTGAATCGTCGCGTCGCGTGATCTTCGGAAACGTTTCGGCGGTACTCGCTGCCGCAGTTGATGACGGCCGCCTGGCGCGCAATCCCTGCGGGGTGCGCTCTGTCCGGCGCCCAAAGCCCGCCCCTGGCCGTGTGGCGCCGTGGTCCGCGGACCGTGTGTTCTCCGTGCGGCGGGGGCTGCCCGACTGGTTCCGGGCCATGGTGGACGTCGGAGCCGGGTGCGGACTTCGGCAAGGCGAGATCTTCGGGCTGGCCGTCGACGAGGTGGATCCGCTGTCCGGCGTTCTGCACGTCACCCAACAGGTCAAGATCGTGGATCGGAAGCTGGTCTTCGCCCCGCCTAAGAACGGCAAGCTCCGTGACGTGCCGCTCCCGGACTCGGTCGCCTCCGCGCTCGCCGAGCACATGACGGCCTTCCCGCCGGCCGAAGTCACGCTGCCCTGGATGCGCCCCGACGGAGAGCCGGTGACCAGCCTCTTGTACTTCACGGGTGCTGAGGGCGGAGCGGTCTGGCGCAACGCCTTCAACACGCACGCCTGGAAGCCAGCGCTCGCCGCGGCGGGAGTGATCCCCAAGCCTGGGCCGGGGGAGAGGTACAAGGAAGCCCGTGAAGACGGCATGCACGCGCTGCGGCACTTCTACGCCTCGGTGCTCCTCGACGCGGGGGAGAGCATCAAGGCCCTGAGTGCCTACCTCGGTCACGCCGACGCCGGGTTCACGCTCCGCACCTACACCCACCTCATGCCGAGCAGCGAGACACGTACGCGGAAGGCCGTGGATGCGATGTACCGCACGGCCTACCAGGCCCCGACGGCCCCCTGACGGCCCACGGCTTCCGGCCCCGCCCCTGATCATCGGGAAACCGCTGGTCAGGGGCATTTTCGTCTTGTCCGTGGACTACTTTAACGAGAACTGGTATCAGTTTCTGAAACACCGTCAGAACACGTGTGGAGCACCGCCGGAAGCCTTGTCGCGGAAGGGTCCCGGCGGGTCCCCTCGGGAGGCAGTCGCCATGACCGGGCTAGTGGAACACGGACAGCTGTTCATCGGCGGGGAGTTGACCGACCCCCTGGGCGAGGGCGTCATCGAGGTGGTCTCGCCGCACACCGAGGAGGTCATCGGGCGCGTGCCGCACGCCTCGCCGGCGGATGTGGACCGGGCGGTCGCGGCGGCGCGGCGGGCCTTCGACGAAGGGCCCTGGCCCCGGCTCCCGCTGGCGGAGCGGATCGCGGTCGTCACCCGCATCAAGGACGGGATCGCCGCCCGGCACGAGGAGATCGCCCGCGTGATCTCCTCCGAGAACGGCTCCCCGTACTCCTGGAGCGTCCTCGCGCAGGCCCTCGGCGCGATGATGGTGTGGGACGCGGCGATCACCGTCGCCCGCGGCTTCCCCGTCGAGGAACGGCGCGACGGAGTCCTCGGGAAGATCCTGGTGCGGCGCGAACCGGTCGGGGTGGTGGCCGCGGTCGTCCCCTGGAACGTCCCGCAGTTCGTGGCCGCCGCCAAGCTGGCGCCCGCGCTGCTCACCGGCTGCACGGTGGTGCTCAAGCCGTCCCCCGAATCGCCCCTGGACGCCTACCTGTTGGCCGACATCACCCGGGAGGCCGGGTTGCCCGAGGGCGTCCTGTCGATCCTCCCGGCGGACCGGGAGGTCAGCGAGTACCTGGTCGGGCACCCCGGCGTGGACAAGGTCTCCTTCACCGGATCGGTCGCGGCCGGCAAACGCGTGATGGAGGTCGCCGCCCGCAACCTCACCCGCGTCACACTGGAGTTGGGCGGCAAGTCGGCGGCCGTCGTCCTGCCGGACGCGGACGTGGAGGCGGCGGTGGCGGGGATCGTCCCGGCGGCCTGGATGAACAACGGCCAGGCCTGCGTGGCCCAGACCCGCATCCTGCTGCCGCGCTCCCGCTACGACGAGTTCGCGGACGCCTTCGCGGCGGCGGCGGGCGCGCTGGTCGTCGGCGATCCGCTGGACCCGGCGACGCAGGTCGGGCCGCTGGTCGCCGAGCGCCAGCAGCGGCGCAACCTCGACTACATCCGCGTCGGCCAGGAGGAGGGCGCGAAGATCCTCACGGGCGGCGGCCGC
This sequence comes from Streptomyces sp. NPDC033216, assembly GCF_055577115.1. Classification (NCBI taxonomy): domain Bacteria; kingdom Bacillati; phylum Actinomycetota; class Actinomycetes; order Kitasatosporales; family Streptomycetaceae; genus Streptomyces; species Streptomyces sp. NPDC033216. The sequence continues at coordinate 166,148 of NZ_JBVIQK010000001.1, read as the reverse complement.
CCGCCCGGCCGGGACCGCGGCTGGTACGTCGAACCGACCCTCTTCGGCGACGTCGACAACTCGATGCGGATCGCCCGCGAGGAGATCTTCGGCCCGGTGATCTGCCTTCTCCCCTACGGCGACGAGGCAGAGGCCCTGAAGATCGCCAACGACTCCGACTACGGTCTGAGCGGCAGCGTGTGGACGGCGGACGTCGCGCACGGCATCGAGGTGGCCCGCCGGGTCCGCACCGGGACGTACTCCGTGAACACCTTCAGCCTCGACATGCTCGGCCCGTTCGGCGGCTACAAGAACAGTGGTCTGGGCAGGGAGTTCGGTCCCGAGGGGTACGGCGAGTACCTGGAGCACAAGATGATCCACCTGCCGGCCGGCTGGGAGGGCTGAGCGGATGGGCGTACCCGAGTCGGGCGACCGCTGGTACGTCGAGGTCGACCGCTCCCTGTGCATCGGCTCCGCTCAGTGCCTCCACCGCGCCCCCGACCGCTTCCGCCTCGACACCGCCCGCCAGTCCCACCCCACCGTCCCGCACACGGACGCCGACGAACGCGTTCTGGAGGCGGCGGAGAACTGCCCGGTCGAGGCGATCGTGATCGCCCTGGCGGAGAACGGGGAGGCGGTGTTCCCGCCGGAGGAGTAACGCCGGTGGCCGGGCGATGCCTAGGCGCGCGCCCCCGGCTCCGTCACGTCGATCAGACGGCAGACCGTTTCGATGTCGATGCGGACCTGGGCGATGGAGGCCCGGCCCGAGAGCCACGTGATGAGGGCCGAGTGCCAGGTGTGTTCGATGACGCGGACCGCGGAGAGCTGTTCCGGCGTGGGGTCCGCCAGGCCCATCGCGTCGAGGATGATCGCGGTGGTCTGGCGGGAGACCTGGTCGACCTCGGGGGAGACGCTGCGGTCGGCGAAGGTGAGCGCGCGGACCATCGCGTCGGCCAGGTGGGGCTCGCGCTGGAGGGCCCGGAAGGCACGCATCAGGGTCTCCGCGACGCGGGCGGCCGGGGTGTCGCCCGCCGGGGGCTTCTTCCTCAGCGTGCCGTGCATGCGCTCCAACTGGTCCTGCATCGTGGCGACCAGGAGGTGCACCTTGGACGGGAAGTAGCGGTAGAGGGTGCCCAGGGCCACCTGGGAGGACTCGGCGACCTCCCGCATCTGGACCGCGTCGAACCCGCCCCGGCTCGCCAGCCGTGCGCTCGTGTGCAGGATACGGCGGCGGCGGGCCTCCTGCCGCTCGGTGAGCGGAGCGGCGGAGGACCGCTGGGTGCTGCTTTCCACCTTGTCCCCCTTGGCGTGCGCGGGCATGGGCCCGTTCCGTGACGGTCGGTGAGGGCTTGGGATCACTCAGCGGAAACAGGTCGCCGGGTCGTGGCGTGAATCACCTGATCCACTGCTCACAGCGTCCTTACCTGCCGGTAGATTCAGAGCCTCCCGGACGATCAAGTCTGAAACTTGTTCTAGATTAGCGTCCCGTCGTAGTCTCGCGGGACAGTGCAGGCAGAAGGGGGCCCGGAGTGACCGCTGAGGCCAGTCAGGCGGGGTCCCAGGACCTCGCCGCGGACGGCGGGCGACCGCTCGACATAGCGCTCCTCACCTACAAGGGCAACCCGTTCTGCGGCGGCCAGGGCGTCTACGTCCGCCACCTCTCGCGCGAACTGGCCCGTCTCGGCCACCGTGTCGAGGTCATCGGCTCCCAGCCCTACCCGGTCCTCGACCAGGGACACGACGACCGGCTGTCCCTCACCGAGCTGCCCAGCCTCGACCTCTACCGCCAGCCGGACCCCTTCCGCACCCCGAAGCGCGGCGAGTACCGCGACTGGGTCGACGCCCTCGAAGTGGCGACGATGTGGACCGGCGGCTTTCCCGAACCGCTGACCTTCTCCCTGCGGGCCCGCCGCCATCTGCGGTCCCGGCGTGGCGAGTTCGACGTCGTGCACGACAACCAGACCCTCGGCTACGGCCTGCTGGGCGATGTCGGCGCACCCCTGGTCACCACCATCCACCACCCCATCACCGTCGACCGGCAGTTGGAGCTGGACGCCGCCGAGGGCTGGAAGCGGCGCGCCTCCGTGCGCCGCTGGTACGCCTTCACCCGCATGCAGAAGCGCGTCGCCCGCCGCCTGCCGTCCGTGCTCACCGTCTCCGGCACCTCCCGTCAGGAGATCGTCGACCACCTCGGGGTCCGTGACGACCGCATCCACGTCGTCCACATCGGCGCCGACACCGACCTGTTCGCGCCCGATCCGTCCGTGCCCGTCGTGCCCGGCCGGATCGTCACCACCTCCAGCGCGGACGTGCCCCTCAAGGGTCTGGTCTTCCTCGTCGAGGCGCTGGCCAAGGTCCGTACCGAGCAGCCGAACGCCCACCTCGTCGTCGTGGGCAAGCGCCCGCAGGAGGGCCCCGTCGCCGCCGCGGTCGAGCGCTACGGCCTCGAGGGCGCCATCGAGTTCGTCAAGGGCATCTCCGACGCCGAACTCGTCGACCTGGTCCGCTCGGCGGAGGTCGCCTGCGTGCCCTCCCTCTACGAGGGCTTCTCGCTGCCGGCCGCGGAGGCCATGGCGACCGGTACCCCGCTCGTCGCCACCACCGGCGGCGCCACCCCCGAGGTCGCCGGACCCGACGGGGAGACCTGCCTGGCCGTGCCGCCGGGGGACGCGGGCGCACTGGCCGCCGCGCTGGGCAGACTGCTCGGCGACCCCGCGCTGCGGGCCCGGCTGGGCGCGGCCGGACGCGAGCGGGTGCTGGAGCGGTTCACCTGGGCGCGCGCCGCCCAGGGCACCGTGGAGCGGTACCGCGAGGCGGTCGAGCGGGCCGGGGGGCGACGCCGTCCGGGCTCGTCCGTCGAGCGGCCGGCCCCCCTCACCTCCGTAACCCCAGGTGTCGACCCCGATGTCGACGTCGAATCCGATCGCGAAAGCAGGGCCACGTGCTGACCGTCGATTTCTCCCGGTTCCCGCTCGCCCCGGGCGACCGTGTCCTGGACCTCGGCTGCGGGGCGGGACGCCACGCCTTCGAGTGTTACCGGCGCGGCGCCCAGGTCGTGGCGCTGGATCAGAAGGGCGAGGAGATCCGCGAGGTCGCGAAGTGGTTCGCCGCGATGAAGGAGGCGGGCGAGGCCCCCGAGGGCGCGACCGCCACCGCCATGGAGGGCGACGCCCTCGCGCTGCCCTTCCCCGACGAGTCCTTCGACGTCGTCATCATCTCCGAGGTGATGGAACACATCCCCGACGACAAGGGTGTCCTCGCCGAGATGGTGCGGGTCCTCAAGCCCGGCGGCCGCATCGCCGTCACCGTCCCGCGCTACGGCCCGGAGAAGGTCTGCTGGACCCTGTCGGACGCCTACCACGAGGTCGAGGGCGGCCACATCCGCATCTACAAGGCGGACGAACTGCTGGGGAAGATCCGGGAGGCCGGCCTCAGGCCGTACGGCAGCCACCACGCGCACGCGCTGCACTCGCCGTACTGGTGGCTCAAGTGCGCGTTCGGCGTCGACAACGACAAGGCGCTGCCGGTGCGGGCGTACCACAAGCTGCTCGTCTGGGACATCATGAAGAAGCCCCTGGCGACCCGGATCGCCGAACAGGCGCTGAACCCGCTGATCGGCAAGAGCTTCGTGGCGTACGCGACCAAGCCCCATCTGCCCCGAGTGGACGCCAAGTGACGACTCCCCGGACAGAACACCTCGTCCTGCCCGGGGTCCTCACCGCCGAGCAGGCCGTCGAGACCGTCCGCGGCATCCTCGCCGAACAGCGGGAGGACGGCGCGATCCCGTGGTTCCGTGGCCACCACCTCGACCCGTGGGACCACACCGAGGCCGCGATGGCGCTGGACGCGGCGGGCGAGCACGAGGCCGCCGAGCGGGCGTACGAGTGGCTCGCGCGGCACCAGCACGAGGACGGGTCCTGGTACGCGGCCTACGCCGACGGCGACTTCGCCGACGTGACCGACCGCGGCCGCGAGACGAACTTCGTGGCCTACGTGGCCGTCGGCGTCTGGCACCACTACCTGTCCACCGGCGACGACACGTTCCTGGACCGCATGTGGCCGGTCGTGTACGCGGCGGTCGAGTACGTGCTGCGGCTCCAGCAGAGCGGCGGGCAGATCGGCTGGCGGCGCGACGAGGACGGCACCCCCACCGCGGACGCCCTGCTCACCGGCTCCTCTTCCGTTCACCACGCGCTGCGCTGCGCCCTGGCCATCGCCGAGCAGCGCGAAGAGCCCCAGCCGGACTGGGAGTTGGCGGCCGGCGCGCTGCGTCACGCCATCCGCAAGCACCCCGAGCGGTTCCTGGACAAGTCCCGCTACTCCATGGACTGGTACTACCCGGTCCTGGGCGGCGCGCTCACCGGCGCGGAGGCCAAGGCCCGCATCGAGGGGATGTGGGAGCTGTTCGTCGTGCCGGGGCTCGGCGTGCGCTGCGTCGTGCCCAATCCGTGGGTGACCGGCGGCGAGTCGGCCGAACTCGCCCTGGCGCTCTGGGCGGTGGGCGAGTCCGACCGGGCGTTGGAGATCCTCCAGTGGATCCAGCGGCTGCGCGACCCGGAGTCGGGGCTGTACTGGACGGGGTACGTCTTCGAGGACGCGGCGATATGGCCGCAGGAACTGACGACGTGGACCGCCGGCTCGCTGCTGCTCGCGGTCGCCGCGCTGGGCGGCCACGAGGCCACCTGCCAGGTGTTCGGCGGTGACCGCCTGCCGGCGGGACTGGACCCCGACTGCTGCGGCTGAGGATGCCGCCGACGGGATCTTCGAGGAGTCAGTGGCGGACCCGGTTCGCGATGGCGTGACCGACGAACAGGTACACGACCGCCGCCAGGCCGTAGCCCGCCACGACCCTCGCCCACGCCTCGTCGAACGTGAACAGGTCGTGGGACCAGCCCGCCAGCCAGCGGGCCACCTCGTGCACGAACTGCACGAGGTCGTTGCCCCGATTGGCGTCGAGCAGGTACATGACGATCCAGAGGCCGAGGATGAAGGCCATCACGTCGGCGACCACGGCGATGACCGTGCCGGCCGAATGCGCACCGTTGCGATATCGAGGGGACATGCAGTCCGCTTTGCCGTTCGTGACGGGATGAAACACGGCCTGTTCACGACTTCTCCATTTCCCCCGCGCCGACTTGGGGCCGGGCCTCGCGGAGGACGCGGCGGACCGATGCCGGGGGTCCGATCACGCGGGGCCACGTGCTGCTGCGCCTGCCCGAGGTGGACCAACACGAGGCGCGGTACGCCGTCCTGCGGCAGGTGGCGGAGCTGACGGCGGCCGGGTCGGCGGGGAGGCTGGTGGGCGTACCGCTCGGAACTGTCGTCGCACACCTAGGAGTTGAGTTCGGCCAGTACGCGCAGGGTGTGCGGGTCCGGGGTCAGGACCAGCAGGTCCGTCACCGGGCCCCCGCGCCACCGCTCCAGCCGCTCGGCGACGCGCTCGCGCGGACCGACCAGGGAGATCTCGTCGGCGAAGGCGTCGGGGACGGCGAGCACCGCCTCCTCCCGGCGGCCGGCCAGGAACAGCTCCTGGATCCGCCGGGCCTCCTCCTCGTACCCCATGCGCGCCATCAGGTCGGCGTGGAAGTTGCGGCGGGCGTGCCCCATCCCGCCGATGTAGAAGCCGAGCATCGCCTTGACCGGGAGCAGCCCCTCCGCGAGGTCGTCGCACACCCGCACCCGCGCCATCGGCGCCACCCGGAACCCCTGCGGCAGCTCCGCCACCGCGGGCCCGTACGCGTCCGGCCGGTCCGGCGACCAGTACAGCGGCAGCCAGCCGTCGGCGATCCGAGCCGTCTGCGCCACGTTCCTCGGCCCCTCCGCCCCCAGCATCACCGGCAGTCCGGCGCGCAGCGGATGCGTGATCGGCTTCAGCGGTCTGCCGAGCCCGGTCGCGTCCGGACCCCGGTACGGATGCGCGTGGAAGCGCCCGTCCAGCTCGACCGGTCCCCGCCGCCGCAGCACCTGCCGTACGACGTCGACGTACTCGCGGGTGGCGGTCAGCGGCGAGTCCGGGAAGGGGCGCCCGTACCAGCCCTCGACGACCTGCGGACCGGACAGGCCGAGACCCAGCGTCATCCGGCCGCCGGAGAGATGGTCCAGGGTGAGCGCGTGCATGGCCGTCGTGGTCGGTGGACGGGCCGCCATCTGCGCGACCGCCGTGCCCAGCCCGATCGTCGAGGTGTGCGCGGCGATCCAGGTGAGCGGGGTGAACGCGTCCGACCCCCAGGACTCCGCCGTCCACACGGAGTCGTACCCGAGCCGCTCCGCCTCCCGCGCCAGCTCCACATGGCCGGGGGAGGGGCCGCGCCCCCAGTAGCCGAGCGCCAGACCGAGCCGCATGCCTGCCTCCTGACGGCACGTCAGACGGTGGGGAGAGGGCGACTGTACGACAACGGCCCCCCGCCCGGAAGGGCGAGGGGCCGTGAGGTGCGTGGCGAGGGCTCAGCCGCGCTGGATGCCGGAGGTGTCCCGCAGCACGCCGCGACGGCCGTCCTGGGTCTGCGCCACCAGACCCTGGGCGCCCTGTTCGACGGCCAGGTACCAGGTGCCCGGAGCCAGTTCGGCGATCGGCATGGGCGCGCCGTCCTCCGCGTACAGCGGGCGCGGCACCGGTACGGCGAACCAGAACGGCGAGAAGTCGGCGGCCGGGGGCTGCTGCGCCGCAGCCGGCTGCCCGCCCGCGAACGGCGGCTGACCCGGCTGCTGGCCCTGCTGCTGCGGACCGCCGAAGGGTGACGGCTGCTGCTGCGCGCCCGGGTAGCCGTAACCCCCCGGCGGCTGCGCGCCGTAGGGCAGCGGCGCCGGCGGCTTCGGTGCGGGGATCAGCGCGGCCTGGAGGGCCGGGACCAGGGCGGTGGCGATCGCGCCGCCGGCCAGCACGAGCGTCGCGATGAAGCCGAGGATGAGACCGGCACCCCGCTCCACGTCCGCGCTGCCGAAGGTGTCGCTGAACGCGCCCAGCGGGTCGATGATCGTCCAGAACGCCGTCCACGCGGCGAACACCGTCAGCGCGACCCCGAGCTGTCCGAGGTCCAGGCCGACGATCTTGCGCGGCTGAGGCAGCGCGCGGGCGAGGACGATCAGGGCGGCACCGATGATCCCGCCGACGTACATGCTCATCAGCAGACCGAGGTTGTCCCAGGCGGTGGGGACATCGCCGCCGGAGCCGTCGAACGTGTCCAGGAACGACGCGATGAACAGCAATACCGCTGCTCCGATCACCACGCCGTCGCCTCGAGTGAGAGAGCGGATATTCACTTCAGGTCCTTCGTCAGTCGTCTCGTCATCGGTACACGCATCGGTAGAGGCGTCGCTGTCACCATGGCGCCCTCAGGCCCCGGGTGGGAAGCGCGGGAGCGGCCCCTCATCGCGGGGACGACACTATCGTCCGCACGATCAGGCTGTCCCCGGGGAGCAGCGCGCCGATCACTACCCGCGCAGGAAACTCACGATTCCCTCAGAGATCCCCTGCGCCGCCTTCTGCCGCCAGGCGCCGCTGGTGAGCAGTGCCGCGTCCTTGCTGTCGCGCATGTTGCCGCACTCGATGAACACCTTGGGAACCGTTGACAGATTGAGACCGCCCAGGTCCTCACGCGTGACGAGACCGGTACCGCCGCCGACGTAGTTGGAGGGCGAGGTGTCCGTGGCGTTCGCGAAGTCGTCGGCGATCAGTTCGCCGAGTTCCCGCGAAGGGGCCACGATGGCACGGGTGTCGGCGGCGCCCGCGTGCACGGCGCCCGGCAGGATCACGTGGAAGCCACGCTGCCCGGCGCCCGCGCCGTCCGCGTGGACCGACACGACGGCGTCGGCGCGGGCGGCGTTGCCGATCCGGGCCCGCTCGTCGACACAGGGCCCGTAGGGCCGGTCGGCGTCCTGCGTCAGCTTCACCGTGGCACCCTGCCGCTCCAGCAGGGTGCGCAGTCGGTGCGCCACGTCCAGGGTGAACGCGGCCTCGCGGTAACCGGAGTCGGTGGCGGTGCCGGTGGTGTCGCACTCCTTCGTGTTGGTGCCGATGTCGACCTTGCGGTTGATCTCGGCCGTGTGCCCGAAGTTGGCGGGGTTGTGGCCCGGGTCGATGACGACGACCTTGCCCGCGAGGGACCCGGTGCCACCGGGCACGGACGCCGTCGGGGACTGCGAGGCGCCCCGCTTGTCGTCGGGGTCGGCGCCGGCCGAGGCCGACCGCCCGGCGCCGGACGCCGCCCCCGTGCCCCGGCCGGGCCCGTCGTCGTCCGAGCCGCCCAGCATCTCGAACGCCAGCCGGCCGAGCAGCGCGGCCGGCACGAGCACGGCCAGCAGCACGAGGAGCGTGCGCCGCAGCGGGGAGCGGCGGGGGCGCGGGGGATCGAAGTCAGGACCTACGTACGACACGCCTGCAACCCTAGCGGGACGCCCTCGACGGGGCCGGGAGGGCGGCCGGCGGCCACCGGGACGGCTCGCGCGGCTATCCCGTCACCTCCGCCGACACGAAGCCCGTCCCCCGCGGGGCCACGCACACGAACCAGGCGGTCGAGGAGCCCTCGGGGACGCGGATCACCGGCTCGTCGGTGCCGGTCCCCGTGTTCGCGGGGACCCTGCGGACCTCGGTGCTGGTGCCGTCCTCCCAGGTGCAGGTGACCTGCTTCGTGGCCTTCGCCACCTGGCCGATCACCAGCCGCTCCAGGGTGTCGGGCTCGGAGGGCAGCAGGGGCATCGAGGCGCTGCTCAGGTCCGTGCCGGAGAGGCGGCTCTCCTCCTCGGTGGCCGAGTTCAGGTACTTCACCGAGCCCCTCGCCCTGCCGCCGTCGTCGCCGTGTGCGAGGTGCACGAAGAAGGAAGCCCTGTCGACCAGCTCGGAGGGCTTGACGATGCCCACGGGCTGTTCGCCGTACTCAGCCATCGCCGACAGTTGGCCCGCCGCCTCCGACTCGTCGGCCGGCGCCGCCCACAGGTCGATGTAGACCCGCCACTTCTCGCCCCGCTCCACCCCGGTCGCCAGCAAGGTCCGGCGTGCGGTGAGCACGTTCGGTGTCGCGGACTGCTGCCCGGAGGGCGCCGTCGCCGCTGGGGCCACCGAGCCTTCGCCCCCGCGGGGCAGGCCGGCCAGCGCCGCCGTGGTCGAGCCCGCGACCACCACCAGCACCGTGGCCGCCGCCACCGCCCAGCGCCGGGCCCGGCGTCGGCGGCCACCGCGGATCAGGGCCTGGGTGGGGGCTGTGCCGATCACAACCTCGTCCGCGGCCTCGGCCAGCAGGAGGGAAACGTCGTCGTGTGCCATGTCGTGGTTCGTCTCCCGGTCCGCGCTCATCACTTCCGCCCTCCGTGTGCCACGGTGTCCGCCAGTTCCGGTATGGCGCGGAGCTTGGCGATTCCCTTGGCCGCGCTGCTCTTGACCGTGCCGACCGAGCAGCCCATGGCCAAGGCCGTCTGCGTCTCGGTCAGGTCCTCCCAGTACCGCAGGACGACCGCCTGCCGCTGCCGGGGCGGCAGCTGGGCCAGTGCCTTCAGCAGGGTGTGCCGGTCGTCGGCGCGGGAGATGTGGTCGCCGGTGTCCGCGATCTCGTGCGTCAGCCCCGTGTCGTCCTTCGGGGCGAGGAACTCCCGCAGCTTCCGGCGGTACTTGCGGGCATGCGCGTTGATCATCACGCGCCGTACGTACGCCTCCGGATCGTCGGCCGAGGCGACTCTGCGCCAGGCCACGTAGGCCTGTTCGAGCGTCGACTGGACCAGGTCCTCCGCGGCGTGCTGCTCCCCCGTCAGGAGGTATGCCGTGCGCAGCAGCCGCGGCCAGCGGCCGATGACGAAAGCCTGGAACTCCCTGTCCCCGGCCTGCTTCCGATCCCCCATGGGCACCTCCTAGATGTTCGAAGGAGGCCACGAGGGGTCAGGATCGTTGCCTCGTCTCGCGGGAATCCCTGGAATTTCCCGCATTTTTCGAAGCCCCGGTGGTCGAGACGACGAGGAACTGACCGGCGCGGGCGCGTGCGCCGACGAGCCGGGCGGGGAGGGGGTGACGAGCTGGGCGGGAGGGGGCGGCGGGAGACAGCGGGCACGGGTGTCGTGGTCCCGACCGCCCCGCACTCCTTGCACCGGTATCGAGACCCAGGGGTGCGGTCTCCTCCACGCCCTCCTTCCTCAAGAGAGAGCCAAGGTTTCGTTAGTATGCTGAAGCATCGGAATAGTTGCTCATGCATACGGGGTTCAACCTGCACGTATCCCGCACGGTTCAGCCGTTCCGACCCTCACTCCCAGGCCTGGAGGCCTCGCTCCATGACGCACACGTCGACCGACCAGCCCGCACGCAGGGCGGGCGGTGCCGTCGTCCCCGTGCTCGCCTTCGCGGGCATCGTGGTCGCGGTGATGCAGACCCTGCTGGTCCCGGTCATCAAGGACCTGCCGCAACTGCTCGACACCGCCCCCAGCAACGCCACCTGGGTCCTCACCTCCACCCTGCTGTCCGGCGCCGTCGCCACGCCGATCATGGGCCGCCTCGGCGACCTCTACGGCAAGCGCCGCATGCTCATCCTCAGCCTCGCGGTCATGGTCGCCGGTGCCCTGGTCAGCGCCGTCACCAGCGATCTGCTCGTCATGATCGCCGGCCGCACGCTCCAGGGCTTCGCCATGGGCGCGATCCCGCTCGGCATCGGTCTCATGCGCGACATGCTGGCCCGCGAGAAGCTCGGCTCCGCGATGGCCCTGATGAGTTCCTCCATCGGCGTCGGCGGCGGTCTCGCCCTGCCCGCCGCGGCCCTCATCGCCCAGCACGCCGACTGGCACGCCCTCTTCTACGGCGCCGCCGGTCTCGGCGCCCTCGCCATCGTCCTCACCCTGCTCGCCGTCCCCGAGTCCCCGGCCCGCGCCGGGGGTTCCTTCGATCTGCCGGGCGCGATCGGCCTGTCCACCGGCCTCGTCCTGTTCCTGCTGCCGATCACCAAGGGCAGCGACTGGGGCTGGTCCTCCGGTATCACCCTCGGCCTGTTCGCCACCTCCGTCGTCGTGCTCCTCCTGTGGGGCCTGATGGAGCTGCGCGTCAAGGCCCCGCTGGTCGACCTGCGCACCAGTGCCCGCCCCGCGGTCCTCTTCACCAACCTCGCCTCGATCATGGTCGGCGTCTCCTTCTACGTCGTCTCCCTCGTCCTGCCCCAGCTCCTCCAGCTGCCCACGAGCACCGGATACGGCCTCGGCCAGTCGATGGTCACCGCCGGCCTCCTGGTGGCCCCGCTCGGCCTGACGATGATGGTCACCGCGCCGGTCTACGCCCGCCTCTCCGCGAAGTACGGTCCCAAGGTCACCCTGATCCTCGGCCTGCTGATCATCGCGATCGGCTACGGCGCCGGCCTCGGTCTGATGAGCGCCGCCTGGCAGAGCCTCGTCATCGCGGTCGTCCTGGGCGCGGGCATCGGCCTCGCCTACTCCTCGCTCCCCGCGCTGATCGTCGGCGCGGTCCCGGCCTCGGAGACCGGGGCGGCCAACGGCCTCAACACCCTGATGCGGTCCATCGGTACGTCCGTCTCCAGCGCCGTCATCGGCATGGTGCTGGCCGACACGGCGAACGACGTGGGCGGCGTCGCCGTCCCGACCATGCACGGCTTCCGGGTCTCCTTCCTGATCGCCACCGGCGCCGTCGCCGTCGGCCTGCTCCTCGCCCTGTTCCTGCCCCGCCGCACCCCCGCGGCGGCGCCGCAGTTGCGGGCCAGCAGCGAGGAGGACGCCAACCTGGCGCGCGCCGAGGAGGTCCTGCGGAGTTTCCGCGGCCGGGTCCTGGACGCCGACGGCGCCCCGATCGCCCACGCCAAGGTCACCCTGATCGACCGCCGCGGCCGCCAGGCCGGCGCCACCCTGTCCGAAGCGGACGGCAGCTACACCGTCGCCGTCCCGGCCCAGGGCGCCTACGTCCTCGCCGCCAAGGCCGCCGGCCACGGCCCCCTCGCCTCCGCCGCGACCCACGCGGGCGACGAGCGCCCGGTCGACCTGGACCTGGCGCTGCCCGGGGGAGACGGTCACCGCCTGACCCGCTGACCCGCGTGCCCCGCACCCCCCCCGTCGCCCGCCCGACGGGGGGTGCGGGGCATCATGGGCGGGCCCAGACGCACGTACGACCGGAAGGACCCCCATGCCCGCGGCACCCGAGCCCGAGATCCTGGCCGCGTTCGAGGCCGCTAAGGGCTTCATGCCCCTCGACGAGGGACTCGCGCTGTACACCGCCGCAGTCGAGGCCGCCGGTCTGGGGCTGCCGCTGCTGGAGGTCGGCACGTACTGCGGGCGCTCCACGATCCTGCTCGCGGACGCGGCCCGGCGGGCCGGGGTCACCGCGCTCACCCTCGACCACCACCGGGGCAGCGAGGAGCAGCAGCCGGGCTGGGAGTACCACGATCCGGAGACCGTCGACCCCGAGATCGGTCTGATGGACACGTTGCCCGCCTTCCGCCGCACCCTGCACCGGGCCGGTCTGGAGGAGCACGTGGTGGCCCTGGTGGGCCGTTCCCCGCAGATCGCCGCCTTCTGGAACTCGCCCCTCGGCCTGGTCTTCGTCGACGGCGGTCACACCGACGAGCACGCCGGCTCCGACTACGAGGGCTGGGCCCCGCACGTCGCCGAGGGAGGCCTGCTCGTCATCCACGACGTCTTCCCGGAGCCCGCCGACGAGTTCACCGGCCAGGCTCCCTACCGCGTCTACCTGCGCGCCCTGGAGTCCGGCGCCTTCACGGAGGTCTCGGACACCGGCTCCCTGCGCGTCCTGCGCCGCACGGGCACCGGCCTCTGAGTACGCCGCCCGGCTCCCGGGCCGCGCCCGGTTTCTCCGGGCTCCCCGCCCGGCGGCGCCGGTGCGGCCACCGCCACCAGGACCGCCAGGGCGCCGGCGCGGCCGCCGGCTGGGTACCCCCCGTCCGCCACCCGCCGCCCGACACGTACCTGACGAACCGTCAGCAGCCTTCACAAGTGCCGGGCGCTCGGCTATACAGAGGGTCGCCGGACTGGAACGCGTTCTAGGTCCCGCCCGTGACGACCTCGGTGCGGCCGACGGTGCGGACGGTCGCGCCGAGGTCTTGAGACCCGCCAGGAGCCCCATGCCCATCGACGCAGCCAAGGCCCTCGCCGCCGAACCACGGACCGGCGAGATCACCTGGGCCCGCAAGGACGTCCTGCTCTACCACCTCGGTGTCGGCGCCGGCGTCCCCGCCACCGACCCCGACGAACTGCGCTACACCCTGGAGTCCCGGCTGCACGTCCTGCCGAGCTTCGCCACCGTCGCGGGTTCCGGCGCCCCCGGAGTGACCGGCGGACTGTCCATGCCCGGCGTCGACGTCGACCTGGCCCGCGTCCTGCACGGCGGCCAGTCGCTGACCCTGCGCCGCCCGCTGCCCGCCGAAGGCACCGCCACCGCCTCCGGACGTATCGCCGCGGTGTACGACAAGGGCAAGGCCGCCGTCCTGGTCATGCGCACCGAGGTCTTCGACGCGGAAGGACCCCTGTGGACGAACGACGCCCAGATCTTCGTCCGCGGCGAGGGCGGCTGGGGCGGCGACCGGGGCCCCTCCGCCCGGCTCGACCCGCCGGACGGCGATCCCGACAAGACCGTCGAACGGCACATCCGCGAGGACCAGGCCCTCCTCTACCGCCTCTCCGGCGACTGGAACCCGCTGCACGCCGACCCTGACTTCGCACGGGCCGCCGGCTTCGACCGGCCCATCCTGCATGGTCTGTGCACCTACGGGACGACCCTCAAGGCGGTCGTCGACACGCTGCTCGACGGGGACGTGACGCGGGTGCGCGCCTATGCCACCCGGTTCGCCGGAGTGGTCTACCCGGGAGAGACCCTGCGCATCCGCATGTGGCGCGGCGAGCGGACGGTCCGGGTCGCCGTGAGCGCGGCCGAACGTGACGACGCGCCCGTGCTCGCCGACACCGTCGTCGAACACTCCTGATCCCGTCCTGAACCAGCCAGCATCCGAGGGGACCCCGAGGGGAGCCGCACCATGCGCGCAGCCGTACTGCACGAGATCGGCCAGGACAAGCTGGAGGTCCTCGACGACGTCGAGGCGGTGGGCTTCGGCCCCGGCAGGGTCAGGATCCGGGTGCGCGCCACGGGGCTGTGCCACTCGGACCTGTCCGCGATGAACGGCGTGCTGCCGCAGCCCGCGCCGTTCGTGCCCGGCCATGAGGGCGCGGGCGAGATCCTGGAGGTGGGGGAGGGTGTCACGCGGGTGAAGCCCGGCGACCGGGTCGTCGTGTGCTGGCTGCCCGCCTGCGGTGTCTGCCCCGCCTGCCGGCGCGGTCAGACCGAGCTGTGCCTGGCCGGGTTCATGAACGCGGGAACGCCCAACTTCCGCCGCCCGAACGGCGATGTCTTCGGCTTCGCCGGCACCGGAACCTTCGCCGAGGAGGTCGTGGTCGACGCCGGCTGCGCCGTCCCGATCCCCGACGACGTGCCCTTCGACATCGCCGCGCTCATCGGGTGCGGGGTGACCACGGGTCTCGGAGCCGCGCTCAACACCGCGGAGGTGGAGGCCGGTTCGTCCGTCGCCGTGATCGGCTGCGGCGGAGTGGGCGTCTCCGCGATCCAGGGCGCCCGGCTCAAGGGCGCCGCCGAGATCGTCGCCGTGGACCCGGTCGCCGCGCGCCGGGAGGCCGCGCTCGCGTTCGGTGCCACGCGGGCCGTCCCACCCGAGGAACTCGCCGACGCCAAGCAGCGGATCACCGCGGGAGAGGGGTTCGACTACGTCTTCGAGGTGGTCGGCCGCTCCACCACCGCCCGCACCGCCTACGAGGCGACCCGCCGCGGCGGCACCCTGGTCGTCGTCGGCGCCGGCGCCATGGACGACTTCCTCCAGCTCAACATGTTCGAGCTGTTCTTCGACGAGAAGCGGATACTGCCCTCCATGTACGGCGGCGGCGACGTCCTGCGTTCCTACGAGCGGACCGTCGCCCTGTGGCGGGCCGGCCGGATCGACCTCGCCGGGCTGATCACCCACCGCGTCCCGCTCTCGGAGATCAACCAGGCCCTCGACCAGATGCGCACCGGGACGGCCCTGCGCACCTGCATAGAGATCTGAGGCACGCTCATGTCGACTCCTCTGGAAGGGCGTTCGGCGATCGTCACCGGCGCCGGGCGCGGACTGGGCCGGGCCGAGGCCCTCGAACTGGCCCGGCTCGGCGCGGCCGTCGTCGTCAACGACCACGGGCGCCCCGGCCGCGACGGCTCGGGTGAGGCATCGGCCGGGCCCGCCGAGGAGGTGGCGCGGGAGATCCGCACGGCCGGCGGCACCGCGCTCGCCCACACCGGGGACGTCTCCGACTTCGCCGCGGCGCGTGATCTCGTCGACCTGGCGGTCACGGAGTTCGGCTCGCTGGACATCCTGATCAACAACGCCGGCATCCTGCGCGACCGCATGGTCTTCTCCATGACGGAGGAGGAGTGGGACTCGGTGATCCGGGTCCACCTCAAGGGCCACTTCAACACCACCCGTTTCGCCGCCGCCCACTGGCGCGACCGGTCCAAGGCGGCGGGCCGGCCGATGTACGGGCGGATCGTGAACACCTCCTCGGAGGCGTTCCTCGCGGGCTCCGCCGGACAGCCCAACTACGCGGCGGCCAAAGGCGGAATCGTCGGCCTGACGACCTCCACCGCCCTCGCCCTCGCCAAGTACGGCGTCACCGCCAACGTCATCTGCCCGCGCGCCCGCACCCGGATGACCGAGGACGTCTTCGCGGGCCTCGGACGTCCCGACGAGGGGCTCGACCCCCTCGCCCCCGAGCACGTCGCCCCGCTCGTCGGTTATCTGGCCTCGCCCGCCGCCGCCCGGATCAACGGCCAACTGCTCGTCGTGCACGGCGGGATGGTCGCCGTGGTCGAACGGCCTCGCGTGCAGGCCAGGTTCGACAGCGAGCAGGAGACGTTCAGCTACGAGGAACTGGACGCCGTGCTCACCCCGCACTACGCCGGGCGGCCAGAGGGGGAGACGTTCGCGGCGGCGGAGGTGCTGGGACTGCGGCGCGAGGGGTGACAGGCACCGGCGGAAGTGACGGCGAACAGGCGAAAGCGGTGACGGAGACAGCTGTGGGCCCCGCCCACCGGAACGGCGGACAGGGCCCACGGGCGTGACCGTCAGACAGCGGCGTCGGCCCTCTCCTCGGCCGGCTTGCGGTGCCGGCCGAGGGGAGCGGACTCGCTCTCGTGGGACGAGACCGGGCCCCGGTGCCGCCCGTGACCGGTGTCCTCCTGTGTGCCGGTGGACCACGGCTGCATGGTGCTTGTGTCGCTCATCGGAAGTGTTCACCCCGTCAACATGATCTTTTTCAGCCCGGAGAGTTTATCCGGCGGACCTCGGGGCGGATCCAGGCGGCCACGCCAACCGCCACTGTTTCGTTACAAGCCTGCCAGGGGCGCCTGTTGGAGCGGGACGGGCCGGAGCGCGGCAGGTTCCGGAGGTTCCGCTTCCCGGGTGTCGGGAGCGGCCTCGGCGGGGCCGCTCGGGCGGTGTTCCACGGCCGGGGCCGGCACCGCCATCCGCGCCACCGCGCACGGCTCCGCCGCCGTCGCGTACGGCAGTCTCAGCACCCCGTCCTCCGTCCACAGGCCGCTGCCCGTCAACCATCCTTCAGGCGCCGCGAGGTGGTGCAGGTGCCGGTCCATCGGGCGCCACACGCCGACCCAGCTGCCGAACGGGCCGTCGATGCGCAGGGCCACCGCGCAGCTCTCCGGTGCCAGGACCTGACCCGGCTGGATCGCGAACGGCGTCAGCGCGCGGTCCGCGAGCCGCAACGACTCGGGGAAACGCACCGGCAGGGTGCTGCCCAGCACGCCCCAGCCGAGCCGGGGCTGGCCGGGCGACGGCGCGTCCGAGCTGATCAGGAGCAGCCCGCTGTCCGGAGCCGCGAGCAGCAGCCGGTCGTCGCTGCCCGGGGTGATCTGGAGCAGCGGGGACACCTCGCCGCCCCGCTCCAGGTCCACCACGACCGTCTTGGTGCGACCGCCCATCTCGCGGTCCAGGGCCAGCATGCGGCCCGTCCGGTCCAGCCACACCCCGCCCGAGCAGCGGCCCGGGATCTCGGCCAGGTGCTCGGGACCGCGGGCGCCGCCCGCCACCAGCCACAGCGCGGTCGAACGCCGACCCACGGCGACGGCGTACGCCCGCTGCCCGCAGGGCGCCGGGGGCAGCAGCCGCAGCACGGTGCCCTCGTCCCGGCACTGCACCGCACCCAGCGGCAGCTCACCCGTGTCGGGGCCGGTCGGGTACAGCAGCGAGAAGACGTGCCGCCCCTGCGTCAGCCGGCGGATCAGGACCCGCCCGTCGGCCATCGGCTGCACCTCCGTGCCGGGCTCCTCCGGCTGGTGGGCGGGCAGCGGTACGGCGTACGGCTCGGGGCCGTCCAGTGTCCAGCGCTCCGGGAACCAGGAATCGCCGTCGCGGGCGAGACGTGCGGCGTAGGTCCCGTCCGCCGTGATCGCGCAGGGCGCGTCCGGCGTCGGGTCGTCGTCCCCGTTCTCCGCGGTGGGTTCGATCGCACAGGCCGTCATCGTTCGGTCACCTCCGGCGACGAAGCTAGTTTTCGTACGCGCGGGCGGGGGATCGGCGGGCGGGGGCTTCGCTCGTACGAGTGGCGCAGAAGCGATTCTGCTTCGAGGTTTGTGGGGGATGTGCATGGGCTTGCGGTGGTGTGTCCCCACGCGGGAGTCCTGGTCGACGGCGGTTCAGGGGCGCGGGACGGCCAGGTAGCCTTTCCCCGTGCCCCGTCTGTCTGAAGTCATCGCCGCGCTGGAGAACCTGTGGCCCGCCGAGCGGGCCGAGTCCTGGGACGCGGTCGGCACCGTCGTGGGCGAACCCGGCCAGGACGTCGAACGGGTCCTCTTCGCCGTCGACCCCGTCCAGGAGATCGTCGACGAGGCGGTGAAGCTGGGAGCCGACCTGCTCGTCACCCACCACCCCCTCTACCTCCGCGGGACGACGACCGTCGCGGCCTCCACCTTCAAGGGCCGCTTGGTGCACACCCTCATCAAGCACGACATCGCCCTGCACGTCGCCCACACCAACGCCGACACCGCCGACCCCGGCGTCAGTGACGCCCTCGCCGGCGCCCTCGACCTGCGCGTCGTACGGCCCCTCGTGCCCGATCCGGGCGACCCCGACGGGCGGCGCGGCCTCGGCCGGGTCTGCGAACTCGACCACCCGCTCACCGTCCGCGAGTTCGCCGCCCGCGCCGCCGAGCGGCTGCCCGCCACCGCGCAGGGCATTCGGGTGGCGGGCGACCCGGACGCGACCGTACGGACCGTCGCGGTCAGCGGGGGGTCCGGCGACAGTCTCTTCGACCACGTCCGCGCCGCCGGCGTCGACGCCTTCCTCACCGCGGACCTGCGCCACCACCCGGCGTCCGAGGCCCGCGCCCACACACCTCTCGCGCTGCTCGACGTGGCGCACTGGGCCACCGAGTGGCCCTGGTGCGAGCTGGCCGCAGCCCAGCTCGACGAGATCTCCGACCGCCACGGCTGGGGCCTGCGGGTCCACGTCTCGAGGACGGTCACCGACCCCTGGACCAGCCAATTCCCTTCACCTGGAGCCCCCAACTGAACGCCGCGCCCGCCGACCAGATCCGACTCCTCGACGTCCAGGACCTCGATGTCCGCCTCCAGCAGCTCGCGCACAAGCGCCGCTCGCTGCCCGAGCACGCCGAGCTCGAGTCGCTGACCAAGGACCTCACGCAACTGCGCGACCTCCTGGTGGCCGCGCAGACGGAGGAGAGCGACACCGCCCGTGAGCAGACCAAGGCCGAGCAGGACGTCGACCAGGTCCGTCAGCGTGCCACCCGCGACCAGCAGCGCCTCGACTCCGGCGCCGTCACCTCCCCGAAGGACCTGGAGAACCTCCAGCGCGAGATCGTCTCCCTCGCCAAGCGCCAGGGCGACCTCGAGGACATCGTCCTGGAGGTCATGGAACGCCGCGAGGCCGCCCAGGAGCGGGCCGCCGAGCTGACCGAGCGCGTCGGCTCCGTCCAGGGCCGGATCGACGACGCGACCGCCCGCCGAGACGCCGCCTTCGAGACGATCGACGGCGAGATCGCCTCCGTCACCAAGGAGCGCGAGGTCATCGCCGCCACCGTCCCCGCCGACCTGCTCAAGCTCTACGACAAGCTGCGCGAGCAGCAGGGCGGCGTCGGCGCGGCCAAGCTGTACCAGCGCACCTGCCAGGGCTGCCGCCAGGAGCTGGCGATCACCGACATCAACGACATCCGCAAGGCCGCCCCCGACACCGTCGTACGGTGCGAGAACTGCCGCCGGATCCTGGTGCGGACCTCCGAGTCGGGCCTGTAGGCGGCTGCCGTGCGGGAGTTCATCGTGGAGGCCGACGGGGGCTCCCGGGGCAACCCGGGGCCCGCGGGCTACGGCAGCGTGGTCATCGACGCGTCGACGGGGGAGACCCTGGTGGAGCGGGCCGAGTACATCGGCGTCGCCACCAACAACGTCGCCGAGTACCGGGGGCTGCTGGCCGGCCTGCGA
Source organism: Streptomyces sp. NPDC033216 (assembly GCF_055577115.1). NCBI lineage: Bacteria > Bacillati > Actinomycetota > Actinomycetes > Kitasatosporales > Streptomycetaceae > Streptomyces > Streptomyces sp. NPDC033216. The sequence continues at coordinate 146,695 of NZ_JBVIQK010000001.1, read as the reverse complement.
GCCGCCCGCGAACTGGACCCGGCCGCCTCGGTGCGCGTCCGCATGGACTCCAAGCTCGTCGTCGAGCAGATGTCGGGCCGCTGGAAGATCAAGCATCCCGACATGAAGCCACTGGCCGCGGAGGCCGCCCGGATCCACCCGCCCGGCCAGGTCACCTACGAATGGATCCCCCGGGAACGCAACAAACACGCCGACCGTCTCGCCAACGAGGCGATGGACGCCGGCAAGCGGGGCGAGCAGTGGGACGCCGGGGCGTCCATGGCGGCCCTGGCCGCCGCGTCGTCCCGCGGCGCCGCGGCGCCTCCCGAGCCGTCGGGCCCGCCCGGAGACGCGGCCGCCGGCGCGGCGATGGCCCGCGAGGCCCTGGCCGGGAAACGTGCGGCAGGCGCCCCGGCGTCGGCGCCCGCCGAGGGTACGGCGTCGGCGGGGGGCGCCGGCCACCCGGCCTCGGCCGCGGGCGGGACTCCCGCCGGTGAAGCGGCGGCGCACCCGGAGCCGTCCGGCCCGTCCGGTCACGCCGCCGCCGGCACTCCGCGTGACGGCAAACCCGCCGGTGGCTCCGCTCGCGGCGCCACCACGGGCGGCGACACCGGGAGCGGTACCGCCGCCGCATCCGACGCCGACCGCCGTGCCGCCGGTGCTCCCGCCTCCGCTGCTTCCACCCCGTCGGCCGGACGGGCACAGCCCTCGGTCGGCTGGGGTTCGGCCCCCGATCTCGGGGCCCCCGCCACCTTCGTGCTGCTCCGGCACGGCGAGACCGCGCTCACGCCGGAGAAGCGGTTCTCCGGGAGCGGGGGAGGTGATCCCGTGCTCTCCGCCGTCGGGCGGCAGCAGGCCGGGCGGGTCGCCGCCGCGCTGGCCCGGCGGGGCACCGTCCAGCACATCGTCGCCTCTCCGCTCGCGCGGGCCAGGGAGACCGCCGGTGCCGTCGCCGCCCGGCTGGGGCTGGAGGTCACCGTCGACGACGGGCTGCGCGAGACGGACTTCGGGGCCTGGGAGGGACTCACCTTCGGTGAGGTCCGCGAGCGCTACCCCGACGATCTGAACGCCTGGCTCGCCGACCCGGAGGCCGAACCGACCGGCGGCGGCGAGAGCTTCGCGGCGACCGCGTCCCGGATCGCCGCCACCCGCGACGAACTGGTCGCGGCTTACGGGGGGCGTACGGTCCTGCTGGTCACCCACGTGACCCCGATCAAGACCCTGGTCCGGCTGGCCCTGGGCGCCCCGCCCGAGTCGCTGTTCCGGATGGAACTGTCGGCGGCCTCGCTGTCCGTGGTCGCGTACTACGCGGACGGCAACGCCAGCGTCCGGCTGCTCAACGACACGTCCCACCTGCGCGGGTGAGCCGCGAGGCGGCCCGCGCCAGCTCGGTCACCCGCGCCCAGTCGCGGGCCGCCACCGCGTCTGCGGGCACCATCCAACTGCCGCCGACACAGCCGACGTTGGGCAGGGCGAGATACTCCGCCGCGTTGTCCGGGCCGATGCCGCCGGTCGGGCAGAAGCGGGCCTGCGGCAACGGTCCGGCCAGCGACCGCAGATAGGCCGTACCGCCCGCCGCCTGCGCGGGGAAGAACTTCATCTCGCGCACCCCGCGCTCCAGCAGCGCCACCACCTCCGAGGTGGTCGACACCCCGGGCAGGAACGGCAGCCCGGACGCCCGCATCGCCGCCAGCAGCGCGTCCGTCCAGCCGGGGCTCACGAGGAACCGCGCCCCGGCCGCCCGGCAGTCCGTCACCTGGTCCGGGGTGATCACCGTCCCGGCCCCGACCAGCGCGTCCGGCACCGCGCCGGCGATCTCGCGGATCGCGTCGAGAGCGGCCGGGGTGCGCAGGGTCACCTCGATCGCCGGCAGCCCGCCCGCCACCAGCGCCCGCGCCAGCGGCACCGCGTCGGCGACCTTGGCCACGACCACCACGGGCACGACGGGGGCCAGATCCAGTACCGAGGCAGCCGAAGGGGAGGACAGGGGTGAGGTCATGCGCCTCATCCTGCCCTCGGGGTGCACTCCACGCAAAGGGCATTGCGCAGGATGCAACAAGCCGGGCCGGGGGTCAGTGAACCTCCTCCACCAGCACGTCCAGCGTCCACGCCGACCCCGCCCGTGCCGGGGCCCGCTCCTCCACCGTGTGACCGAGGTCCCGCAACGCCACCACCAGGGCCGCCGGATCCTTCGGGGCGATGCCCGCCGTCAGCAGACTCCGCACGATCCGGCCCTTCGTCGCCTTGTTGAAGTGGCTGACCACCTTGCGGGTCGGGGCGTGCAGCACCCGCACGCTCGCCGTCCGCGCCGCGATCTCCCCCTTCGGCTTCCATGCCGCCGCGTACGCGGCCGACCGCAGGTCCAGCACCAGCCCGTCACCGGCCGCCTCCGGCAGCACCTCCGCCATCGGTGCCCGCCAGTGCGCGCCCAGAGCCCCGAGCCCCGGCAGCCGCACACCCATCGAGCAGCGGTACGACGGGATGCGGTCCGTCACCCGGACGGCACCCCACAGCCCCGAGAACACCAGCAGCGAACGAGCGGCCCGCCGCTTGGCGGCCGCGTCGAGCGACGCCAGGTCCAGGGCGTCGTACAACACGCCCGTGTAGATCTCCCCGGCCGGCCGGGTTCCCGCCGTGCGCAGCCCGGTGTTCTTCGCGACCTCGCCGCGCAGCCCCTCGCTCAGCCCCAGCACCTCGCGCGCCTTCTCCTCGTCCCCGGCGCACAGCTCGACCAGCTCGCGCAGCACGGCCTCACGCGCGGCGGCGAGCCCCGGCAGCGACAGCGACTCCGGCTTCAGCGGGGCGCCACGGCCGGAGTCGGCCTTTCCTTCGGACGGGGGCAGCAGGACGAGCACGCGCGTTTCTCCTTCGGACAGAACTGCCGCCAGCGTACGGGGTGCCAACCCCCCGCCCCCGCCCTACGCTCGCCCTATGCCTCGCCGCCCCATCCGCGTGACCGGCGCCCCCCAAGCACCGCTGCGGGCCGCCCTCGACGCCCTGCGCACGGAGCTGGACGTGCCCACGAGCTTCCCGCCCGAGGTGCTCGCGGAGGCGGCCCGCGCCGCCGGAGCCCCCGCCCCCGCGGTGCACGACGCCACCGACATCCCCTTCGTCACCGTCGACCCGCCCGGCTCCACCGACCTCGACCAGGCCCTGCACCTGTCCCGGCAGGGCACCGGCTACCGCGTGCGGTACGCCATCGCCGACGTCGCCGCCTTCGTCGTACCCGGGGGGCCGCTGGACGCCGAGGCGCACCGCAGGGTGAGCACCCTCTACTTCCCCGACGGGAAGGTGCCGCTGCACCCGCCGGTGCTCGGCGAAGGCGCCGCGAGCCTGCTGCCCGACGGGCCGCGACCGGCCGCGCTGTGGACCGTGGACCTCGACGCGGACGGCCGTACCGTCGCCGTCGACGTCCGCCGCGCCCTCGTCCGCAGCCGCGCCGGACTCGACTACGCGCGCGTGCAGAAACAGATCGACGACGGCACCGCCGAGGAACCCCTCGCGCTCCTGAGGACCGTCGGACAGCTCCGGCAACGGCTGGAGGCCGACCGGGGCGGGATCTCCCTCGACGTGCCCGAGCAGGAGATCGTCGAGCACGACCACACCTACGCACTCACCTTCCGCGCCCCGCTGCCCGCCGAGGGCTGGAACGCCCAGCTCTCCCTGCTGACCGGCATGGCCGCCGCCGACCTGATGCTCGGGTACGGCACCGGAGTGCTGCGCACCCTCCCGGCCGCCCCCGACGGCGCCGTGGGCAGACTCCGGCGCACCGCGCGCGCCCTGCGCATCGACTGGCCCCACCATGTGTCGTACGCCCGGCTCATCCGCACCCTCGACCCGCGTCCGCCCCGGCACGCGGCCTTCCTCCAGGAGTGCACGACCCTGCTGCGCGGTGCCGGCTACACCGTCTTCCGCGACGGGGTGCTGCCCGAGATCACCACGCACGCCGCCGTCGCCGCCCCCTACACCCACTGCACGGCCCCGCTCCGCCGCCTCGTCGACCGGTACGCCACCGAGCTCTGCCTGGCCGCCGTCGCCGGCACGGACCCACCCGCGTGGGTGCTCGCCGCGCTCGACACCCTGCCGGGCGAGATGGCCGACGGCGGCCGGCGCGCGGGGGCCGTCGAACGGGCCTGCGTCGACGCCGTCGAGGCCGCGCTGCTGAAGGACCGGGTCGGCGAGGTCTTCGACGGCTGCGTCGTCGACACCGACGAGCGCCACCCGGCCGTCGGCACCGTCCAGCTGGAGTCCCCGGCGGTCATCGGCCGCATCGAAACCCCCGAGGGCACCACCCTTCCCCTCGGGGAGCGCCTCCGCGTGCGACTCACCCACGCCGACCCGGCGACGGCGACGGTCCGTTTCGCGCCCGCGTGAGCGTCCGTACGAGGTCCCGCGCGTCGTCGGCGCGCATCCGCACCACGTGCACGTCCCGGCGCCGGCCGAGGCGTTCCGGATCCCATGGACAGGGGGCCGCCGATGCCCCGTTCGGCGAGCGACCGAAGGAGGGGACGTGACGTGACTGCCCCGTTCGCCTTCGACCGGGAGACCGCGGACTTCCTCTGAGCCGTCGCCCGGTAGCATGGTCCACACGGCAGACGAGCCGGGCGGACGGCCGCGTGAAGCCCCCAAGGGCTCCCCGAGGAACGTCCGGGCTCCACAGGGCAGGGTGATGGCTAACGGCCACCCGGGGTGACCCGCGGGACAGTGCCACAGAAAACAGACCGCCGGGGACCTCGGTTCCCGGTAAGGGTGAAACGGTGGTGTAAGAGACCACCAGTGCCCAGGGCGACCTGGGCAGCTAGGTAAACCCCACCCGGAGCAAGGTCAAAAGGAGCGCGGTGAAACGTGCTCTGCGCGGACGTTCGAGGGCTGCCCGCCCGAGTCCGCGGGTAGACCGCACGAGGCCGGCGGCAACGCCGGTCCTAGATGGATGGCCGTCTCCCCGGCCGCCGCGAGGCGACCGGGCGACAGAACCCGGCGTACAGCCCGACTCGTCTGCCGCTCTGTGCGGCTTTGCCCTGGACAGGCTCTCCGAGCCGCCAGGAGACCCCTTCCGGTGCGTCTGCCGCCGCACGGGCTTGTTCCTGTTGTGGACCAAGGCCGTTCCCTCTCAGGAGACCGCCGCCTCCTGGTACTGACCCACGTACCGGAACGCTCCGGCCGCGGCCCGGAACAGGAACATCGCGTCGTGGTTGTAGCCGTACCCCCGCTCGAACCTGACGGTCCTGGTGATGCCGTCGTACGTGGTCTCGGGCATCCGGCGGGCTACCGCGCCCCGTTCCGTCAGGGGCGAGCCGTCCTTGGTGCAGGCCTGAGCCAGGAACATGACGGCGTCGTGGGCCTCCGCCGCGTACCAGCCGGGGTCGGTGCCGTGGCGGGCGCGGTAGGCCTTCGTGAAGGCCCGGCCGGCCGGGCGGGCCGTCGGGTCGGTGAAGGAGGTGGCGAAGACCCAGCCGGTGGCGGCGGCTCCGGCCGAGGTGAGGAACCGCGGGTCGAAGGCGCGTTCCGTCGCCATCCGGGTGCCGGTGAAGCGGGCGGTGCTCAGCGCCGACGCGAGTCCGGCGGTCCGGGCCGCGTCGCCGGTGAAGACGACGGCGTCCGCGCGGGCGGACATCACGGCGGCGGCGAGGGAGACGTAGTCGATCTTTCCGGCGGCGACAGTGGTCACCGTCGCGTGGCGGCCTCCCTGCCGCAGCGCCCGCTCGGTCTGGTCGCACACGGTCCAGGCGAAGTCGCCCTGCGCCCGGTCGTCCACGAGGAACGTCCTGCGGGCGTCGACGTGGTTGCTGAGGTAGCGGACGCAAGGGGCGGCGAGGAGCCCGTTCGGGACGCTCAGCGCCGCATGGCAGTGGAAGACGTTCGTACCGGTCTTCGTGCTCCGGGTGTCGACGCCCACCGAGACGGACACGACGGGCATCACCGCCTTGGTGTATGTGACCTCGGACGCGAGGAAGCAGGCGTCGGTGGTGGGGCCGAGCACGGCGAGGACCTCGGCGTCCTTCGACAGCCGGGCGGCCACCTCATCGGCCCGCCCCGGGTCGCCGCCGTCGTCGTACGACCGCAGTGTCAGCCGGAACGGGTGGCCGTTGTCGGCGTTGATCCGCTCGACGGCCAGCCGGGCTCCGTCGAGTTGTGCGGTTCCGCTCTCCCTCCGGGCGCCGGTCAGATCGCCGTGGAACGCCACGACCAGCTCGGGGCGCGGCCGACCGGTCCCGGACGGGGCCGCCGTACTCGACTCCGGTCGGGTGCTCCACCACCAGGCCACGCCACCGCCCGCCGCGACGACTCCCGCCGTCGAGCCGAGGCGCAGGAAGCCTCGGCGGCCGAAGGAGCGGGGGGCCGACCGGGTGACCGTGACGGCCGTCCGCGTCGCGGCCTGCGGTGACACCGTGGTGACCGTGTTCGCCGGTGCAGACACCCGGGTCGGCTCGATCGGGCCGATGGTGAGCACGGCGGCGGAACGGTCGTTGATCAACCGGGTGACCGGCGCGGGCAGCCACCCCGACCGCTCGGCGGAACCGGCTTCCGGTCCTGCCCCGAGCGCCTCGCGAAGTCGCGCGAGACCGGGACGGCCGGGCGGATCCTTGTGCAGGCAGGCTCTCAGCACGGGGCCCAGACCCTCCGGGAACGCCGCCGGATCCGGTTCGTCGTAGACGGTGCGCAGCAGCATGCCGGCCGCCGCACCGCCACCGAACGGCCGCACGCCGGTCGCGGCGAACGCCAGCACACACCCCAGCGAGAACACGTCGCTGGGCGGCCCGATCTCGCCGCCGCGCGCCCGCGCCTGCTCGGGCGACAGGAAACCGGGTGAGCCGACGATCACGCCGCTGGAGGTGAGCGCGGTGGCCTCCGGCGCGCGGGCGATCCCGAAGTCGATGAGGCGTGGCCCGTCCGGGGCCAGCAGGACGTTCCCCGGCTTCACGTCGCGGTGCACGAGACCGGCCGCGTGCACCGCCTCCAGCGCCTCGGCGAGCCGCAGGCCCAGCACCCGCACGGAGGAGAGCGGCAGCGGTCCGAAGGTCTCCACCGCCTCGGCGAGCGAGGGCCCCGGTACGTACGAGGTCGCCAGCCATGGGGTCTCCGCGTCGGCGTCCGCGTCCAGCAACGGGACCACCCAGCGGCTCTCCACCTGTCGGGCGGCCTCGACCTCACGGTGGAAACGGACCCGGAAGCCCGTCCCGTCGGCGTACGAGGAACGGACCGTCTTCACCGCGGCGACCGCCCCGCCCGGCGCGCGGGCGAGGAAGACCACGCCCATGCCGCCGGCGCCCAGCCGGCGCAGCAGACGGTAGCGGCCGATCCAGGACGGGTCGCCGGCCCGCAGGGGCTCCATCAGGCAGGCTCCGTCAGACAGTGAGCGGCGCGGGACCGTCGTACACGAAGTCGCCCTGTGCGACCCGCCAGAGATAGCCGCCGTTGCCGTCGATGACCATCAGACCGATCAGGCCCTTCTGCGCGAAGGCGTACGGTTTCGTGATGCCCTCGTACTTCCCCGCCCGCACGGCCGCGAGCAGGTTCTGCCGGGTGCGCTTCGGCGTCGGCAGACCGGACAGGGCCTTCAGCAGCATCCCGGTCACGTCGTAGGCCTCCGCCGCGTACCGGGGTGGCGCCTCGTCGAAGCGTTCGCGGTAGGCGGCGGCGAACCTCTTCGCCTCGGGCTTGCGGGTGGCGTCGATGACCGGAGCCACCATCACCCAGCCCTCGGCCGCCTCCTGGGCCCCGGTCAGGAAACGGCCGTCGAGCAGCGCCGGTCCGGACACCCGCGCCCCCTCGAAGCCGCGTTCCCGCAGTGTCGTGGCGATCAACGCCCCCCGGTCGGGCAGACCGGCGAAGAACACGGAGTCGGCGCCGGCGGACAGCACTCCGTCCACCGTGCTGCCGAAGTCGCGGCGCATCGCGCTGACCACGTCGGGAACCGGCGGCTGCCGTGCGTTGCCGAGCTGGGTGCTGAGGGAAGTGCCGAGGTCCGTGCCGTAGTTGCCGGCCGGACGATCGACGACGAGGCCGACCTTGCGCGAACCGGCCCTTCCGAGCAGGTAGTTGCTCGCATACACAGCGATCACCGAGTCGGGCAGCCGTCCGAGCAGGAACGAGCGGTACCCCTGGATGACGAGGCTGACACTGCCGGGGGACACGGCGACGACCGGCAGCAGCCCGGCGTCGTACGTCGACAGCGCCGCCTGCGCGGTGGCGTCGGTGGTCGGGCCGACCACGGCGAGAACCGCCGGATCGTCCGTGAGCTCCGCGGCGAGCCGGGCCGAGGCCGACGGATCTCCCCCGTCGTCGACGGCCCTGACCTTCACGGTGAACGGTGCGTCACCACGCGCGTTGAACTCCGCGACGGCCAGCCTCAGCCCGCGTTCCTGGGCCCTGCCCGTCTCCCGCTGCGGGCCGCTGAGGTCACCGTGCAGCGCGACGGTGTGCACCGGACGGCGCGAGGACGCGCCGGCGGCAGGGGTGTCGCCGTCCCGGGCGACCGCCCACCAGGCCCCGCCCCCGCCCGCCGCCAGCGCCACGGCCCCACCGCTGAGCAGCAGGAAACGGCGCCGGTCGGCCGGGCGGGCGTCCTGCGGCTCCGGTGACTCGGACGTGTCACGCGGGTCGGGCTCCGCCGACTCCGGGACGGCCGGCGGGTCGGCCGGCGCGAGCGTGTGCTCGATGTCCGGCAGCGCGAGCGCGGCGGCCGAGCGCTCGGACGATCAGCCGGGTGACCGGCTCGGGCAGCCAATCGGCCGCCTCCCCGTCCGGGGGAGCGTCGTCGACCCTCAGTTCCCGCACCAGTTGCCCGGCATCCGGGCGCCGATGCGGATCCTTCTCCAGGCAGCGGCCCAACACCTCGAGCAGGCCCTCGGGCACTCCGTCGAGGTCCGCCGGATCGTGCACGGCCCGGTACAGCAGGGCGTCGACCGCCCCGCTGCCGAACGGAGGCCGGCCGGTCGCCGCGAACGCCAGGACACACCCGAGGGAGAACACGTCGCTCGCCGGGCCGATGCGGTCCCCGCCGCGTCCCTCGGCCTGCTCGGGCGACAGATAGCCGGGTGTGCCGACCACCATCCCGGTCGCCGTGAGCGTCCTGTCCTCCGGGGCCCGGGCGATGCCGAAGTCGATGAGCCGCGGCCCGTCATGGGCGATCAGCACATTGCCCGGCTTCAGGTCCCGGTGGACCAGCCCGGCCCGGTGCACCTCGCCCAGCGCCTCGGCCAGCCGGGTGCCGAGCAGTCGCAGCCCGCGCTCCGTCAGGGGGCCGTACGCGGCCACCGCCTCGCCCAGCGACGGGCCGGGCACGAACGCCGTCGCCAGCCAGGGCGCCTCGGCGTCCGGGTCGGCGTCCACCACCGGCACCGCCCAGGGACTGTCGACCCGCCGGGCCACCTCGACCTCGCGGCGGAACCGCTCCTTGAAGTCCGCCTCCTCGGTGTAGTCGGTGAGCATGACCTTCAGCGCCACCAGTGCGCCGCCGGGCGTGCGCGCCAGGTACACCACGCCCATGCCCCCGGCGCCGAGCCGCCCGAGCAGGCGGTGGTCCGCGACGCGGGCGGGATCGGACGAACGCAGCGGTTCCATCAGCCCTTCCCTCCGAGCTCGAACTTCACGCGGTCGAGCATCGCGACGGTGGCCTGCGAGGCGTACTGGTTCAATTCGGCGTTCGAGTAACCCTCTGCGCCCTTCACCGACACCGCCAGGGTCACCGTGCCGAGCCGGGTGACGTACCAGCGGTACGGCTGCTCGCTGCCCCCGGTGACATACGAACCGGTCTCCACGACATGGTCGTCGGCGTAGGTGTTGTCGCCCTGGCCGTAGGGAATGGCGGCGGACATGAGTCCGGAGATCCACTCATCGGCGCGGACCTGCTGCTCCTGGCAGCGCAACGGCTCCTCCAGGGCTGTGGCCAGCTGCTCGTCGGCGGCGGTCACCGTGGCGTGCACGGTGACCGCCGCGGTCACCGTGATCTCGCCCTTGCCCGCCGTGCCCGGAAGCTCGCTGTAGCGGGACAGCGAGGCCAGGACACCTCCGGGGAGCGTCCGCCGCTCCCACCGGCACTGTTCGTCGAGCACGGCGACGGTGCCGGGGGCGCTCGCGGCCGGCTGCTGCGCCCGGAAGCCCGCGCCCCACGCCCGCGGCTCCAGCGCGACCGCCTCCGCCAGCGCCTCGGCCTGCCGCCTCGTGCGGGGCACCAGAGCGGGGTCCGCCTCGAACGGCGTCATCGACGCCGCGCCACCACTCCTGGAGGACGCGGACGCCGCTGCCGAGGGGGACCCGGAAACGGCCGCAGACGCGGACCGGGAGGATGCCGAAGGGCTCGGTCCGGCCGCCCTGTCGTCGTCACCGGAACCGCAGCCGCCGAGCACCATGGCCGCCCCGGCCACCGCCGACCCGATCCGCCATGGCCAAGCCGCCCTGTGGGCAACGCCGTCGCTGTCCATCTCCGCCCCCTCGCCCGCCTGCCCCCGCGCCGCGTGCGGCGATCGTACAGAGGGACGTGAGCAGTGGGCGGGCGGTTCTGCGAACGAGGGACGGTGCGTCAGCGCACGGCGGTTCCGCCCCCGCCGGCACCTCCCGACGACCGCTCCGCCACCCGCGTCAGATGCCCCGCGAACACCGCTTCCGCCTCCGGAGTCAGCGTCCGCAGCGCCACCAGCGCTGTGATGATCACGTCGCACAGCTCCGACTGGACGTCCTCCCACGTGTGGCTGACGCCCTTGCGGGGGTTCTGGCCGGTCGCGCCGATCACCGCTTGGGCGACCTCGCCGACCTCCTCGGACAGTTTCAGGACGCGCAGCAGCACGGCCTCCCGGCCGACGACGGGCTGGGCGGCGTCGAGCCAGGCCCGCAGGGCGTCGACGGTGTCCCACAGGTCGGTCCCGGCGGAGGGGGAGGCGGACGGGTGCTGCGGCCCCGGGGTGTCCGGGCGGGTGTCGCTCATGGGCGCAGCCTGCCCACGGTGGTCACCTCCCGAACGGGCGGCATCCGCCGACCGCGTCGTCGCGCCGAACGGCTCACGTCGGCAGGGTTGTCGCGTCGCGCCGAACGGCTCACGTCGGCAGGGTCGTGGCGGAACGGCTTCCGCCGGCAGGTTGCCGCACTCAGCGGCTTCGCCCCTCCTCACTCCTCGAACAGCGCCTCCTGCTCCCCCTCCTCGCGCCGCCGCAACCGCTTGTTGCGCAGGCCCACGACGACCGCGGTGGCCGCCGCCGTCGCACCCAGGGCGGCTGGAACCATCCAGTTCCGGTTGACCGCGTGACCGAGGGCGTGGTCGAGGGAGAGGCGGCCGGGGCCGGTGACGGCCAGGCCGGCGGCGGTCAGGCCGAGGCTCGCCGCGTGCTCGTAGCCGCCGCTCATCGCGAAGAAGCCGTTGGGTACGTGGACCGCGGAGGCGCCCGTCATCGCGCCGGCCGCCGCAGCACCCGCCGCCGGGGTGGCCAGGCCCAGCGCGAGCAGTGCGCCGCCGCCCGCCTCCGCCAGGCCGGCCGCGGCGGCGCTCGCCTTGCCCGGCGCGTACCCGACGGACTCCATGAACTGGCCGGTCCCCTCCAGGCCGTGGCCGCCGAACCACCCGAACAGCTTCTGCGCGCCGTGCGCCATCAACACCCCTCCGGTGCCGAGCCGGAGCAACAGCAGGCCCAGATCACGTCGGTCGTAACAGGTCACGGTGACTCCCGGAGAGATGAGCGGACAGGCAGGCGAGCGGACGAGCAGATGGGCGGACAACAGGCACAAACCCGCTCCGCCTTTCCACCCTCGCATCCCTCACATCCCGCCGCTCCGTCCCGGAAGCCGTTCGGGTGGCGGGGCGGTGGGCGCGGTGTGAGGGTGACGCGTATGACGATCCAGACCGGAAAACTCACCGACCCGGCCGTCCGGGCCTTCGTCTGCGCGGTCAACGCCCATGACCGGGAAGCCTTCCTGAAACTCCTCGCCCCGGACGCGACCATGGCCGACGACGGCTCCGACCGTGATCTCGTCGAGTGGATCGACAGGGAGATCTTCTCCTCCCACGGTCATCTGGAGGTCGACAACGAGTCGGACGGCGGCCGCGCTCTCCTCGCCCGCTACAGCAACGACACCTGGGGCGAGATGCGCACCAAGTGGACGTTCGTCGTCGATGACGACGGCCGGATCTCCCGCTTCGAGACCGGGCAGGCGTAGCGAGGCGCGGCTCGAGCTGTACTTCGGCGCCCGGCCGGCCCGGTCCGTGCAACAGCCGGCCATGACGGGCGCGGCAGCGGTCGGCTGACGGCGGACCACATGTCGGCCCTGGCGGGTGTGGGCGGCGGGGAGGGCTACCCGCACCACGACCCAGGGCACGCGGCCGACCTCACCGGCAGCCGGTGACGGAGGTCTTACCCGGCCGAAACCCCGGGCCGAGTCCCCGGCCGAAGCCCCGGGCCGAGTCCCCGGCCGAAGCCCCGGGCCGAGTTCCCGGCCGAAGCCCCGGGCCGAGTTCCCGGCCGAAGCCCCGGGCCGAGTCCCCGGCCGCGCCTCAGCGCGGGTCCCGGCCGCACCCGAGGATCTCGCGGGGCGCGGGCCACCGCCTGTTCCGTCAGCCTGATCGGGCCCGCGTCGATGGTGGTCAGCCGAGCCGCCCACCGGGCGATCGACGAGGCGTCGTGACCTTGACGAAGGTCAGCCCGCGCTCGTGCCACAAACCTTCCAGCAGGCGCATGATGTCGTCGCGGGTGCCCTCGTCGTGGTTGCCGGTGGGCTCGTCGGCGAGCAGAACTCTCGGCTTCTCCTGACCCGTGCTCGGGCGATCGCGACGCGCTGGCGCCGGCCGTCGGAGAGTTCGGCGGGGGCGTCGGCCGAGCCACTCGTCGAGCCCGACCGAACACGGTCACTGCGCCGCCCGACCGACCCTTGTGGTGCACGGCAGCCGTTCCGCGGTCCGGTGCGCACCTCGCGGGCGTCACGCGAGGTCCACCCCCATCCGGTGCCGCGGAACGGCTGCCGTCCTCCCCCTCGGTGCGGCCGATGGAAGTCCGGTCCTCCAACTGTGAAGCTCGTGTGGAGGAGGTGTCGAGCATAAGTCCTTGACCGGTGCTAATGGTACGGAATGTTCAAATCCGTTTGTGTGGGTTGACGGTTCACCCCCGTCCCACGTACGGCATCGCCGTCGCCAGCACCGTCGCGAACTGCACGTCGGCCTCCAGCGGCAGCTCCGCCATGTGCCGCACGGTGCGCGCCACGTCCGCCACGTCCATCACCGGCTCCGGCGTCATCTCGCCGTTGGCCTGCAACGCGCCCGCCAGCATCCGCGACGTCATGTCGGTCGCCGCGTTGCCGATGTCGATCTGCCCGACCGCGACGCCGTACGCCCGCCCCTCCAGCGACAGCGACCTGGTCAGGCCGGTCAGGGCGTGTTCGGTGGCGGTGTAGGCGACCGAGTGCGGGCGCGGCGCGTGTGCGGAGACCGACCCGTTGTCGATGATGCGCCCGCCCCGCGGCTCCTGCTCCTTCATCTGCCGGTACGCCGCCCGCGCGCACAGGAACGCCCCGTCGAGGTTGGTGTCCACCACGTGCCGCCAGGCGTCGGAGGGGAGTTCCTCCACGGGGACCCCGCCCGGCCCGAACGTGCCCGCGTTGTTGACCAGCAGGTCGAGGCGGCCGAACCGGTCGCGCACGGCGGCGAACAGGCCTGCCACCTCGTCGGGACGTGAGACGTCCGTCCGTACGGCGAGACGTGCGGCGTCCGGCACCAGCGCTGCCGTCTCCTCGAGGGGCTCGGCGCGGCGCCCGGCCAGGGCCACCGACCAACCCGTGCGCAGGAGTTCCACGGCGACCGCGCGGCCGATGCCGGAACCGGCTCCGGTCACCACCGCGATCTTCGCCCCCGGCTGCGACTCCGGCCCCGACCGTGACTCTTCGACAGTTCGCATGCGTTCACGGCCCCGCAGCGTAAGGGAGCGGGTGCCGGCGGCCCGGCACGCGGCCGTCAGCCGCCGTCACGCGAGCCGTCGTACGGCCCGCCATCCGGAATGCTCTCTTCCGCCACGCGACTGTTGTGTTCGCGTCCGTCCGCGGTCGCTCCCAGGTCGTCCCCGGCCACTCCAATGCCTCCTACACACACCGTCAGCGGAGGACCGGATGACACCCGCAGCACACCCGTCCCAGCACACCACCGAACTCCGCGAGGCAGCGCGCCACCTCGGCCGCCGCCGCTTCCTCACCGTGACCGGCGCCGCCGCCGCGCTCGCCTTCGCCGTGAACCTGCCGACCGCGGGCACCGCGGCCGCCGCCGAACTCGACCCCGCCCGGATCACCGACGACCCCTTCACCCTCGGCGTCGCCTCCGGCGACCCCCTGCCCGACTCCGTACTCCTGTGGACGCGCCTCGCCCCGGCCCCCTACCAGCCCGACGGCGGACTGCCCGCCCGACGCGTCGCCGTCCGCTGGGAACTGGCCCACGACGAGGGCTTCCGACGCGTCGTCAGACGCGGCACCGTCACCGCCCACCCCGAGTTCCACCACACCGTCCACGTGGAGGTTCCCCACCTCGCCCCCGACCGCGTCTTCCACTACCGCTTCCGCGTGGGCGACTGGACCAGCCGGACCGGTCGCACCCGCACCGCCCCCGTCTCCCGCGCCCAGGTGTCGCAGCTCAAACTCGCCGCCGTCTCCTGCCAGGCCTACACCGACGGCTACTTCACCCCCTACGGCCACCTCGCCCAGGACGACGTCGACGTCGTCTTCCACCTCGGGGACTACCTCTACGAGTACGCCGTCAACTCGGTCGGCAACCACCGCAACCACACCGACCGCACCCTGCCCGCCCTGTTCGACCACGAGACGGTCACCCTGGAGGACTACCGCCTGCGATACGCCCTCTACAAGTCCGACCCCGACCTCGTCGCCGCGCACGCCGCCCACCCGTTCGTCGTCACCTGGGACGACCACGAGACCGAGAACAACTACGCCGGCGACACCCCCGAGAACACCGTCCCGCCGGAGGAGTTCCTGCTGCGCCGCGCCTCCGCCTACCGTGCCTACTGGGAGAATCAGCCGCTGCGCCGCCCCCAGCTCCCCGACGGCCCCGACATGCGGCTGTACCGCCGCCTGCACTGGGGCGACCTCGCCCAGTTCGACATCCTCGACACCCGCCAGTACCGCTCGAACCAGGCCTACGGCGACGGCGCGCAGCTCCCCGGCCCCGACATCGACGACCCCACCCGCACGATGACCGGCGCGACGCAGGAACGCTGGCTGCTCAACGGCTGGCACGCCTCACGCGCGCGCTGGAACGTGGTCCCGCAGCAGGTCACCTTCTCCCAGCGGAAGCTCGACCTCAACCCGGTCGCCAAGCTGTCCATGGACGCCTGGGACGGATACCGCGCCTCCCGCCGCCGTGTCCTGGACGGCGCGAAGGCCGCCGGAGTCGACAACCTCATGGTCCTCACCGGTGACGTGCACGTCGGGTACGCCTTCGACGTCAAGGACGACTTCGACGACCAGACCTCCCGCACCCTCGGTACGGAGATCGTCGCCACGTCGGTCGCCAGCGGCCGGGACGGCTCCGACAAGCCCGCGAACTGGACCACCTACACCACCGCCAACCCGCACATGAGGTTCTACAACGGCCGACGCGGCTATGTGACCGTCGCCCTCAACCGCGACCTGGCCCGCGCCGACTTCAAGACCGTCCCCTACGTCACCCGGCCGGGCGCTCCGGTCAGTACCGCCGCGTCCTTCGTCACCGAGGTGGGCGACCAGGGGCTCAAGCCGGCCTGAGTCAGGGGGCGGGCGGCCAGGCGTCGCCCCAGTCGGCGTCCCGCGCCGCCTTGTACAGCTCGCCGTGCCGCTTCGTCACCGTCGTCCGCGACAGCCGCTCCTCGGTCTCGCACAGGTCGAGGAGCACCTGACCCTTGCGGATCTGCGGCCGTCGCACCACGCGGGACGGAACCGGGTCGACGGGGAAGCGGGCGGCGGCCACATAGCCGAACTTCTCGTCCTCGTACGGCAGTGAGCCGCCCTTGACCTGCCGGTGCAGGGAGGAACGGCTCACGCGCGCCGAGAAATGGCACCAGTCCTGACCGGGCACTATCGGGCAGGCGGCGCTGTGCGGGCAGGGTGCGGCGACACGGAAGCCCGCCGCGATCAGCCGGTCCCGGGCCTCGATGATCCTGCCGTAGCCGTCCGGGGTGCCCGGCTCGACGATCACCACCGCCTGCGCGGCGGAGGCGGCCGCGTCCACGAGGGCGGCCCGGTCGGGGGCGGGCAGTTCGTTGAGGACGTACGAGACGGTGACCAGGTCGGTCGGCTCCAGGGTGAGCGCGGAGCCGATCCGGGCACGCTGCCAGCGGGCCTGCTCCAGGGCCGGGTTGGACGCGGCGAGTTCGCGCCCGACGGCCAGGGCGGGCTCCGCCCAGTCCAGCACCGTCACCGGGCGCCGGCCCGGCCAGGTGGCGCTGACCGCCCAGGTCGCGGCGCCCGTCCCCCCGCCCACGTCGACATGGCTGCCGGGCGTCCAGTCCGGCACGGCGTCCGCGAACGCCTCCAGTGCCGAGCGGACCGCCTCGAAGGTGGCCGGCATGCGGTACGCGGCGTACGCGGCGACGTCCGCGCGGTCGCGGAGGATCGGGGTGTCGGTCGGGGTGGCCCCGCGATAATTGGCGATGAGCCGCTCCACGGCCTGACCGGCCTGCCGGGCCGGAAGCCCGTCGAGCAACTCACGGAGGGCTTCCGCCGGAGATACGGGGTCGTTCACCCGCAAATACTAAACGCGCCCCAGTGCCGCGGTGCCCTGTCCCGCGGTGCCCTGTCCCGCGGTGCCCTGTCCCGCGGTGCCCTGTCCCGCGGTGCCCTGTCCCGCGGGTTCCTGCCCTGTGGTTCCCCTTCGGCCCCTGCTCCCCTGCGGTCCTGCCCTGCGGTTCCCCGCCCTGGGGACTGCGCTCCGGGCCTCAGCTTCCGCCTGACAGGCGTCGTCCTCGAGCCCCCCCCGGGAGGCGCCCCCCCGGACGGGCCGGATCGCCCGACCGGCGCCTTCCAGCTCGCCGAGCCGCGAGTGGGTGGGCATGGCCCCGGAGGGCCGGGCAGGCGAGCCCCGGGGCGGCGCACTCAGCGGACCGCGCGGCTCAGACGCGTGCCCGCCGCCGCGCGAGGCGCACTGCTCGCCGTCCGCCGCCGAGGATGCACCGTGTTCCCCAGCAGCACGAGAAACGTGTCCGTCGCCGGGTCGAGCACCAGGGACGTACCCGTGAACCCCGTGTGTCCCGCCGCTCCCCTCCCCGCCAGCTCCCCCATGAACCACGCCTGGTCCACCGCGAAGCCCAGCCCCGGAGCGGCCAGCAACAGCTCCACGAAGTCGGGCCCGAGGATCCGAGCGGGCCCGTACGCACCCCCCGCCAGCAACGCCCGGCAGAACACCGCGAGATCACACCCGGTCGAGAACAGCCCCGCATGACCGGCCACCCCGCCCAGCGCCCACGCGTTCTCGTCGTGCACCTCGCCCCGCAGCGGCCCCCGGTCGGCCTTCCCCCACGGCCGCCGCTGGTCCTCCGTGGCGGCCGCGCCGGGGCACGGCCCGAAGCCGGTGGACGTCATGCCCAGGGGGCGGGTGATCCCGTCGTGGATCAGGACGTCGAGCGTCCGGCCGGTGAGCCGTTCGAGGAGTTGCTGGAGGAGCAGCATGTTGAGGTCCGAGTAGACGTACGTCCCGGGCGCGGTCACCGGCGCCTCCGCCCGCAGCAGCTCCAGCCGCCCGGCGTCGTCGGGGCAGTCGTGGAGCGGCAGTTCGGGCCGCAGCCCCGAGGTGTGGGTGAGGAGCCGGCGCACGGTGATGTCATGGGCGGACGCCGCCCGGAAGTCGGGCAGATAGGCCCCCACGCGCGCGTCGATCCCCAGCGTGCCGCGCTCGATCTGCTGCACCGCCGCGACGGCCGTGAACAGCTTGGTGACCGACGCGAGGTCGAAGGGCGTGTCGACGGTCATCGGGACGCGGGACGCGGGTGGCAGCTCCACGCCGGCGTCGGCCTGCGGGTCGTAGCCCGCGTACCGCACCGCCCAGCCCGCCGCCTCCCGCACGGCGATGACGGGCCCGCGCCCCGCGACCACCACGACGCCGGCCGCCCAGGGCCGTTCCCCGGTGGTCAGTGCGCGGACCTCGCGCACGAGGTGACGCAGCTCCTCGGGGTCGAGCCCGGCCCGTTCCGGAGTGTCGACCCGCAGTCTCGGCGCGCTCAGTTGTCCTCGCCCGCTTCCGGCCTCGCACGAGCGGAGAGCCCGTCGTCGGGACCCTCGTCCGGACCCTGGTCGGCCGCCCCCGCGGCCCTCCAGGGACGGCACATTCCCACGAAGCAGACCAGCGCCACCGCCGCGGCCACCAGTTGGACGACGGCCATCGGGACGGCCGTGTCCTCACCGGCGACACCGACGAGCGGGGAGGCGACCGCGGCGATCGCGAAGGAGGTGGTGCCCAGCAGCGCGGACGCGGACCCGGCGGAGTGGCGTACCCGCAGCAGCGCGAGGGTCTGGGCGTTGGGCAGGGTGACCCCCATCGCCGACATCAGCACGAACAGGGCGGCCGCCACCGGCACCAGCCCCACCTCGCCGAACACGCCCGTCGCCATCAGCAGCAGCGCGGCCGCGGCCAGCGCGACGACCGCCAGGCCGGCCGCCAGGACCCGCTCCAGGCTGACCCGTCCGACCAGCACCTTGCCGTTGACCTGCCCGACGACGACCAGCCCGATCGAGTTCACGCCGAAGAGCACACTGAACGTCTGCGGTGAGGCGCCGTAGATCTCCTGGATCACGAACGGCGACGCCGAGATGTACGCGAACAGCGCGGCGAAGGCGAAGCCGCCGGTCAGCAGATAGCCGGCGAAGGGCGGGTCGGCGAGCAGCCCGCGCATCGAGCGCAGGGCCTCGCCGACGCCACCGGAGTGGCGCTCGGCGGCCGGGAGCGTCTCGGGGAGTTTCGCCGCGACGACACCGGCCAGCAGGATGCCGACGGCGGTGAGGACCACGAACACGCCCCGCCAGTCCGTCACCCGCAGGATCTGCCCGCCGATCAGCGGCGCGACCACCGGGGCGACACCCGAGATCAGCATCAGGGTGGAGAAGAAGCGCGCCATGGCCACGCCGTCGTACAGGTCGCGCACCATCGCCCGCGCGATCACGATCCCCGCCGCGCCCGCGAGGCCCTGCGCCAGCCGGAACGCGACCAGCAGCTCCACGGTGGGTGCCAGCGCGCACAGCGCGGTCGCCACGACGTACACGGCGAGCCCCACCAGCAGCGGGCGGCGGCGGCCCCAGCGATCGCTCATCGGGCCGACCACCAGCTGCCCCAGCGCCATTCCGGCCAGGCAGGCGGTCAGCGTGAGCTGCACGGTCGCGGCGGGCGCGTGCAGCACCCGGGTGACCTGCGGCAGCGACGGCAGGTACATGTCCATGGCCAGCGGTGGAGTGGCGGTCAGCCCGCCCAGCACGAGGGTGACGAGCAGTCCCGCCCGGCGCCGCGCCCGCAGCGGTGCCCCCTGCCCGGCCACGGCCGCCCTCGACACGTCCGGTATCGCCCCACCCTCGGGCATGTGGCCCCTCCCTCTGTGACGTCAGCGCCACCTATGCTCTCAGCTCGTACGGACTGCTGGGACGGCACGAGGGCGGGCGGATGACGACGGACACGGTGCGGTGGGGGATTCTGGCGACGGGCGGGATAGCCGCCGCGTTCACGGCGGACCTGATCGACCTGCCGGACGCGGAGGTGGTCGCGGTCGCGTCCCGCACCGAGACCTCGGCGCGGGAGTTCGCCGAGCGCTTCGGGATACCCCGGGCGTACGGCGACTGGGAGACGCTGGCCAAGGACCCGGACATCGATGTCGTGTACGTCGCCACCCCGCACTCCGCGCACCGCACGGCGGCCGGGCTCTGCCTGGAGGGCGGCCGGAACGTGCTGTGCGAGAAGGCGTTCACGCTGAACCTGCGCGAGGCCGTCGAACTCGTCGAGCTGGCCCGCGACAACGGCCGCTTCCTCATGGAAGCCATGTGGATGTACTGCAACCCCGTCATCCGCCGCCTGAAGGCCCTCGTCGGCGACGGCGCGATCGGCGAGGTACGGACCGTGCAGGCCGACTTCGGCCTGGAGGGCCCCTTCCCGCCCTCGCACCGGCTGCGCGACCCCGCCCAGGGCGGCGGCGCCCTCCTCGACCTGGGCGTCTACCCGGTCTCCTTCGCCCACCTGCTGCTGGGAGAGCCCACGAGCGTCTCCGCGCAGGCCGTGATCTCCGCCGAGGGCGTCGACCTCCAGACGGCCGCCGTCCTGTCCTGGGACTCCGGCGCGCTGGCCGCCCTGCACTGCTCCCTGGTCGGCGGTACCGGCGTCACCGCGTCGGTCACCGGCTCACGGGGCCGCATCGACATCCCCTCCGGCTTCTTCCACCCCGACCGCCTCGTCCTGCACCGGGCCGGCCGCGACCCGCAGGAGTTCACCGCCGACCCGTCCGACGGGCCCCGTACGACCATGCGGCACGAGGCGCGGGAGGTGATGCGGGCACTGCGGGCCGGGGAGACCGAGTCCCCGCTCGTCCCGCTCGACGGCACCCTCGCCGTGATGCGGACGCTGGACACGATCCGGGAGCGGACCGGCGTGCGGTACCCGGGGGAGTAGCCACCCGGCGAGCGGGCCCACCGGACGGGACGGCGAGACGACCCGTCTCATGCTCTTGGTACGGTCGTGCCATGGTCACCCAGCCCGGAAAGCCGGCCCCCGACACCACCCGCCGCAGCGAGCGGTCCCGGCGCGCGATCTACGACGCCGCGCTCGCCCTGGTGGCGGAGGTCGGCTATCCCAGGACCACCATCGAGGGCATCGCCGCCCGCGCCGGCGTCGGCAAGCAGACCATCTACCGCTGGTGGGGCTCGAAGGCCGACGTCCTGCTGGAGGCGTTCCTCGACCTCAGCCGTCAGGCCTCCCGCGAGGCGGGCGAGGACTTCGTCCTGCCGGACACCGGCGACCTCGCCGCCGACATCAAGGCGGTGCTGCGGGCCACCGTCGACCAGCTGACGGACCCCCGTTTCGATGCGCCGTCCCGAGCCCTGGCCGCCGAGGGCGTGGTCAACGAAGAGGTCGGCCGGCGCTTCACGTCCCAGCTCATGGAGCCCAGCATCCAGCTGTACGTCGACCGGCTGCGCGCCGCCCAGCGGGCCGGCCAGGTCCGCCCCGAGGTCGACCCGCGCATCGCCCTGGAGTTCTTCATCTCACCGCTGGCCCAGCGCTGGCTCCAGTACACGGGTCCGCTCTCCTACGAGTACACCGACACCCTCGTCGACTACGCCCTGTACGGTCTCGCACCGCGCTGACCTCGCCGACCTCATGGCCCACATCGGTACCCCTCGTCCCACGTGCCCCTTTTGGGGCTCCGGACCCCCGATGCGCCGGATGGTGGGACCATAGGGCATGCTGTCCGCACCAGAGCGAGGCGAGGGGATAGATGAGCGCGGAGTTCGGCGGCCGGACCGGCAGGCAGAGCAGAATCTCCCAGTGGCTGCGGGGACGCCGCCCCAAGGAGGGCGCCGACGAAGGCGGCCGTGAGGCCCTGCTGCTCGCCGCCGCCGAGGCGGGACTGCCGCTCGCGCCCGCCGCCCACCCCGTCTCCGGCTACCGCTGCTCCTGCGACCGCGTCGGCTGTCCGACGCCCGGCCGCCACCCGCTCTCCTTCGCCTGGCACACGCAGTCCACCACCGACCCCGCCCAGATCGAGCGCTGGGCCCGTCATCAGCCCCAGGCCAACTTCATCACCGCCACCGGCACGACCCACGACGTCCTCGACGTCCCCATGGAGGCCGGCCGGGAGGCCCTGGAGCGGCTGCTCGGCGCCGGCGTCGAGGTCGGCCCGGTCGCCGAGAGCGACGACGGCCGCATGCTGTTCTTCACCCTCACCCGCGGCACCCCCGAGGACGAGGACGAGTGGTGGCCCTGCGAGCTGGACTGCCACCCCGAGACGATGGACGAGCACCCCGGCCTGCGCTGGCACTGCCGAGGCTCCTACGTCCTCGTCCCGCCGGCCCGCCTCCCGGGCGACGACGGCCAGGCCGTGCACTGGCTCCGGGGCCCCGAACACTCCCTTCCGGACCCGCTGACCCTCCTGGAGCCCCTCACGGACGCGTGCGCCAGATACGTGGGCACGGACCCGGCGGTCGCGACGTGGCCCACGCGCCACTGACCCAGGGCGCGCGGCCGTAGGGGTACGCGGCTCCGCGCCGCGTGGGCGCGACCAGCCGCGACGGATGCGCACCCGCCGTCCGGCGAGGACCACGCGAACGCCGGGGCCCCCTACTCGCCCTTCGCCGCGGTGAGCCCTTCCAGCCGGCTCAGCATCGACACCTTGCCCCCGCCGGAGGCGACCGGCACCAGGGCCATCCCGTTGGCCACGAACTCCATCGTCAGGGCCTGCTCGATCTCCCCCGTGGTCAACGCCCGGACGTTGCGGTTGGGCGTCGGCACGGCCGCCCCCGCCGCCGCCGTCTGCTTCACGAAGTGGTGCGTGGAGAAGAACACCAGCGCCCCGCCGTCCGCCGTGCGCAGCGCCAGCGGCGCGAAGTCGCCGTTCGTCAGCGGCTCGTCGATGTACTGCGTGGCCAGGCCCGGCTTGCTGGCGTTCTTCGCCCGTGTGGAGCGCAGCTCACTGGTGTACGGACCGTCCGCGAACGCGTCCCCGCCGTCCTTCAGGTACGTCGTGTAGTCGGTGCTCATGCGGGCGGGCGAGCGCGTCAGGCCGGCGGTGTCGACCGGTACGGCCTCGGCCCAGCCGTCCTTGTCCTTGGGGAACTCCGGCAGCGCGCCCGGCGCCACCAGCGTGAGGTACGCCGCCTGCCACGGGTCCGACCGGCCGCCGCGGGTGAACACCAGCACCCAGCGCGCGTCACCGCCCTTGTTGGCCCGCGCGTCGGCGACGAACCAGCGGGGCCAGCCGGGCTTCTCGGGAATGGTGTAGTTGACGTCGGTGAGCGTCAGCGGCGTGTGCTCCGGGTTGCCGTCAGGGTTGTTGACGCGCCCCGCCTTCAGCCGTGCCGCGTCGATCGCGCCGAGCGCCCCGGTGGTGAACTCGGCGTCGAGGGAGGGGTCGTACGCCGCGTCCGCCTTGTTGTAGGCGGCCGTGAACTGCTCGACCGCCTTGGCGGCTTCCGCCTTCGTGGCCGCGGGCAGCACCTCGCGCTCCCCGTGCACCACGACACACCCGCTCGCCGTCAAGGCGGCGGTGAGCGAGACGGCGATCAGTGCGTCACGGTCACGTCCGCGGCGCCGCGGACGGCCGGTCGTCAGGCTGCTTTCCCTGCTCATCAGGCGCGTTCACCTTCCCCTTCCCGGAGGCGAACCCTACCGGGGCGAGGAACAGCGCGAGCGTCGGGACCAGGTACAGCAGCCACACCGTGACCTGGAGGACCGTCGGGTCGGGCTGGAAGTTGAACACGCCCTTCAGCAGCGTGCCGTACCAGCTGTCGGGCGGGATCGCGCCGCTGATGTCGAAGGCCCGGTCGGTCAGGCCGGGCAGCCAGTCGGCCTCCTGGAGGTCGTGGAAGCCGTACGCCAGCACGCCCGCCGCGACGACGACCAGCATGGCGCCCGTCCAGGTGAAGAACTTGGCCAGGTTGATGCGCAGGGCGCCGCGGTAGAACAGCCAGCCCAGCAGGACCGCCGTGGCCAGGCCGAGGGCCACGCCGATCAGCGGCCGCGGGGTGCCGTCACCGGCCGCGTGCACCGACGCCCACACGAACAGGGCGGTCTCCAGGCCCTCCCGGCCCACGGCGAGGAACGCGGTGGCGACCAGCGCGCCGGTGCCCATGGCGAGGGCCGCGTCCAGCTTGCCGTGCAGCTCCGACCTCAGATGCCGCGCGGTGCGCCGCATCCAGAACACCATCCACGTCACCAGGACGACGGCCAGGATCGACAGGGAGCCGCCGAGCGCCTCCTGTGCCTCGAAGGTCAGCTCCTGGGAGCCGAATTCGAGGGCGGAGCCGAACCCCAGCGCGAGCAGCACCGCCACGGCGATGCCCGCCCAGACCGGCTTCAGGGCGTCGCGGCGGTCGGTCCTCACCAGGTAGGCGATGAGGATGCAGACGACGAGGCTGGCCTCCAGGCCCTCGCGCAGTCCGATCAGGTAGTTGGAGAACACGGGCTAGGCCTCCTTGGCGAACAGGGTGCGCCCCCACCAGTCGTCCGCGTCCCGGACGCCGGGCGGGATCGCGAAGACGGCCGAACCCTCGTGCTGGATGTACTCGTTGAGCGCGTCCGTCGCGAGGTTGCGCTGGACGGGGATGAACCCCTCGCGCACGTCCCGCTGGTAGGCGAGGAAGAACAGGCCCGCGTCCAGCCGGCCCAGACCGTCGGTGCCGTCGGTGAAGGAGTAGCCGCGGCGCAGGAGCGTCACCCCGTGGTTGGAGTCGGGGTGCGCGAGCCGCACGTGCGCGTCGGGCTTCATGGCCTTCAGGAACGGCTCGTCGCGTTCCCTGGCCTTGCCGACCGGGGCGCCCTCGCCCTTGTCTCGGCCGAAGACGTCCTCCTGCTCCTGGAGCGAGGTGCGGTCCCAGGTCTCGATGTGCATGCGGATGCGCCGGGCGACGAGGTAGGAGCCGCCCGTCATCCAGGCGGGACCGTCCTTCTCGCCCACCCAGACGAACTTCTCCAGGCGGTCCGACTCGGTGCCCGCGATGTTGCGGGTGCCGTCCTTGAAGCCCATCAGGTTGCGCGGGGTCTGCGCGTCGGGCGTCGTGGAGGACGTCTTGCCGAAGCCGAGCTGCGACCAGCGGATGACGGTCTTCCCCATGCCGATCCGGGCCAGGTTGCGGATCGCGTGCACCGCGACCTGCGGGTCGTCCGCGCAGGCCTGCACACACAGGTCGCCGCCGCTGCGATTGGCGTCGAGGTTGTCCCCGGCGAACTTCGGCAGGTCCACCAGCGCCTCGGGCCGCTGCCCGGCGAGTCCGAACTTCTGGAACAGGGAGGGCCCGAAGCCGACCGTCAGCGTCAGCCGGGACGGCTTGAGGCCCAGCGCCTCACCGGTGTCGTCCGGCGGCGCCTCGGGGAGCCCGCCGTAGGCGCCCTCCCCGACCGGCTTGCCTTCGGTCATCCGCCGGGCGGCTTGCGTCCAGTCCTTCAGCAGCTGGACGAACTCGGCCCGGTCGGTGGTCGTCACGTCGAACGCGGCGAAGTGCAGCCGGTCCTGGACGGGCGTGGCGATGCCTGCCTGGTGGATGCCGTGGAAGGCGACCGCGCCGCCCGCCTCGGCGCCGGCCGGGTCCACGTCGTTCCCGGTGCGGGTCATCGCGGCCGCGCCGCCGGCCGCGGCGGCGCCGAGCGCGAGGCCGGCCCCGCCCCAGCCGATCAGTGCCCGCCGGGTGGGCGAGGGCGAGGTGCTGTCCGTGTCCGTCATGTGGGTGAGCCTCCGGCTACTTGGCCACGGCGGCGGCGAGCTTGGACAGCGGCTCCGCGAGCGCGTTCACCGCGTCCGACAGCTCCTTGCGGTCGGCGGCGCCGACCTTGTCGTACGAGGTGAACTCGTACGGTGCCGCTCCGGAGGAGTTCGTCCGGAACGTGTCGAGCAGCGTGTTCAGCGCCGTGAACTGCTTGTCCAGCTCGGTGACCAGCGCCGCGTCGTTCTCCTTGGCGACCGGCTCCAGCAGGTCGAACGCCTTCTCGGCGCCCTCGACGTTGGCCTTGAAGTCGACCAGGTCGGTGTGCGAGAAGAACTCCTCCTCGCCGGTGACCTTGCCGGTGGCGACCTCGTCGAGGAGTTCCTTGGCGCCGTTGGCCATGGAGGTCGGGCTGATCTCGGCCTTGCCGACCCGGTTCTGCCAGTCCTTCAGGTCGGTGACGAGCTGATCCGCGACGGCCTTGTCGTCAGCGGTGATCTTCTTGTCCTGCCAGAGAGCCTTCTCCAGGCGATGCCAGCCGGTGAACTTCTGGCCGGCCTCGAGGTCGGGCTCGCGGATGTCGACCTTGGGGTCGATGTCGCCGAAGGACTCCGCGACCGGCTCCGTGCGCTCCCAGCCGATGCGGGAGGGCGCGTAGGCCTTCTTCGCGGCCTCCAGATCGCCCGCCTTGACAGCCTTCACGAAGGCCTCGACCCGGGGCAGCGTCTCGTCGGCCTGCTGCTGCGAGTAGGCCCGGTAGGCCGCCACGGCCTTGTCCAGGCGCGGGTCGCGCTCGGCGGTCGTGCCGCCGCCGGTGACCTTGAGGTCCTGGCGGATGCCGTCGCCCTTCATGCCCGGCTTGCAGGCGATCAGATAGTCGCCGGCCTTCACCTCGGCGGTGACCCGCTGCTTGGTGCCGGGGCCGATGTTCTCCCGCTCGGTCACCACCCGGTCGTCGGGGAAGAGGAGGTAGACCTCGGTGACCTTGGAACCCTTGTTCTCGATGGCGAGTTCGACGTGGCCGGCCGCGATCTTCTTGGTGGACGTCTCGCACGTGTCGTCGGTCGCGGTCACGCCGATCACCCGGTCACCCGTGGCGGCGTCGCTCTTCTCGGTGCAGCCCGTGACCGCGGTCAGGGCCGCGGCGGCAGCGGCGGCGGTGGCGACGGAGAGTCTGGCGGCGCGCATGAAGGCTCCCAGCATGGCTGAAAAATTGCGTGACAGGGTTCACAGATATCAGTGAGGCTTGCCTAACTTATCCAAGGCTTACCTGGGTAATGCCCGCCCGGACCGTGATTCACCTCTCATGGACGCTGTAAGAGCACGACCCGGTCACGGTGGGTCAAAAGGATCCCCACGGTCAGGTCAAGACGGCCCACAAGGAACACCAAGAGAGCTCAAAGGCGGCGGCGTGGCGTCGCCAGTGCCACGCCCGTCCTGTGGACGTGACGGCACCTCGGTCGGCTGGTCGTGGGCCTGGGCGGCAAGCAGCCCTGCGTGCACACCACGCCGGGCGGACCGGCGGTGCTGCTCGGGGTGCTGTTTATGATCCTCACCGCCCGGACCCGTCCGGCGCGCGGGCGGCGCAGGCGGTCGCCCCGGTCGCGGCCGTCGCGGCGGCCACCGTCAGCGGCCCTCGCCTGAGCCCGCCACCTGGCCGGAGCCGACGGCGGAGGCGGAGGCGGTGCTTCAATTCCCCGGTGACTGATTACGACGTGCTCCGCGTGTTCTGCGCACCGAACGGCGGATACGGCAACGAACTGGGCGTGGTCCGCGAGGGATCCGTGCTGCCCGACCGGGAGGACCGGCAGGCCCTCGCGGCGAAGCTGGGCTTCAGCGAGACCGTGTTCGTGGACGACCCCGAGCGCGGAGTCGTCGACATCTACACGCCCACCGTGCGGCTGCCCTTCGCCGGACACCCCTGCGTGGGCACGGCCTGGCTGCTGGACGTGCCCGAACTCGTCACCCCCGCAGGGGTCGTGGGTGTCCGCCTGGACGGCGAGTTCAGCTGGATCGAGGCGCGGGCCGAGTGGGTCCCGCCGCGCACGCTCCGTCAGTACGCCTCCGCCGCCGAGGTCGACGACCTGCCCGTACCGCCGTCCGGCGAGTGGGTGTACGCCTGGGCCTGGGAGGACGAGTCGGCGGGACGGGTCCGGGCGCGCGCCTTCCCCGGCCGCGACGACGGCATCGACGAGGACGAGGCGACCGGCGCGGCGGCCCTGCTGCTCACCGACCTCCTCGGCCGGGCCCTGAACATCACCCAGGGCGCGGGATCACAGATCCTCACCGCGCCCCAGCCGTACGGCTGGGTCGAGATCGGCGGCCGAGTCCTCCTGGAGCGCTGATCGGGCTCAGGCCGTGCCCGTCCGCCTCCGTCGGGTGGTTCCTGACGAGCGCGTCGACGGCCGGACGGGTTCCCCTGCCACGGACTTCCGGGCACCGTGAGCGGAGCGTCCTGCGCGTCCGTTGCGCCCCCGGCCGACGACGAAAGGCCCGCCTCTCCGGAGGGAGGGCGGGCCGGCGACTGGTGGTGGCGGGCTCAGGGCAGCGTGAGGATCTCCGCGCCCGTGTCCGTCACGACCAGCGTGTGCTCGAACTGGGCCGTCCGCTTGCGGTCCTTCGTCACGACCGTCCAGCCGTCGTCCCACATGTCGTACTCGTGCGTCCCGAGCGTCAGCATCGGCTCGATCGTGAACGTCATGCCGGGCTGGATGACCGTCGTCGCGTGCGGGCTGTCGTAGTGCGGGACGATCAGTCCCGAGTGGAACGACGAGTTGATGCCGTGCCCCGTGAAGTCCCGCACGACGCCGTACCCGAACCGCTTGGCGTACGACTCGATGACCCGGCCGATGATGTTGATCTGCCGGCCCGGCCGGACCGCCCTGATCGCGCGGTCCAGCGCCTCCCGGGTCCGCTCCACCAGCAGCCGGCTCTCCTCGTCGACGTCCCCCACCAGGTACGTCGCGTTGTTGTCGCCGTGCACCCCGCCGATGTACGCCGTCACGTCCAGGTTGACGATGTCGCCGTCCCGCAGCACCGTCGAGTCCGGGATGCCGTGGCAGATCACCTCGTTGACGGACGTGCACAGGGACTTGGGGAAGCCCCGGTAGCCCAGCGTCGAGGGGTAGGCGCCGTGGTCGCACATGTACTCGTGCGCCACCCTGTCCAGCTCGTCGGTGGTGACGCCCGGCGCGATCAGCTTCGCCGCCTCCGCCATGGCCCGTGCGGCGATCCGCCCGGCGGTACGCATCGCCTCGACCGTCTCGGGCGTCTGCACCTCCGGACCGGTGTACGGGGTCGGCGCGGGCTTCCCGACGTACTCGGGACGGCGGATGTTTCCGGGCACGGAACGGATGGGGGACAGCTCCCCGGGCACGAGCAGCGACTGGCCAGACATGCCAGCGAGTCTAACCAGCGTCCATCGGGGAACATGACGGTGGCGAGAGGAGCTGGTCATGGCCCTGTTCAAGAAGCGCACGGTCGGCAAACCGGGCGAGTGGTACTACTGCCTGGAACACAAGAAGGTCGAGGAAGGGCCCGAGTGCCCGGCCAAGGACCGTTTCGGCCCCTACACCACCCGCGCGGAGGCCGAGCACGCCATGCGGACGGCCCGCGAGCGCAACCTCCAGTGGGAGAACGACCCCAAGTGGCACGACAGCCCGGCGGGCACCCCGCGGGACGACGACTGATCAGGCTTCCACCACGGTCGCGGCGGCGCGCTTGTCGCGCTGCCGCACCGCGTGCTCATTGGTCCGCGCGTCGTACGTCATCAGTCCCGGCAGACACAGGGCGAGCAGTCCCACTGCGCCCACGCACAGCAGCCCGCCGGACCAGACCGACGTCCGCACCCCCGTCCAGGCCGCGAAACCGCCCGTGCGCACCTGGCCGAGCGTCGGCCCCACCGAGTACGACAACAGCTCGATCCCGGCGAGCCGGCCGCGCAGCTCGTCCGGGATCGTCTGGTTCCACATCGCCGCGCGGAAGATGCCGCTGACCATGTCGCACGCCCCCGCGAGGAGCAGGAACAGCAACACCAGCCATACGTCGCCCACCAGTCCGGCGCCCGCGATCGCGAGGCCCCACAGCGCCGCCGACAGCACCACCGCCCGTCCGTGCCGGTGCACCCGCGAAGCCCAGCCGCTGGTCAGAGTCACCAGCAGCGACCCCGCCGGCACCGCCGCGTACATCAGGCCCAGCGACCACTCGGCTTCCAGTTCGTCGGCGAGGAACGGCAGGACGGCCAGCGGCATCGCCAGGAACATCGCGGCCAGGTCCACGGCGTAGGTGCCGAGCAGCTCCTTGCGGCTCCAGGCGTAGCGGGCGCCCTCGGCGATCGCCCGCAGCGACGGCCTCACCGCCTCGCGGGAGGCGGGGGAGGAGGCGATCCGCACGACCAGGACGACGGACACGACGAAGGTGACCAGGTCCGCCCCGTATGCCCAGCCCAGGCCCGCATAGGCGACGACCACACCCGCCAGGGCCGGACCCGCGACCCCGCCGGCCGTCCAGCGCAGCGCGTTCAGCGAGGCCGCGGCCGGCATGTGCTCGTGGGCCACGATCCGCGGCCACAGCGAGTCGAGGGCCGGGCGCTGGACGGACACCAGCGCCGAGGACAGCGCGGCGACCGCGTAGAGCGGCCAGAGGGCCGGCCGGGGGAGCAGGCAGTTCAGCAGCAGTACGGCGCTCAGCAGCCCCTGCCCGGCCTCCGTCCACAGGATCAGCCTGCGCTTGTCCCACGCGTCCGCGAGGGCGCCGCCGTACAGCCCGAACACCACCAGCGGGACCAGCTCCACGGCCCCGATCGCCCCGACCGCCGCGGCCGACCCGGTCAGCTCCTTGATCTGCACCGGCAACGCGACGAACGTCAGGAACGTCCCGAAGTTCGAGATCAGCCCGGAGTACCAGAGCCGACGGAAGTCACGCGAGGCGTGCCAGGGAGCGAGGTCGGGCAGCAGCGCCCGCAGGCCGGCGGAAGAACGGTCGTCGTCGCTCACGAGGGCTCATGGTCAGGGGCGGGCGGTGCGACCGGCAACCGTTTTTCGGGTCACCGGGGGGCCGCGGGGCGTCACCAGGGAGCCGGCGGCGGTGCCGTCAGGGACTCCGCCAGACGTGACAGTCGGTCGAGCAGGCGGCGGGGACCCCTCGGGGAGGGCACCGTCTGTTCGCCCGCCGCCGCGCTCACCAGGTGCTGCACGGTGTCCAGATCCAGCTCCGAGCCGTCGGGCACGGCCAGCGTCTCGTGCGCCAGGCCCGTCAGGTCGCCGTCGCCGGGGCCCAGGGCCAGCACGGTCACCCCGGCGCGCCGGGCGTCCGACACCCGCTCCAGCAGGGGTGCGTCCCCCTCCGGCGTCACCACCAGCAGGGTCTCGCCCCGGCGGGCCGCCTCGATCCGCCCGAGGCCCACCGCCAGGTGCGCCGGGTCCGACGGGCGGGCGCCGTGCCGTACCAGCGTGGGGGTCAGCTCCGGCGTACCGGACCAGGCGGCCTCGTCCACGAGATGGGCGGCCAGATGCCACGGCTCGTACTCCTCGGTGCCCACCAGCAGCAGCCCGCCCCCGTGCGACACCACCGACCCGCGCAGCACCCCGGCGAACCTGCGGGTGGCCCCGAGCCACTCCGTTCCGGCGAGCACTTCGCGCAGCAGCGCGACCCGTACGGCGTCCATACGGCCGCATCCTGCCCCAACCGGGCCGACGCGACCGGCGGTTCGCCACCGATTCCCCCGACCTGGGGACCCGCGGGGCGACCGTGACGGCCGCCACCCGGCCGCCATCCCGCCCGGTCGGACCGTCCCCGCGCACGTAAAGTCGGCCCATGACCTCTACCGACAGTGCACACAACGCCGCCGCGAAGGCCCCCGCCAAGGATCCGTGGGACCTTCCCGACGTCTCCGGGCTGGTCGTCGGCGTCCTCGGTGGGACCGGCCCGCAGGGCAAGGGCCTCGCCTACCGCCTCGCCAAGGCCGGCCAGAAGGTGATCATCGGTTCGCGCGCGGCCGAGCGCGCGCGGGCCGCCGCGGCGGAACTCGGGCACGGTGTCGAGGGCGCCGACAACGCCGAGACCGCCCGCCGCAGCGACATCGTGATCGTCGCCGTGCCGTGGGACGGCCACGGCGAGACCCTGGAGTCGCTGCGCGAGGAACTGGCGGGCAAGCTCGTCGTCGACTGCGTGAACCCGCTCGGCTTTGACAAGAAGGGCGCCTACGCGCTGAAGCCGGAGGAGGGCAGCGCCGCCGAACAGGCCGCCGCCCTGCTGCCCGACTCGCGTGTCGCCGCCGCCTTCCACCACCTGTCGGCGGTCCTCCTCCAGGACCCGGAGATCGACGAGATCGACACCGATGTGATGGTGCTGGGCGAGGAGCGCGCCGACGTGGAGATCGTGCAGGCCCTGGCCGGCCGCATCCCCGGCATGCGCGGCGTCTTCGCCGGGCGGCTGCGCAACGCCCACCAGGTCGAGTCCCTGGTCGCCAACCTGATCTCCGTCAACCGCCGCTACAAGGCGCACGCCGGGCTCCGCGTCACCGACGTCTGAGCGGATGGGGGACACTGGACGGCACCGGCCGTACGACCACACCCGCGACCGGCCGTACCAGCAGTGCAGCGCAGTGTCCCCCGACAGGAGCCAGCCCCATGCCCCGTCTCGCCGTCTACTCCCTGATCGTCTGCGTCCTCGCGGTCGCGGCGGCGGTCGTCTCGTTCGTCCAGGGCAGCTTCCTGGGCGTCGTGTGGGTGCTGCTGGCGGGCCTGTCGTCCAACATGACCTGGTACTACTTCAAGCGCGGGAAGGTCCGTCGGTCGGTCACGGGTTGACGGCGCAGATCTCCGGGGTGCCCTGCCAGAACCGGTACAGCGTCTCGCCGCAGTAGGTCTCGAAGTCGCCGATGCCCAGACCGCCGAGCACGGAGTCGACCACGTCGAAGAACGCGCCGTTGACCGCCGGCACCCACAGCAGCGCGAACACGAACAGCAGCCCGAACGGCGCGAACGGCTCCACCTGCCGCTTCACGTCGTACGACAGCCAGGGCTCGATGATGCCGTAGCCGTCCAGGCCCGGCACCGGCAGGAAGTTCAGGATCGCCGCCGTGACCTGGAGGAGGGCGAGGAACGCGAGCGCGAACCGGAAGTCCGCCGGCACGCCGTCCAGCGCGTCCAACCAGAACGGGGCGGTGCACACGACGGCGAACAGCACGTTGGTCAGCGGGCCCGCCGCCGAGATCAGGCTGTGCCGCCAGCGCCCCCGGATCCGGCCACGCTCGATGAAGACGGCGCCGCCCGGCAGGCCGATCCCCCCCATGATCACGAACAGCACCGGCAGCACGATGCTCAGCAAGGCGTGCGTGTACTTGAGGGGATTGAGCGTCAGATACCCCTTCGCGCCGACCGAGATGTCGCCGCTGTGCAGGGCGGTGCGCGCGTGCGCGTACTCGTGCAGGCAGAGGGAGACGATCCAGGCGCCGGTCACGAACAGGAACACGGCCACACCGGGCTGCTCGGCGAAGCCGGTCCAGGTGGCCCAGCCCGTGACCGCGGTGACGGTCAGTATCCCGAGGAAGACGGGGCTGATCCGCCGGTCACTGTGGCGGGAGAGGGCGGTGGTCATCAGCGGGTGCTCCTGGGGTGCGAGGTCGGGACCGGTGGCCGGCTGCCCGACCGTACCGGGCGTAAGGGGAAAACGTCTCGCGGCAGGTCATCGGTTCCTAGGAAAGTGGGGCGATCGTCCTGGCAACGGCAACGGCAACGGCAACGGCAACGCGGCAACGGCCCCGGCGCCGTGACCCCTGCCGCGCCCACCGGAGAGAATGGATCCCGTGCGCTATCGCATCCTCGGCACCACCCAGGCACTCCGGACCGACGGCACCACCGTCGCCGTCGGCGGGGCGCGGCTGCGCGCCCTGCTGACCGTGCTGGCGCTGCGGGCCGGTCGGAGCGTGCCCGTGGGGCTGCTCGTGGACGAGGTCTGGTCCGGTGAGCCGCCCGCCGACGCGCCCGGCGCGCTTCAGGCACTGGTCGGCCGGCTGCGCCGCGCCCTCGGCGCCGACGCCATCGCCTCGGCGGACGGCGGCTACCGGCTCACCGCCCCGCCCGACGCCGTCGACCTGCACCGTTTCGAGCGGCTGACGGCCGACGGCCTGGGCGCGCTCGGCGACGGCGACCCCGCCAAGGCCGCCGTCCTCCTCGACGACGCCCTCGCCCTCTGGCAGGGCCCGGCTCTCGCCGACCTGCCCGACCGCACCGCCGAGGCGGCCCGCCGGGAGGCCCGCCGCCTGGACGCGGTACGCGCCCGCCACACCGCCGCCCTCGCCCTCGGCCAGGCCGAGCGGTCCCTGCCCGAACTGACCGCCCTGTGCGACGCCCACCCCCTGGACGAGCCCCTTCAGGCCCTGCGCCTGCGCGCCCTGCGCGACGCGGGCCGCACCGCCGAGGCCCTGGCCGCCTACGAGTCCGTACGTCGCCTGCTCGTCACCCGCCTCGGCTCCGACCCCGGCCCCGCACTCCGCGCCCTCCACACCGAACTCCTCACCCCGACGGAACTTCCGCGCCGGCCCTCCCGCACCGCCCCGGCCTCCACCCGTCCCGACCCGGAGCCCGTCCGCCCCACCCCGCCGCCCGGCAACCTCCGCGCCCGGCTCACCTCCTTCGTCGGGCGGGAGGGTGACATCGAGGCCATCCGCGGGGATCTGGACGCTGCCCGGCTGGTCACGCTGCTCGGACCCGGTGGGGCCGGGAAGACACGGTTGTCGCAGGAGGCCGCCGAGACCGTGGGGGACGCCGCCCCGGACGGGGTGTGGCTGGTGGAGCTGGCGCCGGTCGCCGACCCCGACGCCGTACCGCAGGCCGTCCTCACCGGTGTGGGGGCCCGCGAGACCGTGCTCTACGGCGCCGGCGCGGAGGAGATGCGCGTGGCGGTCGCCGAACGGCACGACGACCCCGTGGAGCGCCTCGTCGAGCACTGCGCACGCCGCCGCATGCTGATCGTCCTCGACAACTGCGAGCACGTCGTCGAGAGCGCCGCCCGCCTGGTGGAGGACCTGCTCAAGCGCTGTCCGGAACTCACGGTCCTCGCCACCAGCCGCGAACCCCTCGGCGTGCCGGGCGAGTTGCTGCGGCCGGTGGAGCCGCTGCCCGAGCCGGCCGCGCTGCGGCTGTTCGCCGAGCGCGGCGCGGCCGCCCGCCCCGGCTTCCGCGTCGACGACGACCTCGAGGCCTGCGCCGAGATCTGCCGCCGGCTGGACGGCCTGCCGCTCGCCATCGAGCTGGCCGCCGCCCGACTGCGCATGCTCACCGCCCGCCAGATCGCGGACCGGCTCGACGACCGCTTCCGGCTGCTGACCTCCGGCAGCCGTACCGTCCTGCCCCGTCAGCAGACGCTGCGGGCCGTCGTCGACTGGTCCTGGGACCTCCTCGACGAGGACGAACGCGAGGTCCTCGGCCGGCTGTCGGTCTTCGCCCGCGGCTGCGATCTCGCCGCGGCGGAGGCCGTGTGCGGTCCGGCCGCCCTGGAAGCGCTCGGCTCCCTCGTCGACAAGTCCCTCGTCGTGGCCGCCCCCGCCCCGGACGGCGTCATGCGCTACCGGCTCCTGGAGACCGTCGCCGAGTACGCCGCCGCCCGCCTCGACGAGTCCGGTGCCCGCCCGCGCGCCGAGCGCGCGCACCTGACGTACTACCGCGAACTCGCCCGCACCACCGAGCCGTCGCTGCGCGGCCGAGGGCAGCGCGCCGCCATCGCCCGGTTCCAGCTCGAGTACGAGAACCTGCGCACCGCGCTGCGCCGCGCGGTCGCCGAGCGCGACGAGCACGAGGCGCTGTGTCTCGCCCTCTCCCTCGTCACGTACTGGCACATGCGCGACCTGCGCATCGAGGCCCGCAACTGGTGCCGGGAGGTGATGTCCCTCGGCCCCGACCCCTTCGCCGAGCCCGTACGTCCCGCAGCCCCCGTCTGGAAGCCCTGCACCGACGCTCCGCCGCCGATGACCGGCGAGGTCCTCGCGGAGGCCCGGCGCGGCGTCCACCTGGCCCATCTCGCCTGCATGGACACGGAACTGGACGCCTGGCAGAACCCGACCGCCCAGGCCAAACTGCGGGCGATCGCCGACACCTACGTCCCCGGTCTCCCGCAGACCTGCCGCAGTCCCGGCCTGTTCTGGTTCTACGCCGTCATGCTCACCGGCGACATGGAACGCATCCGCGTCATCATCGACGCCAACATCCGCACCGCGCGCGCGACCCCCGGCTACGAGTGGGAGCTGGCCGTCTGCCTCCAGATGCGCGCCAACGTGCTGGCCAACCGCTCCGACTGGGCGGGCGACGCCACCCGGGACGCCGACGAGTCCCTGGAGATCTTCCGCCGTTTCGGCGACGCCTGGGGCACCGCCGAGGCGCTCTCCGCACGCGCGGAGGCCCACGAGCGGGTGGGCGCCTACCGCCGGGCCGCCGCCGACTACGAGGCGGCCTTGGTCCACGCCGAAGAACTCGACGCCCGCAGTCAGTCGGCGGTGCTGTCGGCCCGGCTGGGCAGCGCGCTGCTGGAGGCCGGCGAGGAGGAGCGCGGCGAACGCATCCTGCGCGAGGTCATCGACCGCATCGACGGCACCGTCAACGAGGCGATGCCCGCCGCCCGGCTCTACCTCTCGGGCCACCTCGCCGTGACCGGTCGCACCGCCGAGGCACGCGAGCAACTGGAACTGCTGCGCGCGGAGTTCGTCCTCGCGCACTTCGTCGTCTTCGACGCCCTGATCCTCGGCGCGGAGGCCTGGCTGGACACGGTCGAGGAGCGCTACGAGGAGGCCTTGGTGACCATCCGCGAAGCCCTGCGGCGGGCGAACGACCCGCTGTCCACGGCCATCGCCCCGCACCTGCGCTCCTTCTACCTGACCATCGCCGCGATCGCCCTCACCGGCACCGGCGAGGGCCGCGCCGAGGCGGCCGCCCGCTGCCTCGGTGCCGCCGACGCCCAGCTGCCGCCCCGGCACGTCTCGCCGCGCCTCGAGTCCGAGTGCCGGGAACGCGCCACGGCCGGCGTCCGGGCCGCGCTCGGCGAGGAGGCGTACACCGCCGCCTACGCCGAGGGCGGCGGCCTCTCCTACGAGGAGGCCGCCGCCCTGGTGTGAGGCACCCGGTCAGCTCTTGGTGCGGAACTTGTGGATCGCGACCGGCGCCATCAGCGCGGTCAGCCCCACCGACCAGGCCAGCGTCACCCACAGACCGTGCGCGACCGGACCACCGATCATCAGCCCCCGCGCGGCGTCCGCGAGGGCCGACAGCGGGTTGTAGTCGGTGAAGTTGCGCAGCCAGTCCGGCATCGAGGCGGTCGGCGCGAAGATCGACGAGCCGAACTGGAGCGGCATCAGCACCAGGAAGCCCATCGCCTGCACGGACTGCGCGTTCTTCATCACCACGCCGAGCGTGAGGAACACCCACATCAGGGCGAACCCGAACGTCGCGGACAGTGCCACGGAGGCCAGCAGCCCGGACCAGCTGGTGATCTCGAAGCCGACCAGCACCGCGACGACCATCAGCACCACCGTCGCGAACAGCATCCGCATCAGTTCGACCGCGATCTTCGCGAACAGCACCGAGCCGCGCCCGATCGGCAGCGACCGGAAGCGGTCCATGACACCGGAGTTGAAGTCCTGGTTGAACCCGGTGCCCACACCCTGCGCCATGTTCATCCCCATCATGGCCAGCAGACCGGGGATGACGTACTGGACGTACTCCTCCTGCCCGCCGCCCAGCGACTGGCCGATGGAGCCGCCGAAGACGTACACGAACAGCAGGGTGAAGACGACCGGGAAGAGGATCGCGTCGAACATCGACTCCGGGTCCTGCCGGATCCACAGCAGGTTGCGGCGCACCAGCGCGCCGGTGTGCCGCAGATGGGCCCGCAGCGAGATGGGCGCGTCGGCACCCCGGAGGTCGGCCGGGGTGACGGTGGCGGTGGCGGCGCTCATACGGCGACCTCCTCGAGGGCGTTTCCGGCGGGCACGGTGCCCTGCGGCGCACCGGCACGGTGGCCGGTGAGGGACAGGAACACCTCGTCCAGACTGGGCAGTTCGGTGGTGATGGAGGAGAGCGTGAAACCGCGCGCGGTGACCGTGCCGACCACGGCGGTGAGCTGCTCGTCGCTCAGCACCGGCACCAGCACCGAGCCGCGCTCGGCATCCACGACGGTGCCGGCGAGGCCGGTGATGCCCATCTCGTCCAGGGCACGGGCCAGTGGGCGCAGATGCACCGGGTCGGCCGGGCGCACCCGCAGGGTCCGTCCGCCCACGCGGGCCTTCAGCTCCTCGATGCCTCCCGTGGCGATGACCTTGCCCCGGTCGACGACGGTCAGCTCGGAGGCGAGCTGCTCGGCCTCCTCCATGTACTGGGTGGTCAGCAGAACCGTCACCCCCTCGCCGACCATCGACTTCACCTCCGACCACACCTCGTTGCGGGTGCGGGGGTCGAGGCCGGTGGTCGGCTCGTCGAGGAAGAGGACGGCGGGCCGGCCGATCATCGACGCGGCGAGGTCGAGGCGCCGTCGCATGCCGCCGGAGTACGTTCCCACCGGACGCCGGGCGGCCTCCGTGAGCGAGAACCGCTCCAGCAGTTCGTCGGCGCGGGTCCGGGCCTCCTTGCGGGGCAGATCGAGCAGCCGTCCGATGAGGTACAGGTTCTCCCACCCGGGGAGTTTCTCGTCCACGGAGGCGTACTGGCCGGTGAGGCCGATGACGCGGCGGAGCTGGCGGGGCTGGCGTACGACGTCGTAGCCGACGACGGTCGCCTGGCCGGCGTCGGGGGCGAGCAGCGTGGACAGGATCCGCACGAGGGTGGTCTTCCCGGCGCCGTTCGGCCCGAGCACCCCCATGACGGTGCCCTCCCGCACGTCGAGGTCCACCCCGTCCAGTGCCTTGGTCTCCCCGTAGTGCTTGACCAGCCCCCGCACGGTGACGGCGCGGGACGCGCCGCTGGGGTTGTTGTCGATGCGTGTCATGCCACTGAAGGTGCCAGCCGCCACCGACAGACCGCCTACATCCGGCCGACAGCCGCCTACGGAGCACCGACAGCCGCCTCCGCGGTACCGACACCGCCGTCGATCACCCACGATCACAGCGACCGTCGATCCAGGCCCCACGGCGGCGACCGACCACGTCCGCGAGAGCGGCGCCGGTTCAGGCGCGAAGGGGGCAGCCCGCCGACGGGGGAAGATCGGCGGGCTGCCCGTGGTGCCGAGATGGCTCTAGTGGACGGAGTGCTCCTCCTGCGGGAACGTTCCGCCGACCACGTCCTCCGCGAACGCCTTCGCCGCGTCGCCCATGACCTCACGGAGGTTCGCGTACTGCTTGACGAACTTCGGCACCCGCCCCCCGGTCAGCCCCATCATGTCCGTCCAGACCAGGACCTGGGCATCCGTCTCCGCCCCGGCCCCGATCCCGACCGTCGGAATGTGCAGCACGCGCGTGACCTCGGCCGCCAGCTCCGCCGGCACCAGCTCCAGCACGACCGCGAACGCCCCCGCGTCCTGGACGGCCTTCGCGTCCCGCAGCAACTGCGCGGCGGCTTCCTCACCGCGCCCCTGCACGCGGTACCCCATGGCGTTCACGGACTGCGGGGTGAGCCCGATGTGGGCCATGACGGGGATGCCGGACTCGACGAGCAGCTCGATCTGCCGGTGCGACCGCTCGCCGCCCTCCAGCTTCACGGCGCCGACCCCGGCCTCCTTGACCAGCCTGGTCGCGCTGCGCAGCGCCTGTACGGGACCTTCCTGGTACGACCCGAAGGGCAGGTCGCCGACGATGAGGGCACGCTGGGTGCCCCGCACGACGGCGGCCGAGAGCATGGTCATCTCGTCGAGGGTGACGGGCACGGTGGTCTCGTACCCCAGGTGGCAGTTGCCCGCCGAGTCGCCGACGAGCATCACGGGGATGCCGGCCTCGTCGAAGACGGACGCGGTCATCGCGTCGTAGGCGGTGAGCATGGGCCACTTCTCGCCCCGCTCCTTGGCGGCGGCGATGTCGCGGACGGTGATACGGCGCGTGCCCTTGCCCCCGTACAGCGCCTTGCTGCCGTCGGAGGGCTTCGTCTGGGCGGCCGAAAGCTGCGTCATTGCAACGGCTCCTTACGTCATCTCGAGGCGCCCTCACGGCGTCCCCGGACCACGTCCATGGTGGCACCTCGTGCCAGGGAGGGCCAGAGCACCCCCTGTGGGTAAAACCTCAGTAAGAGCATCCGATACGAGACGGTCCCGTATCGAAATAGGCTTAGGCTCGGAGACATGACCACTCCTGTCGTCCCTCCGGCACCCCGCACACCGGAAGCCGTGCACCGGCGGCGCTGGGCGATCCTCGGCGTGCTGATGCTGAGCCTGCTGATCGTGGTGCTCGACAACTCGATCCTGAACGTCGCGATCAAGACCATCTCCACCCCGGCCCCGGTCGGCCTCGGCGCCACCCAGAGCGAGCTGGAGTGGGCCATAAACTCCTACACGCTCGTCTTCGCGGGCCTGCTGTTCTCCGCCGGCCTGCTGGGAGACCGGCTGGGCCGCAAGAAGGTACTCCTCGGCGGCCTCGTGGTCTTCGGCATCGGCTCCGCACTGGCCGCAGAGTCCGGTTCACCCGCCCAGCTCATCGCCTTCCGGGCGTTGATGGCCCTCGGCGCGGCGTTCGTGATGCCCGCGACCCTCGCCGTCCTCATGAACGTCTTCGAGCGGGAGGAGCAGCCCAAGGCGATCGGCATCTGGGCCGGCGGCGTCGGCCTCGCCATCGCCATCGGCCCGATCACCGGCGGCCTCCTCCTCGACCACTTCTGGTGGGGCTCGGTCTTCCTCGTCAACGTGCCGATCGTGATCACCGCCGTCGCGCTGATGGCGTGGCTGGTGCCGGACTCGCGCGACCCCGCCCCCGGCCGGCTCGACCCCATCGGCGTCGTCCTGTCCGTCGTCGGCCTGGTCCTGCTCGTCTACGGCATCATCAAGGGCGGCGAGCTGGCCGACTTCACCGATCCGACCGTGCTGGCCACGATCTCCGCCGGACTCGTGGTCCTCGCCGCGTTCGTGGTGTTCGAGAAGCGCAGCGACCATCCGTCCATCGATGTCGGCTACTTCCGCAACAAGGTGTTCTCGGCCGCGATCGGCGTCATCGCGCTGGTCTTCTTCGCGCTGATGGGTGTGACCTTCTTCTCGGTCTTCTACACCCAGAGCGTGCGCGGCTACTCGCCGCTCCAGACCGGCCTGCTGATGCTGCCACTGGCCGTCGCCCAGATCGTCTTCGCGCCACGGGCCCGTCTGGTCGTGGACCGGTTCGGCAACAAGGCCACGACCACGGGCGGCATGCTCCTCATCGCGGCGACGCTGGTGGCGTTCGCCACGCTGGACGCCGACACGCCGATCTGGCTGCTGGAGGTCGTGTTCTTCCTGATGGGCGCCGGAATGGCTCACATCATGACCCCGACCAGCGTCGTCATCATGCAGGCGCTGCCCCGCGAGAAGGCCGGCTCCGCGTCCGCGCTCAGCAACACCTTCCGCCAGGTCGGCGGCGCGCTCGGCATCGCCGTCCTCGGCTCCGTACTGTCCACGGCGTACCGAACGGACATCGAGGACAGGCTCGGCACGGTACCGGCCGGGCTGCGCGACACGGCGGGGGAGTCGATCGAGGCGACCCTGGGCGTCGCGGCGAAGCTCGGCCCGCGCGGCGATTCCCTGGTCGGCCCGGCCAACGACGCGTTCCTGC
This sequence comes from Streptomyces sp. NPDC033216, assembly GCF_055577115.1. Classification (NCBI taxonomy): domain Bacteria; kingdom Bacillati; phylum Actinomycetota; class Actinomycetes; order Kitasatosporales; family Streptomycetaceae; genus Streptomyces; species Streptomyces sp. NPDC033216. The sequence goes on along the minus strand of NZ_JBVIQK010000001.1, from coordinate 105,672 downwards.
ACGCCATGCACGTGACCGCGCTGTGCGGGGCCGGGGTCGCGCTGGTCGGCGCGGTGGTCGTCGCCGTGTTCCTGCCGGGCCGGCCGGGGGAGCCCGAGAGGACGGCGGAGCAGGGCGAGTTGGTGCCCACCGACTCGTAGCCGGGCACCGCACTCGGGGAGCGGAACTCGTGGAGCGGGGCTCGGGGGCCCGGGTTTGTGGAGCGGGGCTCGTGGGCCGGGGCCCGTGGAGCGCGGACGGCCGTACGAGGCGCCCCCGCGGCCCCGCCGTCCCGGCCCGAACCACTGGGACCCCCGGACACCCTGGATCACCTGGAATCCCCTGGGCGAGAATGCCCCGAGCGTGACGAAAGGACGGTCGTGAACTCTGCCGAGACCTCCGCCGACAACGGGACAGCCGCCGAGCCGCCCCCACGGCCCGTCCGGGGACGGCCGCGCAGCGAGGCCGTGGAACGGGCCATCGTCGAGGGGACGATGAAGCTGCTGGAGGAGGGGACTCCGCTCGGTGAACTGTCCATCGAGCGGATCGCCCGCACCGCCGGAGTCGGCAAGGCGGCCATCTACCGCCGTTGGAAGGGGAAGGAGGAGCTGTTCGTCGACGTCCTGCGGGCCGTCGAGCCGGAGGAACCCGACCTCCCGGGCACCTCCATGCGTGACGACCTCGTGGCGCTGCTGGAGTGGCTGCGCCGACGCGGACTGGCAAGCCGGTCCTCGGCGATCCTGCGCACCGCCCAGGCCCAGATGAAGAGCAGCCCCAAGATCTGGGAGGCGTACCACAACACGGTCATCGCACCCCGGCGCCGACTGGGCATCGACGTCCTGCGACGCGGCCAGCGCGACGGTGAACTCCGCGCCGACCTCGACGCCGACCTGGTCAACGACCTGTTCATGGGCCCCATGCTGGTCCGTGCCGTCCTGCGACCCGACGCCGACCTCACCGAGGGCCTCGCGGAGCGCATCGTCGACACGCTGCTCGACGGTCTGCGTCCCACCGGTGCGCACTCCGCCGGCGAGGACACCGGCCCACGGTCCGTCAGTTCCCCGGCGGCCCCGCCCGAATGTGCGCGGTTCGTCACAGACCACCCCTGACGGCCCGCGTTCGGAACCCCCCGCGGCACTCCGTTCGTCCTCGTGCCTGTTGGGCCGTCATGGGACGGCGGGATCCGAGCCGATCATCCCCTAGGGTCGTAGGCACGGGGGAGACGGTGTGCACGGCAGGTAGTGAGGCAACGGTATGGCGCAGCAGGCGTATGTGACGGAGACGGACAACGGCGGCTCGGGTCCCGAGCGTCGGGGAGCCCGGCTTCGGCGCCTGTTCGCACGACTGGCCGGACGCCTGTCGGCCGGCTGGCGCGGTGATCCGAGAATCTGGCGCCGCGGCCTCGTCGTCGCCGTACTCGCGTCGCTGCTCGCCCTGGTGATGCTGGTGCACTCGCGCATCCCCAACCGGTTCGGCAACCTCGGCAGCCTCACGGAGACGTTCCTGCCGTGGCTCGGCGTCTTCATCCTGGTTTTCCTGGTGCTGGCCTTCGTGCGCAGGTCCGCGAGCGCGCTGATCGCCCTGGTGCTGCCGGCCGTGGTCTGGCTGAACCTCTTCGGCGGGCTGCTCGGCGACAAGACCGGCGGCGGCGGCGACCTCACGGTCGCCACGCACAACGTCAACGCCGACAACGCCGACCCCTCCGGCACCGCGCACGACGTGGCGGCCTCCGGCGCGGACGTGCTGGCCCTGGAGGAGCTGACCGAGTCGGCGGCGCCGGGGTACGAGAAGGCGCTCGCGGCGACGTACCGCTACCACTCCGTGCAGGGCACCGTCGGGCTGTGGAGCAGGTATCCGCTGAGCGATGTGGCGGCCGTCGACATCAAGCTGGGCTGGGTCCGCGCGATGCGCGCCACGGTGACCACGCCGCAGGGCCCGGTCGGTTTCTACGTCGCCCACCTCCCCTCGGTCCGCGTGAAGCTCCAGGCCGGGTTCACCGCCCGGCAGCGCGACAAGAGCGCGGACGCGCTGGGCGAGGCGATCGCCGCCGACCCGCTCAGCCGCAAGATCCTGCTCGGCGATCTCAACGGCACGATGAACGACCGCTCGCTGAACGCCGTCACCTCGCAGATGCGCTCCGCGCAGGGTGCCGCCGGCAGCGGGTTCGGTTTCACCTGGCCGGCGTCGTTCCCGATGGCCCGGATCGACCAGATCATGGTGACGGGTGTGGAGCCGGTCACCTCGTGGACGCTCCCCCGCACGAGCAGCGACCACTTGCCGGTCGCGGCTCGTGTGAAGGTCACCACACCGTAACCCTGTGGAATACCGGACCGGAGAGAGTTTGTTCCGTACTTGAACATAAGATGAGGGAACTCTCTCCTGAAAGGCACAGGCTCTTCCATGCCCCTGGCGCTGCTCGCCCTCGCCGCGGGTGCCTTCGGTATCGGCACCACCGAGTTCGTGATGATGGGCCTGCTGCCCGAAGTCGCCGACGACCTCGACATCTCCATCCCGACCGCCGGACACCTGGTCTCCGCGTACGCGCTCGGCGTCGTCATCGGCGCCCCGCTGCTCGCGGCGGTCACGGCGCGGATGTCCCGCCGCACGGTCCTGATCTCGCTCATGGTGCTGTTCGTCGCCGGCAACGCGCTGTCCGCGCTCGCCCCCGACGAGCACTGGCTGCTGGCCGCCCGGCTCCTCAGCGGGCTGCCGCACGGCGCCTTCTTCGGCGTCGGCGCGGTCGTGGCCACCACCATGGTCGCGCCGGAGCGCAGGGCCCGGTCCGTGTCCCTGATGTTCCTCGGGCTCACGGTCGCCAACATCGCGGGCGTGCCCGTGGCCACGCTCATGGGCCAGCACCTCGGCTGGCGGGCCACGTTCCTCGGGGTCAGCGCGATCGGTCTGGTCGCCATCGCCGCCCTCGCGCTGCTCGTCCCGCACGACCACGCGCACGCGCCGGCCGTCGGCCTGCGCGGTGAACTGGCCGCCCTGCGCTCCATGCCGGTGTGGCTGGCACTGGGCACGACGGTCGCGGGATTCGGCGCGCTGTTCTCCGCCTACAGCTACATCACGCCCATGCTGACGGACGCCGCCGGATACGCCGACTCCACCGTGACCCTGCTGCTGGCGCTGTTCGGCGTGGGCGCGACGATCGGCAACCTGCTGGGCGGGCGGCTCGCCGACCACGCCATGCGGGGCACGCTGTTCGGCGGGCTGACCGCGCTGGCGCTCGTGCTCGCGCTGTTCCCGCTGCTGATGTCCTCGACGTGGAGCGCGGCGGTCGGGGTGACTCTGCTGGGCACCGCGGCCTTCGTCACCGGCTCGCCGCTGCAACTGATGGTCATGGAGAAGGCGGCGGCCGGCCCGTCGCTGGCGTCGTCCGCGAACCAGGCGGCCTTCAACCTGGCGAACGCCGGCGGGGCGTGGATCGGCGGTCTGGCGCTGGCCGCCGGGCTCGGCGTGACGTCTCCGGCGATCACCGGCGCGGGACTCGCGGTGCTCGGCCTGGGCGTCGCCGCGGTGGCGGCCGCGGTGGACCGGCGCCGGGCGGTCGCCGCCCCGGCCGGGGGCGAGCGGGTGGTAGCCGGGCATGTCCCCGACCGCTCGGGCGCGCTGCACCACTGAGGGCCGGGCATCCGTTTCCGGCCGTCGAGCCGGGCGTGGTCGCACAGGGCAGGTCGGGCCGGGGCTTGTGCCGCGCGGGCGGCGGTGGGCCGCACGGGTCAGGTCAGGTCGGAGCCCGTGCCGCGCGGGCCGCGGTGGGCCGGCGCCGGGGTCGCCGGACGCGCTCGGCCGGTCGGGTGTGGTGCACCTCCGAGAGGGCGGCCGTCCCCCCGGCCGTCGAGCCGGGCGTGGTCGCACAGGGCAGGTCGGGCCGGGGCTTGTGCCGCGCGGGCGGCGGTGGGCCGCACGGGTCAGGTCAGGTCGGA
>NZ_JBVIQK010000001.1:0-101666 GCF_055577115.1 Streptomyces sp. NPDC033216 | reverse complement strand
GAGCCCGTGCCGCGCGGGCCGCGGTGGGCCGGCGCCGGACGGGAGCGCCGCCGCTGTCGGGGCGAGGGGATGGTCGCCGCGCCCGTGGCCGAGGGCGTGCGCGGCGTTTCCCGCGGTCCCCGGCCGGTGGGGCGCGTCGCGCACCCACCGGCGCCCGGTGGCCGCCCCGGCCGGGGTCGCCGTCCCCGGCCGGTCGGCCGCGCTGTGCCCTTGAGGGGTCAGGCGTCCGTCTCGGGGGTGTCGAGGCGGGCGAGGTCACGCAGCCAGGCCTCGGCCGTGCTGTCGGAGGGTGCGCGCCAGTCCCCGCGCGGGGAGAGCGAACCCCCCGCCGAGACCTTCGGCCCGTTCGGCATGGCCGATCGCTTGAACTGCGCGAACGCGAAGAAGCGACGGCAGAACACCTCCAGCCAGCTCCGGATCTCCGGCAGGTCGTACGCCACCCGCTTGGCCACCGGGAAGTTGGGCGGCCAGGCGCCGGCCTGCGCGTCGTGCCAGGCGTGCCAGGCCAGGAAGGCGATCTTCGACGGCCGGAAGCCGTAGCGCAGTACGTGGAACAGGGTGAAGTCGTGCAGCGCGTACGGGCCGATCTTCGACTCGGTGGACTGCATCTCCTCGCCCGGTACGAGTTCGGGGCTGATCTCGGTGTCGAGGATCGCGGTGAGGATCCTGCCGGTCTCCTCGTCGAACTGACCGCTGGTGACGATCCAGCGGATCAGGTGCTGCATCAGCGTCTTCGGCACACCGGAGTTGACGTTGTAGTGGCTCATCTGGTCGCCCACGCCGTACGTGGACCAGCCGAGCGCCAGTTCCGACAGGTCACCGGTCCCCAGCACGATGCCGCCGCGCTGATTGGCGAGCCGGAACAGGTAGTCGGTGCGCAGGCCCGCCTGCACGTTCTCGAAGGTCACGTCGTACACGGGCTCACCGGAGGCGAAGGGATGGCCCATCTCCTTCAGCATCAGCCGTGCGGTCGGCGTGATGTCCAGCTCGGCCGCGGTGACGCCGAGGGCGCGCATCAGCTTGTGCGCGTTGTCCTTGGTGTGGTCGCTGGTGGCGAAGCCGGGCAGGGTCCAGGCCAGGATGTCGCTGCGCGGCCGCCCCGCGCGGTCCATCGCGCGCGCCGCGACGATCAGCGCGTGTGTGGAGTCGAGGCCGCCGGACACCCCGATGACGACCTTCGGGCCGCCGATCGAGGCCAGCCGCTGCTGCAACCCGGCGACCTGGATGTTGTACGCCTCGTAGCAGTCCTGGGCGAGCCGGTCGGCGTCGGCGGGCACGAACGGGAACCGCTCGACGCGACGGCGCAGCCCCAGGTCGGTGACCGGCGGGGCGAGTTCGAAGGACACCGTCCGGAAGTCACCGGTCCGCGCGGAGTGCGTACGGCGGTTGTCGTCGAACGTGCCCATCCGCATCCGCTCCTGCCGCAGCAGGTCGAGGTCCACGTCGGCCACCGCGTACTGCTCGTCGAGCGGGAAGCGGTCGGACTCCGCCAGCAGCACCCCGTTCTCGTAGATCAGGGTCTGCCCGTCCCAGGACAGGTCGGTGGTCGACTCGCCGAGGCCGGCCGCCGCGTAGACGTACGCGGCGAGGCAGCGGGAGGACGCGGAGCGGCACAGCAGCTTGCGGTCCTCGGCCCTGCCGACCGTGATCGGGCTGCCCGAGAGATTGACGAGGACGGTCGCACCCGCCAGGGCGGCCTCGGCGCTCGGCGGCACCGGGACCCACATGTCCTCGCAGACCTCGGCGTGCAGCACCAGTCCGGGGACGTCGGCCGCCTCGAAGAGCAGGTCCACTCCGAACGGTACGGCCTCCCCGCCGACCGTGATCGTCCCGCCGCGCTCGTCGTCGCCCCCGGCGATCTGCCGACGCTCGTAGAACTCGCGGTAGTTCGGCGGGTACGACTTGGGCACGACACCGAGGACGCGACCGCGGTGCACGATCACCGCGCAGTTGTAGACCCGGTTGCGGTGGCGCAGCGGGGCACCGACGACCAGGACCGGCAGCAGCTCGGCCGATCCCGCCACCACCTCCCGGAGCGCCGCCTCGACCTGGTCGAGCAGCGCGTCCTGGAGCAGCAGGTCCTCGATGGAGTAGCCGCACAGCACCATCTCCGGGAACACGGCGACGGCGACACCCTCGTCGGCGCACCGGCGGGCGTGGCGCAGGACCGCTTCGGCGTTGGCGTGCGGGTCCGCGATGACGGTGTGGCCCGTGCACGCGGCGACACGTGCGAAGCCGTGCTGATAGATCGACGAGAAGTTCACACGGGCAGTGTAATCGTCAGAGCGACGCGATGGGGGGTGGGGAGATGACCGGTTCATCCCATGCCCGGCGCGGGTCGCGAGGGGGCGATCGTTACCGCGCCGCCTGGACGCCGTCGAAGGCCGCGCCTCAGGCCCCGCCGCCGTGCGACTCGACGTGACCACGTGCGGGCGCTCCCACGCCGGTGACGTCGTCGTCACCGTTCACCGCGGCCGGCGAGCTGTCCTTGCACAGGCCGCGGACGGAGGCAGCAGGCCGCCCGTCGCGTCGTGCGAGGGGGCGAAGCCGACGCGGGCCACACGGCGGGGCCGGAGTCCGTGGGGCCGTGCGCCAGGGCGATCCGCGCGGTGCGTCCGCCACCGGGCGGCCCCGGCCGCTACGAACGCGGCGCGGCGCCCCGCTCCTCGAGCAGGTCGGTCATCAGTTGGATCTCCGACTGCTGCGCCTCGACCATGCCCTGCGCGAGCCGCTTCTCCACGCCCACCGTGCACCTGTCGGCACAGCCCTCGGCCATGTGGACGCCGCCCTTGTGATGGTCCGTCATCAGCTGGAGGTAGAAGATCTCGGCCTGCCTGCCGTTCAGGGTGCCGAGTCTCCTCATCTCGGCGTCGGTGGCCATGCCCGGCATCAGCGCCCCGTCCTCGCCGGGGGCCATGCCGGCCATGTCCATCCACGCCATCGGTCCGTCCGAGGAAACCTTGGGCAGCCGCCACAGATCGAGCCAGCCGATCAGCATGCCGCGCTGGTTGGCCTGCGTCTGCGCGATGTCGTAGGCGAGCCGCCGTACTTCCTCGTCCTTCGTGCGGTCGCGCACGATGTAGGACATCTCGACGGCCTGCTGGTGGTGCACGGCCATGTCCCGGGCGAAACCGGCGTCCGCGGACTTCGCGGAGGGCGCTTCGGGGCCGTTGTCCCCGGCGACGGAGTAGCTGATCGCCCCGGCCGCGACCAGCACCCCGGCCACGGCCACGGCGACACCCGCGTACCTCACTTCGACAGACCACCCGTGCACGCGGCGCCCGGCTCCGGCGTCTGCTCGCCCTGCACGTACTTCTCGAAGAACGTGTCCACGTTCGGGTCGCTCGCCCCGGTCACCGTCCGCTGGTGTCCCCACGCGGTCAGCATGATCGGGTCCGCCTGCTTGTCGTCCGGGCTCATCAGCGTGTACGGCGTCTTCTTCACCTTCGCCGCCAGCGCGTCCACGTCGGCCTTCGGGGCCTTGCTGTTGTACGTCACCCAGACGGCGCCGTGCTCCAGCGAGTGCACCGCGTGCACGTTGTCGAGGGCCTTGGTGTAGACGTCGCCGTTGCAGTTCATCCACGCCCGGTTGTGGTCACCGCCGACCGGCGGCTCCACCGGATAGCTGACCGGCTTGGTGACGTGGGTGCGCCCCAGCGTGCCCTTCCACGTCTTCACGCCGTCCGAGCCGGTGACGAAGCTGCCCGAGGTCTTGGCGTCGGTGGAGGAGTCGTCGTCCGACTGCGACCGCACGAGGAACACCGTGCCGGCGACCAGGGCGGCCACCACGACGGCGCTCGCCGTGATCGTCAGGATCCGGTTGCGCCGCTCGCGCGAATGCTCGGCACGGCGCATCTCCTCTATGCGCGCCTTGCGCGCCGCGCTGGTGTTCTTCTTGGCGGAACCCATGGGACCTGTCCTTCTGGGGAAAGGGGCCGGAACGGTCGGGGCGTGCGGGGCGTGCTGGTGGTGCGGTTCGCGGGACGTGCGGTGCTCGCGTGGTCACCCGCGGTTGTTCGAGTCGTTCGGTTCCGCTGATCGTAATGGGGGAACCGGGCGAACCCGTAGGCAGGTGACAGCCAAGGGCGGACGGGGGTGGGGCGGAGCCGATCGAGCGCCCGGGAGGGTGGAGGGAGCCGGGCATTACGGATGTCGGCCCGAGCAGGCAAGATGGGCGGGGAGCGGTACACCTGCCGTACGCGAGGCGTTCACCCCGGGGTCGGTCGGACGATCAAGGTGCGCAACGCGCGTGAAATGGTGTTGTGGTGGGATGCTCAGGTGCGCGACCGCCTCCCGCGATGCGGGGGACAGGCGGCCTGACCAGCAAGGATGGGGAAGCGGAAGATGGACAAGCAGCAGGAGTTCGTGCTCCGGACGTTGGAGGAGCGCGACATCCGGTTCGTACGCCTGTGGTTCACGGACGTGCTGGGCTTCCTCAAGTCCGTCGCCGTGGCCCCGGCGGAACTCGAACAGGCGTTTGACGAGGGGATCGGCTTCGACGGCTCGGCCATCGAAGGTTTCGCTCGTGTGTACGAATCCGACATGATCGCCAAGCCGGACCCGTCCACCTTCCAGGTCCTCCCCTGGCGCGCGGAGGCCCCCGGCACCGCCCGGATGTTCTGCGACATCCTCATGCCGGACGGCTCCCCGTCCTTCGCCGACCCGAGGTACGTCCTCAAGCGCGCCCTCGCCCGCGCCTCCGACCTGGGCTTCACCTTCTACACCCACCCCGAGATCGAGTTCTTCCTGCTGAAGGACCGCCCCCTCGACGGCTCGCGCCCCACCCCCGCCGACAACTCCGGCTACTTCGACCACACCCCGCAGAACATCGGCATGGACTTCCGCCGCCAGGCGATCACCATGCTCGAGTCGATGGGCATCTCGGTCGAGTTCTCCCACCACGAGGGCGCCCCCGGTCAGCAGGAGATCGACCTCCGGTACGCCGACGCGCTCTCCACCGCCGACAACATCATGACGTTCCGCCTGGTCATGAAGCAGGTCGCGCTGGAGCAGGGCGTCCAGGCGACCTTCATGCCGAAGCCGTTCTCCGAGCACCCCGGTTCCGGCATGCACACCCACCTCTCCCTGTTCGAGGGAGACCGCAACGCGTTCTACGAGTCGGGCTCCGAGTACCAGCTCTCCAAGGTCGGCCGATCCTTCATCGCGGGCCTCCTGAAGCACGCGGCGGAGATCTCGGCCGTCACCAACCAGTGGGTCAACTCCTACAAGCGCATCTGGGGCGGTTCCGAGCGCACCGCCGGCGCCGGCGGCGAGGCCCCGTCTTACATCTGCTGGGGCCACAACAACCGCTCGGCCCTGGTGCGCGTCCCGATGTACAAGCCCGGCAAGACCGGCTCGGCCCGCATCGAGGTCCGCTCCCTCGACTCCGGCGCCAACCCCTACCTGTCGTACGCCATGCTGCTCGCCGCCGGCCTCAAGGGCGTCGAGGAGGGCTACGAGCTGCCGCCGGGCGCCGAGGACGACGTGTGGGCCCTCTCCGACGCCGAGCGCCGCGCGATGGGCATCGAGCCCCTCCCGCAGAACCTTGGCGAGGCCCTGACGCTGATGGAGCGCAGCGACCTCGTCGCCGAGACGCTCGGCGAGCACGTCTTCGACTTCTTCCTGCGCAACAAGAAGAGCGAGTGGGAGGAGTACCGCTCCGAGGTCACCGCCTTCGAGCTGCGGAAGAACCTGCCGGTGCTGTGACCCGCCGCGTCGGCGCGTGGCGCGTCGTACGGTGAGGGGCCGGCGGCTGACGAACGAGCCGTCGGCCCCTCACCGGTTGCTGATCGCCGTGGCCGGGCGGCCGTGAGCGGCGTCGGGCCTACGCCCCCCGCTGCCCGGCGAGGGCGGCGAGGACCTGGTGCAGCGGTTCCGTCGCGCGGCGGCGGTACTCCTGGATCGCCCAGCCGTTGCCGTCGGGGTCCTTGAAGTACATGAACGTCGCGCCGTCCTGCGGGGCGAACTGCTGCGGCTCGCTGACCTCCAGCCCGCGGGCGGTCAGCTCCTCGTAGGCAGCCTTCGCATCCGTCACGCACAGCTGCATGCCGTGGTACGTCCCCGGGGCCGGGGTGCCCGTCGGCACCTGGAGGCCGTCCACCAGAGCGATCGAACAGCCCGAGCCGGGCGGCGTGAGCTGCACGATCCGTACGCCTTCCATCACCTCGCCGTCCAGGTCCACGTGGAAGCCGACCTTGTCCCGGTAGAACTCCTTGGCCCGGTCCACGTCGGACACCGGCAGCAGGATGACTTCGAGCGTCATGTCCATGGGGTGACTCCTATGTCGCGGCCGTCATGGATGCCGTACGGCCCCCTCGGGGCAGCCCTGGGCACCTGGCTGCCCTCCAGACAACCCGAAAGCCGGCCGGGGCGCCACCGTGCCGCCGCGGGTTACGCTCGGGCCGTACGACCTTGATCGGGATTCGGAGTCGAGGAGGCCGGGGATGACGGGGCCGGGGCGCAGAAGCAGCACCTTCACGCGACTGCTGCGGCACGGGTTCACCGATGCCTCCGCCGCCGAACGCCTGCTGGACGGCGTCGACCTGAACCCGGTGCGCGACGACCCCGTGCTGCTGGAGGCCCTCGGCCGCACCGCCGACCCCGACCTCGCCCTCCAGGGACTCGTCCGGCTGCTGGAGGCGCAGCCCGGCGCGAGCGCCCGGCGCGAGCTGATCGACACCGTCATAGCCGCCAAGCCGTTGCGTGACCGGCTGCTCGGGGTGCTCGGGGCGTCCTCCGCCCTCGCCGACCACCTCGCCCGGCACCCCCGGGACTGGGAGGCCCTGGTCACCTACGAGCCGCGCGACCTGCACCCCGGGGTCGAGGAGTTCGAAGGCGGGCTGGCCGAGGCCGACGACCCGGTGTCGCTGCGGGTCGCCTACCGGCGCTGCCTGCTGTCCATCGCCGCCCGCGACGTGTGCGGGACCACCGATCTCGCCGAGACCGCCGCCGAACTGGCCGATCTGGCCACCGCCACCCTGCGGGCCGCCCTCGCGCTCGCCCGCGCCGCCGCCCCCGACGACGCCGCGCTGTGCCGGCTCGCGGTGATCGCGATGGGCAAGTGCGGCGGGCACGAGCTGAACTACGTCTCCGACGTCGACGTCATCTTCGTCGGCGAGGCGGTCGACGGGGCCGACGAGGACAAGGCGCTGCGCGCCGCCACCAAGCTGGCCTCGCACATGATGCGGATCTGCTCGGAGACCACCGTCGAGGGATCCATCTGGCCCGTCGACGCCAACCTGCGGCCCGAGGGCCGCAACGGCCCGCTGGTGCGGACGCTCAGCAGCCACCTCGCCTACTACCAGCGCTGGGCCAAGACCTGGGAGTTCCAGGCCCTGTTGAAGGCCCGGCCGGTCGCCGGGGATCTCGCGCTGGGCGCGGAGTACGTCGCCGCCGTCGAGCCGCTGGTGTGGCAGGCCGCCGAGCGGGAGAACTTCGTCGCCGACGTGCAGAAGATGCGGCGGCGGGTCGTCGAGAACATCCCTGTCGCCGAGGTCGACCGTGAACTCAAGCTCGGTCCGGGCGGGTTGCGGGACGTCGAGTTCGCCGTACAGCTGCTCCAGCTGGTGCACGGGCGGGCCGACGCGTCGCTGCGCAGCGGCACCACCCTCGACGCCCTTCAGGCGCTCGCCACCGGCGGTTACGTCGGGCGCATCGACGCCGTCCAACTCGACGCCGCGTACCGCTTCCTGCGGTCCATGGAACACCGCATCCAGCTGTACCGGCTGCGGCGGACCCACCTCGTCCCCGAGGACGAGGGCGATCAGCGGCGCCTCGGACGGTCCCTCGGGCTGCGGACCGACCCGGTGGCCGAGCTGAACCGCGAGTGGAAGCGGCACGCAGCCGTGGTACGGCGGCTGCACGAGAAGCTCTTCTACCGGCCGCTGCTGGACGCGGTGGCCCAACTCCCCTCCGGCGAGGTCCGGTTGAGCACCGCGGCCGCGCGGGAACGGCTCGTCGCGCTCGGATACGCGGACCCGGCCGCGGCGCTGCGGCACCTGGAGGCGCTGGCGTCCGGGGTGACCCGCAAGGCGGCGATCCAGCGGACGCTGCTGCCCGTGCTGCTCGGCTGGTTCGCCGACTCCGCCGATCCGGACGCCGGACTGCTCAACTTCCGCAAGGTGTCGGACGCCCTGGGGAAGACCCCGTGGTATCTGCGGTTGCTGCGCGACGAGGGGGCCGCCGCGGAGAACCTGGCCCGCGTCCTGTCGGCCGGGCGGCTCGCCCCCGACCTGCTGATGCGGGCGCCCGAGGCCGTCGCGCTGCTCGGGGACGGCGACGCGGGCGGGCTGGCGCCGCGCGGGCGGGCCCATCTGGAGCAGGAGATCCTCGCCGCGGTCCGTCGCGCCGACGGTGCCGTGCAGGGGGTGACCGCGGCGCGCGGGGTACGGCGGCGGGAGCTGTTCCGCACGGCCGCCGCGGACATCGTCGCGTCCTACGGCACGGAGGCGCAGCCCGTCGAGGCCGACCAGGGCGCCCTCGTCGACCTGGTCGGCGGGGCCGTCTCCGACATCACCGCGGCCACCCTGGCCGGCACCCTGCGGGCCGTCGTACGGGAAGGCTGGGGCGACACGCTGCCCACCCGGTTCGCGATCATCGGGATGGGGCGGTTCGGGGGGCACGAGCTGGGTTACGGGTCCGACGCGGACGTGCTGTTCGTGCACGACCCCCGCGACGGGGTCGACGAGCACGAGGCCGGGCGGGCCGCCAACGCGGTCGTCGCCGAGATGCGGCGGCTGTTGCAGGTGCCGAGCGCCGATCCGCCGCTGCTCGTCGACGCCGACCTGCGGCCGGAGGGGAAGTCCGGGCCGCTCGTGCGCACGCTGAAGTCGTACGCGGCGTACTACCGGCGCTGGTCGCTGGGGTGGGAGTCGCAGGCGCTGCTGCGGGCCGAGCCGGTCGCCGGCGACGAGGAGCTGGGGCGGCGGTTCGTCGAGCTGATCGACCCGCTGCGGTATCCGCGGGCCGGGCTCGGCGACGACGCCGTACGGGAGATCCGGCGGCTGAAGGCGCGGATGGAGTCGGAGCGGATGCCTCGCGGCGCCGATCCCAAGCTGCACACCAAGCTCGGGCCGGGCGGGTTGTCGGACGTCGAGTGGACCGTGCAGTTGCTACAGCTGCGGTACGGGGCGCAGGAGGCGGGACTGCGGACCACGCGCACGCGCGCGGCGCTGGCCGCGGCCCGGGACTGCGGGCTGTTGTCGCAGGAGGACACGGCGACGCTGGACGAGGCCTGGGTGCTGGCCACCCGGGTGCGGAACGCGGTGATGCTGGTGCGGGGGCGGGCCGGGGACACGTTCCCGACGGATCCTCGCGAGCTGGCCGCCGTGGGACGGTATCTGGGGTACGGGCCCGGTCATGTGGGCGACATGCTCGACGACTACCGGCGCACCGCGCGGCGGGCCCGGGTGGTCGTGGACTCGCTGTTCTACGGAGCGTGACGTCTTCTGCGGATGCGGTGCGTGCGGTGCGGTGCGGTGGTGCGGGCGGTCGGGGTGCGGTGCGGTGCGTGGTGCGCGCGGCGCGTCGTGGGGCGGGCGGGGGCCCCGGCGGTCCACATGCGGTGCGTGGGTCGCGCCTGCGGTCCACATGCGGTGGTGCGTCGTGGGTCGCGCGTGCGGAGCGTCGCGGGTCGGGCGTGGTGGTGCGCGTGCGGTGCGTCGCGGGTCGGGCGTGGTGGTGCGCGTGCGGTGCGTCGCGGGTCGGGCGTGGTGGTGCGCGTGCGGTGCGTCGTGGGTCGGGGCCCTGGCGGTGCGTCCAGCCCGTCGCCGGTCGGGGTGCCGCACCGTCGTACCTGGCGGAGACGGGCCGCGCGACGGACCCTGCACGCACCGCCACGGCCCCTCCCGTGGTTCCGCGGCCGTTCCGTACGGTCTTCGGCGGCTGCCGCGTGGTGGCTACGGTCTCGGCGGCGGCTGTCGCGGCAGGGCGTACGGCAGGGCGCCGTACCAGAGTCGGGCGACCGCGTAGCCGAAGCCCAGGCAGATGATGCCGCCCACCGCGTCCAGCCAGAAGTGGTTGGCCGTGGCGACGATGACGATCAGGGTGGCCGCCGGGTAGAGCAGGCCCAGGACGCGCACCCAGGGGACCCTGGCCAGGGCGAAGATCGTCACGCCGCACCACAGGGACCAGCCGATGTGCATGGAGGGCATCGCGGCGTACTGGTTCGACATGCTCTTGAGGTCGCCTGAGGCCATCGAGCCCCAGGTCTGGTGGACGACCACCGTGTCGACGAAGGCGTTGCCGTTCATCAGACGTGGCGGGGCGAGTGGATACAGGTAGTAACCGACCAGCGCCACGGCCGTGGTGGCGAACAGGGTCAGGCGCGCGCCCGAGTACCGGCCGGGGTGGGCGCGGTAGAGCCAGACCAGGACGCCCAGGGTCAGCACGAAGTGCAGCGTGGCGTAGTAGTAGTTCATGCCGACGATGAGCCAGGTCACCGAGTTCACGGCGTGGTTGACGGACTCCTCGAAGGCGAGGCCGAGATGGTGCTCCGTCCGCCAGATCCAGTCGGCGTTGCGAAGGGCCTGGGCCCGCTGCTCCGGGACCGCGTTGCGGATGAGCGAGTACGTCCAGTAGCTCACCGCGATCAGGAGCATCTCGAACCAGAGGCGCGGGCGGCGCGGAGTGCGCAGGCGCCGCATCGGACCCGGGTCTTGTACGGCCGTGACAGGCGCCGGAACGGCCTGTTCACGGCCTTCCACTGACGTCACGGTCGGTTCACCCATGGACACAGAGTCTGCCAGAGAAGCCTTCTCCTCCGATCATCCCCTGGTCCGACAGGGCCCGCATGTTCGGCCACCGGGGGACCCCCGGGGATGCCGCGCAGGTACTGCCCCGCGCGGGCTCGCACGCCCTACGGCCGCTTCCGCTCTCCGGGCGCCGAGGCCGTCGAGCCGCGGACCACCAGCTCCGGCATGAACACGAACTCGCTGTGGGGGGCGGGCGTACCGCCGATCTCCTCCAGCAGTGTGCGCACCGCGGCCTGGCCCATCGCGGGGACCGGCTTGCGGACCGTCGTCAGGGGCGGGTCGGTGAAGGCGATCAACGGGGAGTCGTCGAAGCCGACGACGGAGATGTCGTGGGGGACGGACAGACCGCTCTGCCGGGCCGCCCGTATCGCGCCCAGGGCCATCATGTCGCTGGCGCAGACCACCGCCGTGCAGCCCCGGTCGATGAGGGCCATGGTGGCGGCCTGGCCGCCCTCCAGCGTGTAGAGGGAGTGCTGGACCAGGTCCCGCTCGACCGTCTCCGCGTCCAGTCCGAGGGTGTCCTGCATGGCGCGGACGAAGCCCTCGATCTTGCGCTGCACCGGGACGAAGCGCTTCGGACCGAGCGCCAGGCCGATCCGGGCGTGGCCGAGCGACGCGAGGTGGGTGACCGCCAGGATCATCGCCGCCCGGTCGTCGGGGGAGATGAACGGCGCCTGCACCTTGGGGGAGAAGCCGTCGACGAGGACGAAGGGGACGCCCTGCGCGCGCAGCTGCTCGTAGCGCTGCATGTCGGCGGTGGTGTCCGCGTGCAGCCCGGAGACGTAGATGATGCCGGCGACCCCGCGGTCCACCAGCATCTCGGTCAGCTCGTCCTCGGTGGAGCCGCCCGGGGTCTGGGTGGCGAGGACCGGGGTGTAGCCCTGACGGGTCAGCGCCTGGCCGATGACCTGGGCCAGGGCCGGGAATATGGGGTTCTCCAGCTCGGGGGTGATCAGGCCGACCAGGCCGGCGCTGCGCTGGCGCAGGCGGACGGGGCGCTCGTAGCCCAGGACGTCCAGAGCGGCGAGCACGGACTGGCGGGTGGTGGCGGCGACGCCGGGCTTCCCGTTGAGGACGCGGCTGACGGTCGCTTCGCTCACCCCCGCCTGCGCGGCGATGTCGGCAAGCCGTGTGGTCACAGGGGTGGACTGTACCGGCCAGGTGTCCCCTTGCACACCGAACGGGCGCCGCGGGCGACCTGTTGGCCGGCTCCGGCCGGGCTGCTGCGTCATCGCGCTCCCTCGTGAAAGTGATGGCAAGAGCTTGCAGAGTCTTGCACAACCAGCCCCTGGCCGCTCCACCGTTGAAAAGAAGCGTCTCATGACGGTCGCTGTGAGATCACGCCCGAATAACTTCGGAGATCTCTTGCACATCTTTTCTGCAAGGTCTTTCGCAACGCTTACATCGCTGTTACGTTCTGGACGCCCGACGGCGGCAACGGCGCGGTCGGCAAGTCGTCAGGGGCGGCGGACGGGGCCGCTCCCTGAGCTACACGGGCTTTCACCCTCAAGGAGAACTCAATGCGGCGTGGCATAGCGGCCACCGCGCTGGTGGCGTCCCTCGCCCTCGCGGCGACGGCCTGCGGCGGCAGTGACGACGGCGGCGACTCGGCCGACGGTCCGGTCACCATCACCTGGTGGGACACCTCCAACGGCACCAACGAGGCGCCGACGTACCAGGCCCTCGTCAAGGAGTTCGAGGCCGCCAACAAGGACGTCAAGGTCAAGTACGTCAACGTCCAGTTCGACCAGGCGCAGAACAAGTTCGACACCGCCGCCGGTTCCAAGGGCGCCCCGGACGTGCTGCGCTCGGAGGTCGGCTGGACCCCCGCCTTCGCCAAGAAGGGCTTCTTCCTGCCGCTGGACGGCACCGAGGCCCTCGCCGACCAGGCCAAGTTCAAGCCGAACCTGATCGAGCAGGCGAAGTACGAGGGCAAGACGTACGGCGTGCCGATCGTCACCGACACCCTCGCGCTCGTCTACAACAAGGCCCTCTTCGCCAAGGCCGGCATCACCGAGGCGCCCAAGAGCTGGGACGACCTGAAGAAGGCCGCCGCCACGATCAAGGACAAGACCGGCGTCGACGGTTACTGGGGCTCCACCCAGGCCTACTACGCCCAGTCCTTCCTCTACGGCGAGGGCACCGACACCGTCGACGCCGAGGGCAAGAAGATCACCGTCAACTCGGCGGAGGCGAAGAAGGCGTACGGCACCTGGCTCGGCCTGTTCGACGGCAAGGGCCTGCACAAGGCGGACACCACCGCCGACGCCTACGCCCACATCCAGGACGCGTTCGTCAACGGCAAGGTCGCCGCGATCGTCCAGGGCCCCTGGGAGATCACGAACTTCTACAAGGGTTCGGCCTTCACGGACAAGAACAACCTGGGCATCGCCACCGTCCCGGCCGGCTCCACCGGCAAGGCGGGCGCCCCGACGGGCGGCCACAACCTCTCGGTCTACGCCGGCTCGGACGCCGCCCACCAGAAGGCCGCGCTGAAGTTCGTCAACTTCATGACCTCCGCGAAGGCCCAGGCGACCATCGCGCAGAAGAACTCCACGCTGCCGACGCGCGACGACGCCTACACCGCCGAGGTCAAGGCCGACCCGGGCATCGCCGGCTACCAGACCGTGCTGTCCGCCGCCCAGCCGCGTCCGGCACTGCCGGAGTACAGCTCCCTGTGGGGCCCCCTGGACACCGAACTGCCCAAGATCGCGGGCGGCAAGGAGTCCCTCGACAAGGGCCTGAGCAACGCCGAGACCGCCATCGCCAAGCTGGTGCCCGACTTCAGCAAGTGAGCCCCGGGAGGCCGTCGGATCACCCTGCGCACAGGGGGGGAGTGATCCGGCGGCCACCGGCCTGTACCCCAGCCCGCCCCAGATCTTCGAATTTCCAGAAGGTGTCGAACCATGACAGTCGCCATCGACCGCGCGACCGGCAAGCGCCGCGGTGACGCCCCGCGCCGCGGGCTGGGTCAGCGCCTGAAGCACGGTCACCAGAAGCACTGGTACGCCTACGTCATGATCGCCCCCGTGGTGGTCGTCCTCGGCGTCCTCGTGCTGTACCCCCTCGGGTACGGCATGTACCTCACCCTCACCGACGCCAACAGCCTCAACACGGCCCGCACCATCGGCGTCAACGAGATCGAGGCCACCTACAGGTTCATCGGCCTGGACAACTACGCCGACATCCTGTGGGGCGAAACCGCCTACGACCGCTTCTGGTCCCACTTCATCTGGACGATCGTCTGGACCGCCGCCTGTGTGACGCTGCACTACACCATCGGTCTCGGCCTGGCCCTCCTGCTCAACCAGAAGCTGCGCGGCCGCACCTTCTACCGGCTGATCCTGGTCCTGCCCTGGGCGGTGCCGACCTTCGTCACCGTCTTCGGCTGGCGGTTCATGCTCTCCGACGGCGGCATCATCAACTCCGCTCTGGAGAGCCTGCACCTGCCGACGCCGCTGTGGCTGGAGGACACGTTCTGGCAGCGCTTCGCCGCGATCATGGTCAACACCTGGTGCGGTGTGCCGTTCATGATGGTCTCCCTGCTCGGCGGCCTCCAGTCCATCGACTCCTCCCTCTACGAGGCCGCCGAGATGGACGGCGCCAACGCCTGGCAGCGGTTCCGCTACGTCACCCTGCCCGGCCTGCGGTCGGTCAGCTCGACCGTCGTGCTCCTCGGCATCATCTGGACCTTCAACCAGTTCGCCGTGATCTTCCTGCTGTTCGGCACCACCGCGCCGGACGCCCAGATCCTCGTCACCTGGGCGTACTACCTCGGCTTCGGACAGCAGCCGCGTGACTTCGCCCAGTCGGCCGCCTACGGCATCCTGCTGCTGGCCATCCTGATCGTCTTCACCTCGTTCTACCGCCGCTGGCTGAACCGCGACGAGCAGCAGCTCGCGATCTGAGGCAGGAGTCCCCATGAGTACCACCACCGTCGAGACCTCCGCCGACGTGACCGAGCAGCGGCCCGCGGCCGGCCCCGGCAAGGGCCGGGGGCGCGGCAGGCGGGGAGTCGTCACCTCGCTCGCCTCGCACGGCGTGCTGACCGCCGCCTGCCTGATCGCGCTGTTCCCCATCGCCTGGCTGGTCTACCTCTCCCTGGGACCGGACAAGGACGACTACCTCCACCCCGGGCGCATCTGGTCGAAGATGACCTTCGACAACTACTCGTTCGTCCTCCAGAACACGAACTTCTTCGACTGGCTCAAGAGCTCGCTGATCGTGTCGCTGGGCACCACGGTGATCGGCGTGCTGATCGCCGCCACCACCGGTTACGCGGTGTCCCGCATGCGCTTCCCCGGCTACCGGAAGTTCATGTGGGTGCTGCTGGTGACCCAGATGTTCCCGGTGGCCGTGCTGATGGTGCCGATGTACCAGATCCTGTCGGACCTCCAGCTCATCGACACCTACCTGGGCCTCATCCTGGTCTACTGCTCGACCGCGGTGCCGTACTGCGCCTGGCTGCTCAAGGGGTACTTCGACACCATTCCGTTCGAGATCGACGAGGCCGGCCGGGTCGACGGGCTGACCCCCTTCGGCACCTTCGCGCGGCTGATCCTTCCGCTCGCCAAGCCGGGCCTCGCGGTGGCCGCGTTCTACAGCTTCATCACCGCCTTCGGCGAGGTCGCCTTCGCCACCACGTTCCTGCTGGACGACGAGAAGTACACCCTCGCCGTCGGACTCCAGAGCTTCGTCAGCGAGCACGACGCCCAGCGCAACCTGATGGCCGCCACCGCCGTGCTGATCGCGATACCGGTTTCCGCGTTCTTCTACCTCGTGCAGAAGAACCTGGTGGCCGGCCTCACCGCGGGCGGCACGAAGGGGTGAGGCTCCGCCGGGAGCGCGACCGTCGCCGACCGGCCGCGGACCCGCCGTGGCCGGCCGCTGCCACGCGGCGGAGGCCGCAGGCCGACGCAGCCCGGCGCCCCCTTCGGGACGCCGCCCCTCGAAGACCCGAGGCGGCCGCGGTCACCATCCGACCCCGCTGTGACCGCGGCCGCCTCGTCATCCACCGCCGCACCCGCCCGAACCCGATGACTCCTCCCCCTCCCGACCTCGCTCGAGCGGGGGACCCCCACCGCATCAAGGAAGCCATGAGTCAGCAGCACACCGCCGCCCCGGCCCCGACCACCCGACCCGCCCCGGCCGTCGCCACCGTCGCGCACCGCGGCGACTGGTGGCGGGACGCGGTCATCTACCAGGTGTACCCGCGCAGTTTCGCCGACAGCAACGGCGACGGCATGGGTGACCTGGAGGGCGTACGCTCCCGTCTCCCCTACCTGCGCGACCTCGGCGTGGACGCCGTGTGGCTCAGCCCCTTCTACGCCTCGCCCCAGGCCGACGCCGGCTACGACGTCGCCGACTACCGGGCCGTCGACCCGATGTTCGGCAACCTGCTGGACGCCGACGCCCTGATCCGCGACGCCCACGGACTGGGCCTCAGGATCATCGTCGACCTGGTCCCCAACCACTCCTCCGACCAGCACGAGTGGTTCAAGCGGGCGCTCGCCGAGGGCCCCGGCTCCCCGCTGCGCGACCGCTACCACTTCCGCCCCGGCAAGGGCGCGGACGGCGAACTGCCGCCCAACGACTGGGAGTCCATCTTCGGCGGCCCGGCCTGGACCCGGATCACCGAGCCCGACGGCACGCCCGGCGAGTGGTACCTGCACCTCTTCGCGCCCGAGCAGCCCGACTTCAACTGGGAACACCCGGCGGTCGGCGACGAGTTCCGCTCCATCCTGCGGTTCTGGCTCGACATGGGCGTCGACGGCTTCCGCATCGACGTGGCGCACGGCCTGGTGAAGGCGGAGGGCCTGCCCGACCTGGGTTCCCGCGACCAGCTCAAGCTGCTGGGCAACGATGTCATGCCGTTCTTCGACCAGGACGGCGTGCACGAGGTCTACCGGCAGTGGCGGCTGGTCCTGGACGAGTACGCGGGCGAGCGCATCTTCGTGGCCGAGGCGTGGACCCCGACCGTCGAGCGGACCGCCAACTACGTCCGTCCCGACGAGCTGCACCAGGCCTTCAACTTCCAGTACCTGGCCACGGAGTGGGACGCCGAGGAGCTGCGCCGGGTCGTCGACCGCACCCTGGAGGCCATGCGCCCGGTGGGCGCCCCCGCCACCTGGGTCCTGTCCAACCACGACGTCACCCGGCACGCCACCCGCTTCGCCAACCCGCCCGGTCTCGGCACGCAGATCCGCACGGCGGGCGACCGCGCGCTGGGGCTCAGGCGCGCCCGCGCGGCCAGCCTGTTGATGCTGGCGCTGCCCGGCTCGGCGTACGTCTACCAGGGCGAGGAGCTGGGGCTGCCGGACGTCGTCGACCTGCCCGACGAGGTGCGCCAGGACCCGGCGTACTTCCGGGGCGCCGGCCAGGACGGCTTCCGCGACGGCTGCCGGGTGCCGATCCCGTGGACTCGCGAGGGCTCGTCGTACGGCTTCGGCGACGGCGGGAGCTGGCTGCCGCAGCCCGCGGGATGGGGCGAGCTGAGCGTCCAGGCACAGCAGGGCGTAGTCGGCTCGACGCTGGAGCTGTACCGCTCGGCGCTGGCGCTGCGCCGGTCCCGGCCGGACCTCGGCGCCGGCGACTCGGTGGAGTGGCTGCGCGCCCCCGAGGGCGTCCTGGCCTTCCGGCGCGGCGCGTTCGTGTGCGTCGCCAACACCACCGGCGAGTCGGTGACGACCCCGGCGTACGGCCGTGTCCTGCTCGCCAGTGATGAGCTGACCGAGGTGGACGGCGAGGCGAAGGTGCCCGCGGACACGACGGTGTGGTTCACCACGGCCTGACGGCCGCGAAACTTCTTGCATCAACTTCATCCGGCCCGCTGCCTTTTCAGGTGGCGGGCCTTTAACATCTGCGTCACCGCAAGGTTGCTGGAATCTTGCAGCAAGAACCTTCAACGTCGAAGGAACCCCACATGGCACGCAGAACCCTCTCCGGGGCACTCGCCCTCGCGGCCGCCGTCCTTGTCATGACCCCGACGCTGGCGCAGGCGTCCCCGCCCGGCACCAAGGACGTCACCGCCGTCCTCTTCGAGTGGAACTTCGCCTCCGTGGCCAAGGAGTGCACCACCGCCCTCGGCCCCGCCGGCTACGGATACGTGCAGGTCTCCCCGCCCGCCGAGCACATACAAGGCGCGCAGTGGTGGACGTCGTACCAGCCGGTCAGCTACAGGATCGCGGGGCGTCTGGGCGACCGCACGGCCTTCCGGAACATGGTGAACACCTGCCACGCGGCGGGTGTGAAGGTCGTCGTGGACACCGTCATCAACCACATGTCCGCGGGCGGCGGCACCGGCACCGGCGGCTCGTCGTACACGAAGTACAACTACCCCGGCCTCTACTCCTCGTACGACTTCGACGACTGCACCTCCCAGATCACCGACTACACCAACCGCTGGAACGTCCAGCGGTGCGAACTGGTCGGCCTCGCCGACCTGGACACCGGCGAGGACCACGTCCGCAAGACGATCGCCGGGTACCTCAACGACCTGCTGACCCTCGGCGTCGACGGCTTCCGCGTCGACGCGGCCAAGCACATCGACACCGCCGACCTCGCCGACATCAAGTCCCGGCTGACCAACCCGAACGCCTACTGGAAGCAGGAGGTCATCCACGGCAGCGGCGAGGCCGTCCAGCCCGCCGAGTACACGGCCAACGGCGACGTCCAGGAGTTCCGGTACGCCTACGACCTCAAGCGGGTCTTCAACAACGAGAACCTCGCGTACCTGAAGAACTACGGCGAGAGCTGGGGCTACCTGAACGGTTCCGTCGCCGGGGTCTTCGTCGACAACCACGACACCGAGCGCAACGGCTCCACGCTCAGCTACAAGGACGGCGCCACCTACACGATGGCCAACGTCTTCATGCTGGCCTGGCCCTACGGCGCCCCGGACATCAACTCCGGCTACGAGTGGTCGGACGTGGACGCCGGTCCGCCCAACGGCGGCTCGGTGAACGCCTGCTGGCAGAACGGCTGGAAGTGCCAGCACGCCTGGCCCGAGATCCAGCGCATGGTCGCCTTCCGCAACGCCACCCGAGGCCAGTCGGTGACCGGCTGGTGGGACAACGGCGGTGACGCGATCGCCTTCGGCAGGGGCTCCAAGGGCTATGTCGTGATCAACCACGAGAGCGGTTCCCTGAGCCGGACCTTCCAGACCTCGCTGTCCGCCGGGACGTACTGCAACGTGCAGAACAACACCGCGGTGACGGTCGATTCGAGCGGCCGGTTCACCGCGACCCTCGGCGCGCACACCGCGCTGGCGATCTACGCGGGCAAGTCGAGCTGCTGACCTCGCGGCAGCAAGGGTCATGAAATTTCTTACCAGCTCTTTCATGACCCTTGCTGTAAGCCTTTCCTCGGGGATACGGTCGCGCCGGCGCCCGGCGACGCAGTCGTCCCCGGCGCAGGGGTCGGACCCAATGAGCCGTAATCGCAAGGAGTTCACACCTGTGACACCGAGATGGCCGGCGCCCGGGACGCGCCGCACCGCCCGTGCCGGACGGGTCGCCGCGGTCACCGCGGCCGCCCTCGCGGCAGCCCTCGTGCAGCCCCTCGCGGCCCGTGCCGCCACCCCGCCCCCGCCACCCTCCGACGCGGCGCTGGCGAAGACCGCCGCCCGGCACGACCTCACCCGCGAGCAGTTCTACTTCGTCCTGCCGGACCGCTTCGCCAACGGCGACACCGCCAACGACAGGGGCGGCCTCACCGGTTCCCGCCTCGCGACCGGCTACGACCCCACCGACAAGGGCTTCTACCAGGGCGGTGACCTCAAGGGCCTGACCCGGCGCCTCGACTACATCAAGGGCCTCGGCACCACCGCCCTGTGGATGGCGCCCCTCTTCAAGAACCAGCCCGTCCAGGGCACCGGAAACGACGCCTCAGCCGGTTACCACGGTTACTGGATCACCGACTTCACCCAGGTCGATCCGCACTTCGGCACCAACGAGGACCTCGAAACCCTCATCGACAAGGCGCACGCCAAGGGGATGAAGGTCTTCTTCGACGTCATCACCAATCACACCGCCGACGTCGTCGACTACGAGGAGAAGTCCTACGGCTACCTCGCCAAGGGCGCCTTCCCGTACCTGACCGAGGACGGCGAGCCCTTCGACGACGCCGACCACGCGGGCACGGAGGACTTCCCCGAGGTGGACACCGACTCGTTCCCGCGCACGCCCACGGTGGCGGCGGCGAACAGGAACCTCAAGGTTCCCTCCTGGCTCAACGACCCCACGATGTACCACAACCGGGGCGACTCCACCTTCGCCGGCGAGAGCTCGACGTACGGCGACTTCTCCGGTCTCGACGACCTGTGGACCGAGCGACCCGAGGTCGTCCGCGGCATGGAGAGGATCTACCAGCGCTGGGTGCGGGACTTCGACGTCGACGGCTTCCGCATCGACACCGTCAAGCACGTCGACATGGAGTTCTGGACCCGGTGGGCGACGGCCCTCGACGCCTACGCGGCGAAGCGGGGCCGCGACGACTTCTTCATGTTCGGCGAGGTCTACTCCGCCGACACCGCCGTCACCTCCCCGTACGTCACCCAGGGCCGGCTCGACGCCACCCTCGACTTCCCCTTCCAGGAGGCGGCCCGCCACTACGCCTCCCAGGGCGGCAGCGCCAGGAAGCTGGCCTCCGTCTTCGGTGACGACTACCGGTACACCACCGACAAGGCCAACGCGTACGAGCAGGTCACCTTCCTCGGCAACCACGACATGGGGCGGGTCGGCCACTTCCTCACCCAGGACAACCCGAAGGCCACGGACGCCGAACTCCTCGCCAAGGGCCGGCTCGCCAACGAGCTGATGTTCCTCAGCCGCGGCAACCCCGTCGTCTACTACGGCGACGAACAGGGCTTCACCGGCGCGGGCGGCGACAAGGACGCCCGCCAGACGATGTTCGCCTCCAAGACCGCCGACTACCTCGACGACGACGAGATCGGCACCGACCGCACCCACGCGAGCGACGCCTACGACACCGGCGCCCCGCTCTACCGGCAGATCAGCGCCCTCTCCCGGCTCCGCAAGGCCCACCCGGCCCTCACCGACGGCATCCAGACCGAGCGGTACGCGGCGGACGGCGCGGGCGTCTACGCCTTCTCCCGCACGGACGCGAAGACCGGCACCGAGTACGTCGTCGCCTTCAACAACGCGAGCGAGGCGAAGTCGGCGACCTTCCCGACCGCTTCGGCGAGCATGCGCTTCGACGGCGTCTACGGCACCTCCCGGACCATCACCTCCGACACCGGCAAGAAGATCACCCTGACCGTTCCGGCGGGCGCGACCGTCGTCCTCAAGGCGGCCGGCAAGCTCGCCGCACCGGCCACCGAGCCGACCGTCACCCTCGAGGCCCCGGCCGCGGGCGCCACCGGCACCGTCGAGCCGAGCGCCGAGGTCGGGGGAGGCGGACCGCTCGACAGGGTCGTCTTCGCCGCCCAGGTCGGCAACGGGAGATGGCGGACACTGGGCTCCGCCGACCACGCCCCCTACAAGGTCACGCAGGTCATCGGCGAGGACGTGCCCCCCGGCACCGCCCTGCGCTACAAGGCCGTCGTGATCGACTCGGCCGGGCGCACGGCGAGCACGACCGCCGAGTCCACCACCGGCACCCCGCCCGCGCCCGAGACCCCCACCGCCTCCTCCCGCGACCACGCGATCGTCCACTACAAGCGCACCGACGGCGACTACGCGAACTGGGGCCTGTACGCCTGGGGCGACCTCGCCGACGGGGAGTCGACGAACTGGCCGGACAGCCACCCCTTCACCGGACGCGACGCGTACGGCGCCTTCGCCTACGTCAAGCTGAAGCCGGGCGCGTCCGCAGTGGGCTTCCTGGTGATCGACGGGCAGGGCGAGAAGGACGTCTCCGCCGACCGCACGATCGACGTCACGCAGACCGGCGAGATCTGGATCGAACAGGGCAAGGAGACCGTCCTCACCGAACGGCCCGCCCACCCGGCGCAGGACAGGACCAAGGCCGTCCTGCACTACCACCGCGCCGACGGCGACTACGACGGCTGGGGTCTGCACACCTGGACGGGCGCCGCGCACCCCACCGAGTGGTCCAACCCGCTGAAGCCGGCGCGGACCGACAGCTACGGCGCGGTCTTCGAGGTACCGCTCACCGAGGGCGCCACGAGCCTCGGCTACATCCTCCACAACGGTGACGAGAAGGACCTCCCCACCGACCAGTCGCTGGACCTCACGGCGAACGGCCACGAGGTGTGGCTCCTCGACGGCCAGGAGAAGTACCTCCTGCCGCAACCGGCCGGTTCCGCCGCCGCCCTGGACCTGACCACCTCCAAGGCGGTCTGGATCGACCGGAACACCCTCGTCTGGAACGGCTCCGACGCGGCCGCCTCCACCCAGCTGCCGTACTCCCGCACCGGCTCGATCACGGCGAAGGACGGCACGCTCACTGGCGCCGACCAGCGCTGGCTGCGGCTGGCCAGGAGCACGCTCACCGACGCCCAGAAGGCGAAGTTCCCGCACCTGGGGAACTCCACCGCGTGGACCGTCGACCCACGTGACCGCGACCGCGTACGTGATGCCCTGCGGGGCCAGGTCGTCGCCTCCCAGCGGGCCGCGAACGGAGCCGTGCTCGCGGCCACCGGCGTGCAGATGGCGGGCGTCCTCGACGACCTCCACGCGAGCGCCCTGCGGGCCGACCTCGGCCCGACGTTCCGCGACGGCCGTCCCACCCTGGCGGTCTGGGCGCCGACCGCGCAGAACGTGTCCCTGGAACTCGACGGCTCCACCGTCAGGATGAGGCGGAACGACTCCACCGGCGTCTGGTCCGTCACCGGCCCCAGATCCTGGAAGAACAAGCCCTACCGGTACGCCGTCACGGTGTGGGCGCCCAGCGTCCGCCAGGTCGTCACCAACAAGGTCACCGATCCCTACTCGGTCGCCCTGACCGCGGACTCCGAGCGCAGCCTGGTCGTCGACCTGGACGACAGAGCCCTCGCGCCCAAGGGCTGGGCGAAGCTGACGAAGCCCGCGGCCGTCCCCCTCCAGGACGCCCAGATCCAGGAACTGCACGTGCGGGACTTCTCCGTCGCCGACCGCACGGCCGCCGGCCCCGGCACCTACCTCGCCTTCACCGACCAGGACAGCGACGGCACGAAGCACCTGCGTGAGCTGGCGAGGTCGGGCACGTCCTACGTCCACCTCCTGCCCGCCTTCGACATCGCCACCATCCCCGAGAAGAGGGCCGACCAGGAGAGCGCCGACTGCGACCTCGCCTCCTACCCGGCCGACTCCGACAAGCAGCAGGAGTGCGTCGCCGAGGCCGCCGCCAAGGACGCCTACAACTGGGGGTACGACCCCTACCACTACACGGTCCCCGAGGGCTCCTACGCCACCGACCCCGACGGCACGGCCCGTACCGTCGAGTTCCGCGAGATGGTCAAGGCACTGAACCAGGACGGCCTGCGGGTCGTCATGGACGTCGTCTACAACCACACCGCCGCCGCCGGACAGGCGTCCACCAGCGTGCTCGACAAGGTGGTGCCCGGCTACTACCAGCGGCTGCTGGCCGACGGCTCGGTCGCCACCAGCACCTGCTGCGCCAACACGGCCACCGAGAACGCCATGATGGGCAAACTCGTCGTCGACTCCATCGTCACCTGGGCCAGGGAGTACAAGGTCGACGGCTTCCGCTTCGACCTCATGGGCCACCACCCCAAGGCCAACATCCTCGCCGTCAGGAAGGCGCTGGACGCGCTGACCCTCGCCGAGGACGGCGTCGACGGCAAGAAGATCATCCTGTACGGCGAGGGCTGGAACTTCGGCGAGGTCGCCGACGACGCCCGCTTCGTCCAGGCCACGCAGAAGAACATGGCCGGGACGGGCATCGCCACCTTCTCCGACCGCGCCCGTGACGCCGTCCGCGGCGGCGGTCCCTTCGACGAGGACCCGGGCGTCCAGGGCTTCGCGTCCGGCCTCTACACCGACCCCAACTCCTCCACGGCCAACGGCACCCCGGCCGAGCAGAAGGCCCGCCTGCTGCACTACCAGGACCTGATCAAGGTGGGACTGAGCGGCAACCTCGCCGCCTACCGGTTCACCGACACCGGCGGTGAAGAGGTCACCGGGGCCCAGGTCGACTACAACGGCGCCCCGGCCGGCTACGCGGACGCCCCCGGCGACGCCCTCGCCTACGCCGACGCCCACGACAACGAGTCGCTGTTCGACGCCCTCGCCTTCAAGCTCCCGGCGGACACCTCCGCCTCCGACCGGGCCCGCATGCAGGTCCTGGCGATGGCGACGGCCACCCTCTCGCAGGGCCCGGCGCTCTCCCAGGCCGGCACCGACCTGCTGCGCTCCAAATCCCTGGACCGCAACTCCTTCGACAGCGGCGACTGGTTCAACGCGATCCACTGGAACTGCGCCGACGGCAACGGCTTCGCCCGCGGACTGCCCCCGGCCGCCGACAACGCCGCCAAGTGGGCTTACGCCAAGCCGCTGTTGACCAAGGTCGGTGTCGGCTGCGCCCAGATCGACGGCGCCTCCGCCGCGTACCGGGACCTGCTGAGGATCCGTACGACGGAGAAGGCGTTCTCCCTCGGCACGGCCGCACGGGTGCAGTCGGCGCTTTCCTTCCCGCTGTCCGGCAAGGACGAGACCCCCGGCGTGATCACCATGGAACTCGGTGACCTGGTCGTCGTGTTCAACGCGACGCCCGACGCACAGGAGCAGCGGGTCGACGCGCTCGCCGGGACCGGCTACCGCCTGCACCCGGTGCAGGCCGCCGGTACCGACACCACCGTCAGGACCGCGGCCTACGCGGCACGGACCGGCACCTTCACCGTTCCCGCGCGCACCGTCGCCGTGTTCACCCGCACCCCCTGACCGACGCATGACCTCGGTGGAGCAGCCCCGAACGGGGTCTGCTCCACCGGTGTGCGCGGGAGGCTACGGGGGCGGGCGGCCGCCGGTGGCGGCACGTCCGGGCACTCGCCGGAGGCGGCCGCCGTCACGGGCGGGATCCGGCAGGCGCCGCGCGCCCGCCGTGCCGACGAGAACGACCCGCCCGTGCTCGCCGAACGGCTGGACCGGATCCTCCGGCACCACCTCGCCGGGTCGAGGGAACACCGCGCCCCCCACCCGCGCGCTGCCCGGCAGGGACGCCCTGCGCGACACCCCGCTCGACTGCTTCGGTCACGACCGAGGAGCCCGCTTCGGCCACGACCGTGAGGACGACATCGCCGTGCCGGCGCCGCGGCTCGCGCAATAGGCTGGCCTCCGACGCCCACCACCGGGCCGTGCAGAAAGGGTGCCCATGCCGCAGATCACCGTCGACTACTCCGACCGGCTCGCCGGGGACTTCGACCGGCCCGGCTTCGCCACCGCGCTGCACCAGGCCGTGGTCGAGATCGCGGCCGCGAAGCCGCCGGCCTGCAAGACGCGCTTCCGCCGCACCGAGGACGCCACCGTCGGCCCCGACACCGAGGGCCACGCCATCGTGCACGTCCACATCGCACTGCTGGCCGGCCGCACCGAGGAGACCAAGGCCAAGCTCACCGAGACGGTCCTGGAACTGCTCCGGCAGCACGTGAAGCCCGTGCCGGAACTGGCCCTGCACGCCTCGGCCGAGGTGCGCGACCTCGACCCGTCGTACCGCAAGTACGAGGACACGCTCTAGGCCGGGTCCGGCCCGTCCTGCGAGGCCAGCGCGATCAGCCGGGTCATCAGGTCGCCGAACGGGCCGTCGGCCGGTTCCTCGCCCAGGACCGGCCGCAGCAGGGCGCGCAGTTCCTCGTCGTAGGCGGCGGTGACGGCGGTGAGGGCGGCGAAGTCGCGCACGAGCTTGACCTCCAGCTCCTCGCGCGGGATGCGCCGCCCGTCCAGCCAGATCAGCGCGGTCGCCTCGGCGAGCGAGATCCAGGAGCGGACGATCAGTTCGAGCCGCGCGGGCGCCTCGGCGACCTCCAGATGCGAGAGGATCTGCTCGTAGGCGGCCTGGCGCACGGAGTCGATGAGCGCGTTCGTGGTGGAGGAGCCGACCGCCGGGCCGCCGCGCATCAGGGCCGAGAAGCCGGGGCCGTGCGCGTCGACGAAATCGAAGTACCGGCGCATCACCCGCAGCAGCCGGGCTCCCAGCGGCCCCTCGCGCGGCTCGACGAACCGGCTCGCCAGATCATCCGAGGCCCGCTTCAACGCGGCCTCGTACAGGCTGAGTTTTCCGGGGAAGTAGTGATAGACGAGCGGCCGCGAGATGCCCGCGGCCACGGCTATCTCGTCGATGGAGACCTCGTCGGGGGAACGGCGGGCGAACAGTTCGAGAGCGACGCCGATCAACTGCTGCCGCCGCTCCTCCACGCCCATTCTTCGACGAACCCCGGTAGTCATACGAACACCTTACCGATCGAATCCGGACGCGAACGGAACGGACCGGCCACGGTGTTCGTACGGGATCTCTCACATGCCGGGGACCAGACGGTGAGTCCGGGGCCCGGACACACAGAGCGCCATCGAGTCGCCACGGCCGCGTCGGTCAGCGACTCGTCCCGGTGCCCCACCTCGCCCGCGGGCAGCCGCTGCCGGCAGGTGGCGCAGCGACCCCGGCGCACGAGTCCGAGGGGCCCGGCAGTGCCACGGCACCCGCTCCGCCACGGCCACGACCTCCCTCACCGCCGCGCGCGACTCCTCAGCCCAGCCCGTGGATCGACCGCCCGCCCTCCAGCGTCCCCTCCAGTTCGGCCCGCGCGCCCTGCTTCGCCGGTACGGCCAGCAGGTTGCCCTTGCCGGACCCGCTCACCCCGCCCGACGTCCGCACCGACACGGTGTCCTTGTCGCCGGCGGCGAGCAGGTACCAGGCGCCCGCCCCCGACTTCCACAGCACCCCGGCCAGCACATGCGGGTCCCGCGGACCGCAGGCCGGAACATCCCCGGCCCGCGCCGTGACCGCTCCGAACAGCCCGCCCGGCGTGTGGAACTGGGCCAGCACCCGGCTCCCGCCGCCCCGCCAGGTGTCGGCGCGCGTGCACACCCACCCCGCCTGCCCGCTCGCGCCGGGCAGCGGCTGGCGCGCGTACGCCCAGGCGTTCACCGACCGCACGCCCTGCGCGCGCACCTCGCCCAGCGAACAGGCGAACGGCGCCCAGGTGCGCAGCGCCTCCGCGCCCGTCGCCTCCTTCGGCGCGGTGGGCCGGCCCGCGGTCAGCCGGGCGGGCACCAGCTCACCGAGATCGCTCAGCAGATACGACCCGGAGGCGTCGGTCACCTCGAGCACGTTCCACGTGGTGCAGACGCCGGTACGGGTGGCGGGGCTGGACAGCGGTGAGGTGATGCCCTCCGCGAGGGTGAGGTCCATCAGCCCGGCGCCCGGCTTCGACAGGTCCCGCTCGGCCGCCTCCGACACCCAGGGGGCCGTCAGATAGCGGACGTTGCCGTCGGCCCGGTCCAGGACCACCGCCGCCGCCTCGGCGCCGGTGGCGCCGTCCACCCGCGCGAAGTCCAGTGCCGCCCCCGCCGAGCCGTCCTTCGGCTCGGCGTAGCGGGCGATGCGCAGACCGTCGTACAGGATGACCACGCGGGCCGTGTCGGCATCGCCCGCGTACAGCAGCTGGGGCGGGCCGGCGGGGCCGCCGGACGGGGTGCCGGGTGTCGACGAGACGTGGACCCGCTCGCCCGGCCGGGCCCAGACGGCGAGGGCGCGGCGCAGCAGCGCGTCGTCACCCGTGAGGTCACCGCGCGCGGGCCAGACCGAGAAGTCGGTGCGCGCCGAGGTCTTCCAGGCGGCGGGGGAGATCCTCACCAGCCGCCCGGGGTCCAGGGCGGCCTCGGCCGCCGGGTTGCGGGCGTACGCCGGAGCGGCCGCACCGTCGGGCCCCCAGCCGTCGCCGGGCAGGGCGATCAGGGCGCCGCACACGGCGATCGCGGCCGCGGCGGCGATCGCCGCCTTGGCGTGCTGGCGCCGCCGCATCAGGTCGGTGGGGCGGGCTTGGAGCGAACACGGGTCGAACTCGACGGAGTCGAGCAGCGCGTACCGGGCGGGGACCGTGTCGGCCTCCCGGAGGGCGGCGTCCACGTCGCCGACGCCGGCCTGGGTCAGTACCTCGCGCACATCCCCGTCGGGGAGTTTCTCCAGGCCGCGCAGGACGTAGGCGGCGCGGGCCGGGCCCGACAGCGTGGACAGCCGCTGGTCCAGGGCGAGTTCGTCGGCCCCGCCGGAACGCGGGAACAGGCGCAGCCCCCACACCTGGGGCCACAGCGGCGGCAGTTGGGCGCGCCGCGGCAGGGCCCGGCGCCGCAGCGGCAGGCCCGCCTCCAACGCCGTACGGAGGACCTGGAGGCGGACGTAGGCGTAGCCGGGGTCGCCGTCGCGGGCGGCGGACTGGGACGGGATGTTCGGGGCCGAGGTGCGGCGCCGGGGCAGGGCGCGCTGGGTGAGGGCGTGGGCGCTGAGCACGCGCCGGCCACGGCCGAGGCCGAGTGGCAGCACCAGGTAGGCGAGCCGGACCAGACGCGGGTAGTGCTCGACGAGGGCGGCCTCGGCCTGCTCGACGTCGACGATCAGGTCGGCGGGGGAACGGGACGCGGGGCGCGAGGCGACATCCTGTGACTGCACGCCCAGCAGAACGAGCGAGCCGGGGGATGGTCACCGCCGGGGGCGCCGATCCGGGGTTCCTCGGGGCTTCCACGGGTGACGGCGCACGGCAGCCCGGACCGGGGCGCGGGTAAGTTGAGCGGACCGCGCGCGGGAGCCGTATCCAGAGCGAGGCTCTCGCAGGGAGGAACAGATGAAGGTGACCCGACCGATGCTCGCGGCGGCGGCCGTCGCGGCGGCGCTGGTGCTGACGGGCTGTGGTTCCGACGCAGGCACCGAGAGCGACGTGCCGGTGACCGCGACCGGCAGCCTGGAGCACCTGGCGGCCGAGGTGAAGTGCACGCCCGACATACAGACCGACGCCGACGAACTCCGGCAGGCGCTCTGCAAGAACACCGACGGCAAGTTCATCCTGCTGACCTTCGCGACCGACCGCGGTCAGCGCGAGTGGATCAACGGCGCCAAGGACTACGGCGGTCACTACCTGGTCGGCCGCAAGTGGGTGGCCGTGGGCGAGGAGACCAGCACCGTGACGGCGCTGCGGGACACGCTCGGCGGTGACATCGAGGAGGGCACGGACCACTCCGCGCACGAGGCGTCCGAGGGCGCGACGCACTCGGGCCACTGAACGTCCCCGCACCGGACGCGGGCAGCGCGAAGGCCGGCGGTGAGGAATTCTCACCGCCGGCCTTTCAGTGTGCGGTCAGACCGACACCTACTTGCACTTCTTGCCGGTGTTGATGCAGTTGACCATCTTGTTCATCGTGTTCTTGGAGAAGAAGTTGATGAAGTCGTTGTGGTCGGTGATCGGCTTGTGCAGGTTCTCCGGGAAGGAGTCGACCGCGTACGGGTTCACGACCTGACCGTTCTGGATCCTGGGCGCCGGGACGTTGTAGACCAGACGGACCTGGAGCTGGGGGATCGCCTTGAAGCCGTTCGCGCAGGCGCCGTTGGCCTGGACGAACGCCACGTGCGTGCGGTGGTTGGCGCTGTCGATGTTCTGACCGTCCCAGCAGCTCTGGAAGTTGGTCGTACGCACGACCTGGCTGCCCTGCGGGCAGATCGGGTACTTGTCCTCCAGCTGCACCTTGTTCTCGAAGCCGGTGCAGCTCCAGTTGACGTTGGCGTTGCCGAGGCCGTTGACGAAGGCCTTGGCGTCACCGGTGATGATGCGCAGCGCCGTCGGCATCGCGACGACCTTGCCCCGCTTGTTGCCGACGAACTTCAGCTGGGCCTGGGCCGGCTGGAGGATCTTGCCGACGTTGCCCTCCTTGCCGCCGCCGTCGTTGTTCTGGTCGAAGTCCTGCGAGCCGTTCTGGAGGCGCAGCACCGGCCAGAAGTACGACGACTTGTCGCCCTGGTTCTGGCAGCTGGTCTCGGCCGCCGCCAGTTCCTGGTCGCTGGCGAACGCGTCGTTGTTCTGGTTGCCGACGTAGTCGTGCAGGTGGTGCGCGCCGTTGGTGACACCGGGCGCCACGATCACGTTGTCCGTGTTGTGGTTGTCGTTGCCGTTGGTGCCGCAGACGGTGGTGAAGGTGCCGCGCGATCCGCTGTTGCCGTTCGCGGCGAGACCGTTGGCGCCCACGCCGAGCTGGCGGTTCTGCCGGACCTTGGTGATGTCGACGAAGTCCGCCGCCACCGGGCCGTTGCCGCCCTGGCCGCCGTTGCCCTGCTGGCCGCCGTTGTTCTGACCGCCGTTGTTCTGCTGGCCGCCGTTCTGCGGGCCGCCGTTCTGCTGGCCGCCGTTCTGGCCACCGGCCCCGCCCGCATTGGTCTGCGCGCCCTGCGTGATGCAGGCGGCGAGCCCGCTCAGGTCCTGGACCTGTCCGCCCGCGCGCTGGATGTTGATGCGGATCCGGTCGATCGTGGCGGTCCGCTTGTCCTTGAGCGGGCCGACGATCGCGTTCTGGACGAACCCGGTGTCGTTGGTCTGTGCCTGGCGCGTGGAGGCGAGCCGGGCGTAGGCCTCGGTGATCTGCTTGTCGAGGTTCGCCAGCTCCCTGTCGACCCCTGAGCGTGCCCCCCTCGGCACGTTCGTCAGCTTCTGCCCCACATCCGGGCAGGAGATGGTGGCCACCTGCGCGGCGGCGGCCTTGGTCTGGTTCTGCGACGAGGTCTTCGACTCGTGCGCCGAAGCGTAGAAGTTCGCCCAGATCAGCCCGCCCCCACCGAGCGCTAGGGCCGCCGACGCGGCTATGGCCTTGTTGGCCATCGACGAACGGCGTTTACGTGTGTTGCGTCCCATGGAACTCCTCTGACTTCCTTGCGGGGCAGCATCGAGGCGCCCGACAGGAGTGAAGCGGCGACTCTCCATACGCACTCCGCCCCGGAGGTGTTCAGCCGTCTCGCAGATTGATGACAGGCCCCTGGGACAATTCCTCCTCAACAGTCCTACAGTGAGCGGGTGTTGGGACGGCCACCGGCACCGTCCGGACAGGCCGGTGCCGACCGGTACGCCGACGGGACGCGCGGCCCGCCCCGCTCGGCGGTGCGCAGCACGCCACGAGCTTTCGAACGCCGTCGTCGCTCGTGTTGGTGATCGTGCCGTCGGGCCGTGGCGGACCGACGGCACGGGGTCGAAGCCCCCGGTCGGCCAGTGGTGTCAGGCACGCCCCCCTCGGGTGCCGACCACCACGGGAAGCCGTGCCGCTGCTCCGCACCTCGCTACTCCCGACCCGCCGCCAACACCTTCGCCTCCGTCTCCGGGGCCAGGCCCTTCTGCGGCCGGTCGGGGCGCAGGGGTGCCTCGCCGCCGATCTCCTGGAGCCACCGCCAGGTGTCGGCGACGGTCTCCCCGACCGGCCGGCATACCAGTCCGGTGGCCAGTGCCCGTGACACGTCCGCCGAGTGCAGGGCGTCGTGCATGTCGCTGGCCGGCGGCACCCAGACGGGCAGTTGCGTCCACGGCTCGACGCCCGCGTCGAGGATGACCTCCGGTGCGGTCCAGCACAGTTCGGCAGGGCCGCCGGTGACCCGCACGCAGGCCTCCAGCAGCCCGCCCATCGTGGCGTGTCCCTGCGGGCTGATCAGATTGAACGGCCCGCTCAGCTCCCGCTCCACCGCCCCGAGGATCCACTCGGCGAGGTCGCGGACATCGACGTACTGGAGGGGCAGATCACGCGGTCCCGGCGCCAGGACCGGGCCGCCGCGGGCGATCCGGGTCAGCCACCAGGGCAGCCGGCCCACGTTCTCGTACGGCCCGAGGATCAGCCCCGCCCGGACCAGCACGGAGTCCTCCGCCCCGAACGCGTCGACGGCGGCCAGCTCGCCGCCCCGCTTGTCGCGGGCGTAGTCGGTCCGCTCCGCGTCAGGCTCGGCGCCCTCGACCAGTGGCGCGTCCTCGGCGTAACCGGCGGGCGGGGCCCAGGCGTACACCGAGCAGCTCGACACGTACACGTACCGGCGGGCCCGGCCCCGCAGCAGCCGCGCCGCCTCGTGCACCGCGCGGGGCGCCGCCGACCAGGTGTCGACGACGGCGTCCCACTCGCCGCCCCTCAGCGCGTCGAGGCCACCGGGTGCGGTCCGGTCGCCGACCAGGGTCCGCGCACCGGCCACGCAGGCGTGCCGGCCCCGGTTGAGGACGGTCACCTCCCAGCCACGCCCGAGGGCCGCCTCGACGACGGCCCGTCCCGCGAACTCCGTACCACCCAGAACCAGAAGTCTCATGCCGGTGACTCTGCCCGCTCCGTCGGCGGGAGGGAACCGTGCTCTGCCACCGGCAGAAGGATCAGCGGCCGGCCGGCGGGGCGTACTTGTAGCCCACCCGGCGCACCGTCTGGATCGCCCCGCGGTGCTCCGCGCCCAGCTTGCGGCGCAGCCGGGCGATGTGGACGTCGACGGTACGGCCGTCGCCCACATGCCCGTAGCCCCACACGGTGGTGACGAGCTGGTCGCGGGTGTGCACCCGGTTCGGGTGCGTGACGAGATGCGCGAGCAGCTCGAACTCCAGGTAGGTCAGGTCGAGTTCGCGCCCACTGACCCACGCGGTGCGCTGCACCGGGTCGATCCGCACGAGCGCCTCGGCCGAGGCGGGGGCCGCGTCGGCCTCCGGCCGGCCGGGCACCGCCACCGGCGGGAACGGCGGCTGCTGGTCGGCCGGGACGAGCACCAGATAGCCGATCATCGGCGGCTGGCCCGGCAGGGTGGGCAGGGAGTGCTGGGGAGCGGGCAGCCAGGTGGCGCCCGGCGGCAGGAAGTCGGTGACGCCCACGACCTCGTCCCGGTCCACCGCGCGAAGACGGTGCCGGGCCGGGGCGGGGAGGGTGGAGGCGTTGGAGAGGGAACGAGTGGTCGCCATGAGAGGTCAGCTCTTTCGCGCGAGAGGTTCGTCAGGAGGCGACGGCCGCGATGCGGGTCGGGCTCGTCGGGGGGACGTACGTCGTTCGCGCCGGCCGAAGACCGGGGTGTACGGCTTTAGAGGGCCGGCGCGTTCGTCGCGCGGCGACACACCCGGTCGAAGTCGTGGTGCTGACGGGAAGGCCAGAAGGGCTCGAGGTCATGGCGACCCGTCGCGGTGTGCTGCTGGAAGCCGGCCATGGGCCCATTGAAGCAGACACCCGCCCCGGACAGCAGACTCCTCTCACTGCTTGGACGTCCCGCGGACGTTTCCCGGACACGTCCCTGGCGTGAGAGGAAACGTCGGTCCACGGTGCGGGCCGACTCCGGCAGTTCCGGACGGCGGTTCGCGAGACGTGGTCCGCGTGGGGTTCGGGCCCGGTCATGAAGTCGTACAGGACACGCCGCCGTGACGCGACGCCACGGCGCAGCGACGCCACGGCGCAGCGGCTCCAGGGCGAAGCGGGGAGGAGCCCCCTCTCGGTGAGCGTGAAGGGGCGCCCGCCGAGTCGGCGGGCGCCCCTTCCGGGAAGACTCCGGGATCACATCCCGGTCGGCTCCGGGATCGGTTCCGAGATCAGGTGCCGGTGCAGCGCGAGATCAGACCTGGCCGGCCTTCTCCAGCGCGGAGCAACAGGTGTCCACGATCAGACGGGTGACCAGGTACGGGTCCACGTTGGCGTTCGGGCGGCGGTCCTCGATGTAACCCTTGCCGTCCTTCTCGACCTGCCACGGGATACGGACCGAGGCGCCACGGTTGGAGACGCCGTAGGAGTACTCGTTCCACGGGGCGGTCTCGTGCAGACCGGTCAGGCGGTCGTCGATGCCGGCGCCGTAGTTCTTGACGTGGTCCAGCGGCTTGGATCCCTCACCCAGCGACTCGCACGCGGTGATGATCGCCTCGTACGTCTCGCGCATCGCCTTGGTGGAGAAGTTGGTGTGCGCGCCGGCGCCGTTCCAGTCGCCCTTGACCGGCTTGGGGTCGAGGGTGGCGGCGATGTCGAAGTCCTCGGCGGTGCGGTAAAGCAGCCAGCGGGCCACCCACAACTGGTCGGAGACCTCCAGCGGGGCGAGCGGGCCGACCTGGAACTCCCACTGGCCGGGCATGACCTCGGCGTTGATGCCGGAGATGCCCAGACCCGCCTTCAGGCAGTTGTCCAGGTGCGCCTCGACGACGTCACGGCCGAAGATCTCGTCGGCGCCGACACCGCAGTAGTAGCCGCCCTGCGGGGCCGGGAAGCCGCCCTTGGGGAAGCCGAGCGGGTAACCGTCCTTGAAGAAGGTGTACTCCTGCTCGATGCCGAAGATCGGCTCCTGCGCGGCGAACCTCTCGGCGACCTCGGCCAGCGCGGCACGGGTGTTGGACTCGTGCGGCGTCATGTCGATGTCGAGGACCTCGCACAGCACGAGGACGTCGTCGCCGCCGCGGATCGGGTCGGGGCAGGTGAAGACCGGCTTGAGGACACGGTCCGAGGCGTGGCCCTCGGCCTGGCTCGTCGACGACCCGTCGAAGCCCCAGATCGGCAGCGCGTCCAGACCCTCGGGCGTGCCCGCGATGATCTTGGTCTTGGAACGGAGCTTGGCCGTCGGCTGGGTGCCGTCGATCCAGATGTACTCAGCCTTGAAGGTCACGGGCCACTTCCTTCGGGGGTGGGTCAGACGCACTTGCGGGTGCTGCGGCGCTGCGGCACTGGGGCGCCGCTCTCGATGCCCGGCAGCCTGTCAACAGGCGATTTCCCGGTCATTGCTCGAATGTGAATCCCGTGTTACCTGGTGGTTCTGTGGTGCGACTCACGGTGTGAGCCCGACGGCCCGGCCGGTGATCGCCGTTCGCGCTCGCGGACGTGGGTGCGCCCGTGCGGGCGCCGGGGCCGCGCCGGGACTCGTATGCGATGGGGATGAACGGCGCCGCCGCGGGGCATGCCGGTGGTCGGTCCGCCCTGCCCCGGATCGCCGTGCGCCGGGGCACGGGGGGTGAGGCCGCCGGATCGCCGTGCGACGGGGCACGGGGCGTGAGGCCGCCCCGGCCCGGCTCGCGCCGGGCGGGTGCCTTCCGCATGTGAGGGACCGGGGGAGCGGCCCTGACTCCGGACCGGACGCGTCTCCGGGAGGCGGCCGCCGGATTCCCGGCCGCGAAGCCGGTCGCGGGCCGCCCCTCCGGGCCGCGGCCGTCACCAGGGCGACCGTGCGGCCTCGAGGTGCCGAGCCTGCCCTTTGCGGTCCCCGAGCAGCAGGACCCCCGCTCGGCCTCGCTCGAGCGGGGGGACCCCATCGCTGCCGCCCGCCGCATCCTTTGAACTGGGCCGCAGCTCACGCAGTTGCCTTCCGGAGCGTTACCCCACCTTCTCGATCAGGGCCCGGCGGATGAGGAACTTGCCGGGTTCACGGACCTGTTCGAAAGCGGCGTTGTTCAGCAGCGCGCAACTGCCGGAGACCGAGGTCACCTCGACGGTCGTGGACTTGTTGTTGTCGAGGTTGGTCACCTTCAGCTTCGTGCCCACCGGGAACTGGTTGCTGGACGCGGCCGGGGCACCCGCCTCGCCGGAGAGGGTGACGGTCGAGCCGTTGCAGACCTGCTGACCGGACGCCGCACCACCGCCGGAGTCTCCCGCGTTCCCGGCCGGGCCGCTCTGCGGTGGCGGTGCGGGCTGGGTGGCCTGCTGCCCGCCACCTTGCCCGTTCTGCTGCCCGCCGCCCTGCTGGCCGTTCTGCGTCGGCTGCGTCGCCTGGGAGCCCTGAGCCGACTCCCCGACGACACAACCCGACGCCTTCTGCTGCACCTTGATCTGCTCGATGACCGCTTCACGGTTGGTGATCCGGGCCGCGGACTGTGCGTCCGGATTCGCCCGCTGGTCCTCGATGAACCGCTGGTTGTTGCCTAGGGCGGTCGCGAGCCCTTGGCAGACGGTCGACTCGGCGGCCGTCTGCGGGCTCTGCGCGGCGTTGGAGGTGGTCGCCATGACGAAGGCACCGCCTCCCGCCACCGTCGCGGCGCCCACCAGCAGCGCGATCTTCTTCTTCGTGCCGAGAGTTCTCCTGCGCGACATCCGCGCCTCCTGAGAGGTAGGGGAGCGTACGCCGCTATGTACGAGATACCGAACAAAGCTGCTCAGCGGTGACAGGAGTCAGTGGAGGTGGCGTGCGTCACACTCGGGTGCCGGGGTGATGCAGGGCGGCAGGGCGACCGCCCAACTCCCGCCGCCCGACCGGCGATTCACGGCCGGCTAACGGGACAGGGCGTCCCGTACGGCCTCGTCCGTGCGGGCCACGACCGCAGTGCCGTCCTCGGCGGTGATGATCGGGCGCTGGATCAGCCGGGGACGCTCGGCGAGCGCCGCGATCCAGCGCCCGCGCGCGGAGGCGTCCCGCGGCCACTCCTTCAGCCCCAGCTCCTCGGCCTCCACCTCCTGCGTACGCGTGATGTCCCACGGCTCCAGCCCGAGACGGTCGAGTACGGCGTTGATCTCGGCCTCGCTCGGTACGTCCTCCAGGTAGCGGCGAACGGTGTAGTCGGCGCCCTCGGCGTCGAGAAGGGCGAGGGCGCTGCGGCACTTGGAACAGGCGGGGTTGATCCAGATCTCCATACGGGTCACGGTAGCTCGAAAAGGGCCTGAAAGCCCCTCTGGCCAGGGGCGATTGTCAGTGGGGAGCAGTAGAATAGAAGCAGTGTTCGAGGGTTCCGCCGGAGATGCCGGCCGGGGCCCTGACCGCGACAGGAGGATGCCTGTGCCCGCTGCCGCACTCAAGACGAAGCGACCCGTCCAACTCGACCTGCCCTACGTGCCCGTGGAGAAGCGGCCGCTGCCGCCCGGACGGCCCCGCGACTGGTACGTCACGCACAACCGCCGCCTCAAGGCCATGCGCCTCGCGATAGCCCTCCTGGACCTGGGCGTGTACCTGCCCGCCCAAGCCCGCAACGAGAAGATCCGCAGCACGGCTCGACTCATCGGCGTGCACCCGCCGTCGGACACGACGTGCCACATGGTGCGGGCGTTGATGCGATACAGCAGGTGAGTGCGACGCCGGGTGCCGTTCGTTCCCCTGAGGGCGGCACCCGGCGCCGCCGTGACCACCCCTCCGGGGGCTCCACCCCGCCCCCTCTCGGCCGTGGCCGGGCCTCGTTCCCAGCCCTCCGGCACGGACCGAATCACCCTGCCCGTACCAACTCCTTCTCGCCCGCCGTCCGAAACCGCGGTGTCACCCTCGTCTCGCCCAACCACCCCCGCAACCGCTCCGCCTCCTCCGCGATCAGGGCCTCCGCCTCCCGCCCCGCCCGGTCCCACACCCGCCAGACGACCTCCCCGTCCCCCCGCTGCGCCCACGTCCCGACGACCCGCCCGTCCCACCACACCGTCGGCCCCACGTTCCCGCTCCGGTCGATCAGTGCGGGCCGTAGTTCCGGGCCGAGATACCAGTCCCGCGCCTGCCACCCCATCGTCGTGGGATCGAGGGCCGGCAGCAGTGCCGCCCACGGCTCCGACGGCGCGGCGACCGGATCGACGTCGTCCTGGACGACGTACCCCGTGCCCTCGTCCAGCGACACCGTCCGCGCCCCGATCGCCGTTAGCGCCCGGCGCACCTCCGTCACCCGCCACCCCGTCCACCACTTCAGGTCCGCCTCGGTCGCGGGCCCGCACGTGGTGAGCCAGCGGCGCAGCAGCTCGGCCTGGGCCGCGGCCCCGTCCAGTTCGGGATGCGCGGGCGCCGGCGCCCAGCGGAACTGCGACGACGTCCAGGAACCCAGCGGACGGCCCCGCACCACCTTGCCTTCGACCCCCAGCACCTTCAGCAGCCGGGTGGACACCGAGTGGAGTCCTTCGTAGCTCTTGCCGGCCGCGTACACGAACTGCCGCCCCAACCGCGGCTCCTCGCGCGTCAGCTCCGTCGCCGTCGCCTGGCCCAGCCGTCCGAGCGCGGCCAGCGTCGACTCCTCGACCTCCTTCAGCCAAGCGGCGTCCGGCGCCCCGGCCTTGGCCATGTCCTTCAGCAGCAGGGCCCGCTCCCGCGCGGCGACCGTGAGACCGGTCGAGGCGTGCACGACCGCCGTGCATCCGGTGGGGAACACGAACACCGTGTGCCGCATACCGTGCATCCGCACCAACGTCCGGTCCCGGTACAGCGCCCGCTCCGTCTCCCGCACCGTCGTCGACGCGTCCGCGAGCCGTGCGCCGACCGCCAGATACACCGTCGCCGGGTCGCTCCCGTGCACGGCGACGAGCGCCTCGGCGACCTCCTCCGGCGTCCGGGCCCGCGTAGCCGGCGTCAGCCGGTGCCGCAGGGCCAGCCGGGCCCGCCGCTCCGCCCCGTCGATGTGCCGCACCCCGTCGCCCGCGCCGCCCATACCGCTCTCCGTCCCTCGCTCCGCGTGCCTGCCGCCATCCTCCCCGACCCCCCCCGGGGTGCGGCGATCGCGACGGGGCTCGACCGCCGTGCCAGGCGCCTGACGGGTGGTCACGACTACGCCGGCCGTCGCCCCGCTCCCGCGTACCTCTTCCGACGGCCCCGCCCATACGTCTCCCCGGCACATGACACTGCTCCAGGGCTTCGAGTTGCTGGGGGACGGCGCCGGCCCGCGTCTGGAGCCGAACCCCCAGCACGTCCGGCGTCGGACCGGTCCTGCCCGGCTCGCGCCACGGTCCCGCGTGCTTCGCCGCGTCGGGGGAGCAGACCGGGGCCGTCCGGCGGCCGCCGGCGCAGGCGGTCGGCGAGGGGCGAGTCGACGCATGCGCGAGCCCCAGCCTCCGTTCGAGAGGGGATCGCACGTGAGGACACCCCTTTTGATCACCGGTGTACTCTTTGCCCGGACTTCAGATGCCGGGAAAAGGAGATGCACATTGAGTGACGG
Source organism: Streptomyces sp. NPDC033216 (assembly GCF_055577115.1). NCBI lineage: Bacteria > Bacillati > Actinomycetota > Actinomycetes > Kitasatosporales > Streptomycetaceae > Streptomyces > Streptomyces sp. NPDC033216. The sequence goes on along the minus strand of NZ_JBVIQK010000001.1, from coordinate 63,173 downwards.
TCTCCCTACTCTGGAGAAACCAACCCCCCCACCCCACCCCCACCGCACAGCACACCCGTCCGTCCCTGCCCAGGAAGGAGGCACCATGGGCACCGTCGTTCTCTCCGGGACCGTCGTCCTGGTGGTCCTGGGATTCGGCGACCACCTCTACTGGCTCGCCGCGGTCGCCGTCCTCTACCTGTACGCCCGGTACGGCCGCGGCTCGTCCGCGACGTCTTCGGCACCGTCGGCGACCGGCCCGGTCGCCGGCCCCACGCAGGGCACCGCTCCCGCGTCCGCGCCGACGACCTACAAGGCCTACCGGGCCCGCCGTGACCAGCAGGCCAAGTGGGAGCGCCGTTACGCCCGCGAACGCGGCACCAAGTAGGCGGCCTCCGGCCCCTCACGGGCCGGGGCGCCCCAGGGTGGGAGCCCGCCGGCCGAGGTCCTGATCGGTCCGCGGGTCGTCCGCGAGGCCCGCCTTCACCTGGAGTTCCAGCGAGCCGTCACGCCGCTGCCCCGCACCGGGCAGCGGCGCGACGGCGTGGAAGGAACCCGCTTGTCCGGATACACCGGCGCCGGCCGCGCCCGCCCCCGTCCTCGAACCCCGCGAGCGAGCACAGCGACTGCGGGCCGAAACCGTTGACCCTCGCCAGCGCTTCACCGCCTGCGCGGATCGGTGGCCAGGAGCGGAAGTCCCGTCGGGGGAGAAGACACCGGTGGCCCGCGGGAGCGCCGGCAGCCCCGTCAGCGCGGGACCGACGGGGCGGCGAGCCGCGCCGCCCGCTCCCTCAGCCGCTGGTCCGCGTCGTCCCGCACCGCGACCAGCGCGCGCCGCCGTACGTCACCGCCGCGCTCCAGCGCCAGCCGGAACGCGGCCCGCCGCACATGCGCCCGCCGTCCGGTGCCGAGCCGCTCCACCAGCCACTCCTCGGGCAGCAGCCCCGCCGACGGCAGCACCGCGAGGGTCACCTCACGCACCACGCACGCCGCCGGATCGTCCAGCATCGGCCACAACCGCCGTACGTCGGCCGCGTCCAGCACCCGCAACCCGGCCACCGCCTGCGCCCGGACCGCCGCGAGGGGATGCCCCAGCAACGGCCACAACAGTGCGGCGTCCACCCGCTCCCCGCACTCCGCCAGCCCGACCGCGGCGCCCGGCCGCAGCGCGGGGTGGCCCGGATCCGCACACCGGTCCCGGTACCAGGCCAGCGGATCGATACCGCCCTGCCGCACCACGTACCGTGCACAGGCCCGCACCAGCCCCGACCGGTCGGCCAGGAATTCCATGGCCTGCCCCGGCCGCCCGGCCGGCCGCAGCGCCGTGACCCCGGTGGAGCGGACTCGCGGACCGCGCGCCGCGAGCAGGGGCCCGAGCACGTCGGCGTAGGCGCCGCTCTCCCGTACGGCGGCCAGGGCGGCGTCGGCGCACAGGCTCTGCACGACCGCGTCGGCGTCCCGGGCGGCGACGCGCGCCAGCTCCGCGGGGGAGAGGAGCCCTCCTTCGGCGGCCCGCCGGTACGCGTACCGGCGGGTGAGACGGTCGGCGGTGGTGTACAGCGGGTCGAGCAGCTCACCAGGGGCCCCGCGCAGCAGCCCGTCGGCCAGCTCGACCGCGAAGCCCCCGTGCCGCCGGCGATCGACACGCAGGATCAGCGGAAGCAGTTTCACGGCCCGTCCGGCGTCGAGCGAATCGGCCAGCCGGCGGCGCGCCGTCACTCGTACCGGCTCCGCCCAGTCGGCACACCGCAGGACCAGGAGCGGCAGCAGCGCGGGGTGGTCCGCGACCCGCGCCAGCACGGCCTCGCGGATCCGGCCGTCCCGGTGGCACAGGGCGAGGGCGAGCTGCGCCTCGGTGAGCAGGTCGCCGGACCGCACGGCCGCGGACAACGCCCGCCCGCCGTCGCCCTCTTCCCAGGCGGCCCAGCCGTAGGACGGGTCGAACCACTGGTCCCACCGCACTCCGGCGTCCAGCTCGATCCAGGCATCCGCGTCGTCGGCGTCGACGACCTCCCACAGCGCCGCGCCCTCCGCCAGCCGGCGGGCCGTCATGGCCCCCGGCCGTGGTCCACGTGCACGCGCGCTCCCCTAGTACGGCGCCTGGAACCGCGTGTACCCCAGCAGCAGGATCACCGCGGCCACGCAGCCCAGGACGATCGCCGTCGACGTCCAGGACGACCGGCGGGGGGTTCGCGGGCCGGGGTCGGCACGGAAGGGCTGTGGCTCGGGCGGGTTCTCCTTCCAGCGGGCGGCCAGCATGCGGGCCCGAGCCGAGGGCTCCTTGTGCTCCGCGCTGTCAGCCCACTTGATGTCGAACTCCCACTCGGCATCGTCCTGTTGGGACATCTCCGTCTCTCCCCGTCACCCTTGTCGAACAGCAGTGCCGGAAACCATACGACGGCGCCCCCGCCCTGAGAAACCAGGACGGGGGCGAAGTCCGACAGGCCGACGGCCTGTGCGGGTCGATCACACGTCGAAGTACAGCTCGAACTCGTGCGGGTGCGGACGCAGCTGGAGCGGCGCGATCTCGTTCGTGCGCTTGTAGTCGATCCACGTCTCGATCAGGTCGGACGTGAAGACGTCGCCGGCGAGCAGGAACTCGTGGTCGGACTCGAGACGGTCCAGGACGGCCGGCAGCGAGGTCGGGACCTGCGCGACACCCGCGTGCTCCTCGGGAGCCAGTTCGTAGAGGTCCTTGTCGATCGGCTCGGCCGGCTCGATCTTGTTCTTGATGCCGTCCAGGCCGGCCATGAGGAGGGCGGAGAAGGCCAGGTACGGGTTGCCGGAGGAGTCGGGCGCGCGGAACTCGACGCGCTTGGCCTTCGGGTTGGAACCCGTGATCGGGATACGCATCGCGGCGGAGCGGTTGCGCTGCGAGTAGACCAGGTTGACCGGGGCCTCGAAGCCGGGGACCAGACGGTGGTACGAGTTCACCGTCGGGTTGGTGAAGGCCAGCAGCGACGGGGCGTGCTTGAGGATGCCGCCGATGTAGTAGCGGGCCATGTCCGACAGACCCGCGTAGCCGGCCTCGTCGTAGAACAGCGGGGAGCCGCCGCTCCACAGCGACTGGTGGACGTGCATGCCGGAGCCGTTGTCACCGAAGATCGGCTTCGGCATGAAGGTCGCGGTCTTGCCGTTGCGCCAGGCGACGTTCTTCACGATGTACTTGAACAGCTGAAGGTCGTCGGCCGCGGCGAGCAGCGTGTTGAACTTGTAGTTGATCTCGGCCTGGCCGGCGGTGCCCACCTCGTGGTGCTGGCGTTCGACCTGGAGGCCGGACGCGGCCAGCTCCAGGGAGATCTCCGCACGCAGGTCGGCGAAGTGGTCGACCGGCGGGGTCGGGAAGTAGCCGCCCTTGTAACGGACCTTGTAACCGCGGTTGTCCTCCACCGCACCGGTGTTCCAGGCGCCTGCCTCGGAGTCGATGTGGTAGAAGGACTCGTTCTCCGACGTCTTGAAGCGCACGGAGTCGAAGACGTAGAACTCGGCCTCGGGGCCGAAGTAGGCGGTGTCGGCGATACCGGTCGACGCCAGGTACGCCTCGGCCTTCTTCGCGACGTTCCGCGGGTCACGGGAGTACTGCTCGCCCGTGATCGGGTCGTGGATGAAGAAGTTGATGTTCAGCGTCTTGTCGCGGCGGAACGGGTCCACGCGCGCCGTCGACAGGTCTGCGCGCAGCGCCATGTCGGACTCGTGGATGGCCTGGAAGCCGCGGATCGACGAACCGTCGAACGCCAGCTCCTCGTCCGGGTCGAACGCCTCGACGGGCAGCGTGAAGTGCTGCATGACGCCCGGCAGGTCGCAGAAGCGGACGTCGACGAACTTGACGTCCTTGTCCGCGATGAACTTCTTGGCCTCGTCGGCGTTCTGGAACATCCAGCTCCTCCTGCTCCCGACCGTCGAGCCGGGGTGGTAGTTCGTTCGTGCGGCCAGTGCGGTGGCACACGCTGTCGTCGACCCTAGGGACGGGTGGTTTCTCGGGCGTGACTCGTTTGTTTCGCAGAAGTTAACCAGCCCGGTTCCACCGTAACTCTGACGTACCCCACCGTCCCTCGGGCAAAAGGGTGCGCAGTACCGTGGACGGGTGGACAACAGGCAAGCAATCGGATCGTGGCTGTCCGGGCCCCGCGCGGCCATGGAGGACGCCGGTGCCGACTTCGGGTACCGGGGCGAGCAGCTGGGCCTGCCGGAGGAGGGGCCGGGCTCGATCGCCCGACCGGGTCGCCGGCTGGGAGCGCTGGCCGTGGACTGGGGACTGTGTGTCCTGATCGCATACAGCCTGATCACGCGCGGCTACGGCCCGGCTACCGGCAACTGGGCCCTGCTGATCTTCCTCGTGATGAGCCTCCTCACGGTCGGCACGCTGGGCTTCACCCCCGGTAAGCGCCTCTTCCGTCTGCGTGTGGTGGCTCTCGGCACCGGCACGGTCGACCCCCTGCGCTCGGCCGTCCGCACGGTGCTGCTCTGCCTCGCGGTCCCCGCCCTGGTCTGGGACCGCGACGGCCGCGGCCTCCACGACCGGGTGGCCCGCACGGTCGAGGTCCGGATCTGAGGCACGCCGGACGGCACGGCGAGCGCGAGAGAGGCTACGACGAGGCGCGGGGCGCCGACCGGCGCATGTGGCGCGACGAACGCGTGACGACCCGGCGGGCCGTGCGACGCGACGAACGCGTGACGGCATCACGAAGCGTGTGACGACACGACGAAGGGGGCGCCCGGATGATCCGGGCGCCCCCTTCGTCGTGTGACAGGGATCAGCGGGGCCGCTGTCCGCCCTTCGGCACGCGCATGCCCTTGGGCATCGGCCCCTTCGGCAGCGGCATGTTGCTCATCAGGTCGCCCATGGCGCGCAGCCGGTCGTTGGTGGTGGTCACCTGGGGGCCGGTCAGCACCCGCGGCAGCTTCAGCATGGTGGTCCGCAGCTTCTTCAGCTGGACCTGGCCCTCGCCCGTGCCGACGAGCAGGTCGTGCACCGGGACGTCGGCGACGATGCGGTTCATCTTCTTCTTCTCCGCGGCCAGGAGGCCCTTGACCCGGTTCGGGTTCCCCTCGGCCACCAGCACGATGCCGGCCTTGCCGACCGCGCGGTGCACCACGTCCTGGCTGCGGTTCATCGCCACCGCGGGGGTCGTCGTCCAGCCTCGGCCGATGTTGTCGAGCACGGCCGCGGCAGCGCCCGGCTGGCCCTCCATCTGCCCGAAGGCCGCCCGCTCGGCCCGGCGCCCGAACACGATCGCCGTCGCGAGGAAGGCGAGCAGGAAGCCCAGGATGCCGAGATAGATGGGGTGACCGATCAGGAAACCGATCGCGAGGAAGACACCGAAGGTGACGATTCCGACAGCCGCGAGTACAAGACCGATCTTCTTGTCGGCCTTGCGGGTCATCTTGTAGGTCAGGGCGATCTGCTTCAGTCGCCCGGTGTTAGCGGCGTCCGCCGCCGTGTCCTTCCTCGCCATGCCACGCAGTCTACGTGGCCCGGGGAGCGACGACGACGGCAGTGTCCTGGAAGCGGCCCGGGGGACGGCCCGGACATGCCCCGAGAGAAGGTCGGGGCGGCGGTCAGAGACGGGCGGAGGTGACCTCTTCGAGGACGCGCTGCGCCTCGAACCGGTCCTTGGCACGACGGCGGTCCTCCAGGACGGAGGTCCAGGCGTTGCGCCGGGCGGTGCGCTGGCCACTGCTCATGAGCAGGGACTCGACGGCGCGCAGGGCATGGGTGAAGGACGGGATCGCGGTGGCGCGAACGGGCGCGGCCTGCATGACGGGGGTCCCCCTCAGGGAGCGGCTCGGCAGGGATCTACATGGTGTGACACCAGCGTCACTGATTGGTGTTACCAGGGCGTGACCGGCCGGTCAAACACCGATGAAACCTTGATGCGGGGGGCCGAAAGGCTGACGCGGCCCTGGCGTACGTCCTCATCTGCGAGGACGGCCAGGACCGCGTCGTATCGGCCGTTACTGGCAGGTAATCCCTTGTGCGCGAATTCACACGCAGCGCTGCCGCAGGGGGCCAGGGATGCTTGACGGAGTGTCAGACGGCCTGGACGGCCACGAAGGAGCCGCGCTTCTCGACGGCCATCTGGTACAGGCGGCCGGCGCGGTAGGAGGACCGTACCAGCGGACCGGACATCACGCCCGAGAAGCCGATCTGCTCGGCCTCCTCCTTCAGCTCCACGAACTCGTGCGGCTTCACCCAGCGCTCCACCGGGTGGTGGCGCACCGACGGGCGCAGGTACTGCGTGATGGTGACCAGCTCGCAGCCCGCCTCGTGCAGCTGCTGGAGCGCCTCGCTGACCTCCTCGCGCGTCTCGCCCATGCCGAGGATCAGGTTGGACTTGGTGACCAGGCCGAAGTCGCGGGCCTCGGTGATGACCTTCAGTGAGCGCTCGTAACGGAAGCCAGGACGAATGCGCTTGAAGATCCGCGGAACCGTCTCGACGTTGTGCGCGAAGACCTCGGGACGCGAGGAGAAGACCTCGGCCAGCTGGTCCGGCTCGGCGTTGAAGTCGGGGGCGAGGAGTTCGACCTTGGTGCGGCCGGCCTCTCGGTTCGCGGTCTGGGCGTGGATCTGGCGGACCGTCTCGGCGTACAGCCAGGCGCCGCCGTCCTCCAGGTCGTCGCGGGCGACGCCGGTGATGGTGGCGTAGTTCAGGTCCATGGTGACCACGGACTCGCCCACCCGGCGGGGCTCGTCGCGGTCCAGCGCCTCGGGCTTGCCGGTGTCGATCTGGCAGAAGTCACAACGCCGCGTGCACTGGTCACCGCCGATGAGGAAGGTCGCCTCGCGGTCCTCCCAGCACTCGTAGATGTTCGGACAACCGGCTTCCTGGCAGACCGTGTGCAGGCCCTCGCTCTTGACGAGGTTCTGCATCTTCGTGTACTCGGGACCCATTTTCGCCCGGGTCTTGATCCACTCGGGCTTGCGCTCGATGGGGGTCTGGCTGTTGCGGACCTCCAGGCGCAGCATCTTGCGTCCGTCGGGTGCGACTGCGGACACGACCGGCTCCCTGTAGCTTCGATTCTTCGGCGTACACCAGGGTACGCCCGTGTTTGTTGAGCCCTACCGGTGAGGCCAACCCGGAGACCGGGGGGACCATTCCCGCCGTGGCCGGAAACCGCCTGACTAGGCGGTCGCCTTCTCGATCTCCCGCGGCCTCAGCTCCGCGTTCTCCAGTACGTCCCGCAGGTGCCGTTCGACGACCGGCAGCACCTCGTCGATCGTGACGTCCCGGCCCAGCTCGTTGGCCAGGGACGTGACGCCCGCGTCGCGGATCCCGCACGGGATGATGCGGTCGAACCAGGCGTTGTCCGGGTTCACGTTCAGCGCGAAGCCGTGCATCGTGACGCCCTTGGCGACCCGGATGCCGATCGCCGCGATCTTGCGGTCCTCACGGCGCTGGCCGGCGTTGGAGGGCGCGTACTCCGGGCCGTTCAGCCGCGGGTCGAACTCCTCGTCGTGCAGCCGGGGGTCGAAGTCCAGGGAGAGACCGCCGAGCGTGGGGCGCTGCTCGACCGGGTCGCCCAGCACCCACACCCCGCTGCGGCCCTCGACCCGCGAGGTCTCTACGCCGAACTCCGTGCACACGCGGATCAGGGCCTCCTCCAGTCGCCGCACGTGCGCCACCACGTCCACCGGGCGCGGGAGCTTCTGGATGGGGTAGCCCACCAACTGGCCGGGGCCGTGCCAGGTGATCTTGCCGCCCCGGTCCACGTCCACCACCGGGGTGCCGTCCAGGGGGCGCTCGCTGTCGACCGTGCGCCGGCCCGCCGTGTACACCGGCGGGTGTTCCAGCAGCAGCACGGTGTCGGGAACCTCGTCCGCGAACCGCGCCGCGTGCACCCGGCGCTGCTCGTCCCACGCCTCCTGGTACTCCACGGCGTCCGCTCCGAAGCCCATGCGAACGAACCGCAACTCACTCACGGCAAGCGCCTCCCTAGGCGATACGGCGATAAAGCGCTACAGCGTCGCGGCGCCGGTCGCGCCGACGCTGCTCCGGCGGTCGCCGGCGCGACGTCGGCCATCCGGGCCTGCCTGTCAGGCCCTACCGCGCCCCACGCCACTGTACGTCCGCCCGTCGCGCGTCAGCCCCGCGGACAATCCTCACACGATCGGATGAATGAACCTCGAGCTGTGCGATGGCTTGCTCACGCTCCGCTACATTCGCGCCGTTCACGAGGCCATCAGGCCTGCTCACAGCCATCAGGGCACTTGGTCCGGGCACGTCACAGGCCCGGAAGGCAGGAGACCGCACCGCCGATGACGGAACGACCCGCGCAGCGCACTCCCAACCGTCAGCTCGCCGCGCTCATCGCAGAAGCGGGCTTCTCCAACGCGGGTCTGGCCCGACGCGTCGATCAGCTCGGCCTCGAGCACGGCCTGGACCTCAGATACGACAAGACGTCCGTCACCCGATGGCTGCGCGGCCAGCAGCCCCGCGGCACCACCCCCGCCCTCATCGCCGAGGTCTTCACCCGCCGCCTCGGCCGCAGACTGACCGCCCAGGACCTCGGCCTGGACGCCTGCGCCCCCGTGTACGCCGGCCTGGAGTTCGCCGGCACACCCGAGGAGGCGGTCGAGATCGTCAGTGGGCTCTGGCGCAAGGACTCGGGCAGCCACGCCGAACTGCGCAAGATCGCCTTCACCGCCGCCGGGCTGGTCGTGCCCAGCCGGGACTGGCTGATCGGCCGGGCCGACGAGAAGGTGAGCCACGGTGATCCGCCCGCCCGCGTACCGGTTCAGGGCAGGCCGCAGTCCACCCGGCCGGTCCAGCCGAGGCCCGCCCTGCCCAGGACCGGACCCGCGGCGGGTCCGCCCGGAGGCCCGCCCGTGGTGCCCCGGCAGCGCGGCACGGCCGAGCGCGGCCCCGGCCAGCGGGTCACCGGCGGGGACATCTCCGCGCTCCGCTCGGTCGGCGAACTCTTCCGGACCCTGGACAACATGTACGGCGGCGGCCACGCCCGTCAGGCCCTCGTGCGCTACCTGGAGCACGAGTGCGAGCCCATGCTGCGCGGCACCTACGGCGAGCAGACCGGCCGCCGGCTGTTCGGCGCCGCCGCCGACCTCACCCACCTCGCGGGCTGGACCTCCTTCGACATCGCCGCGCACGGCCTCGCCCAGCGGTACTTCGTCCAGGCCCTGCGCCTCTCCCAGGCGGCCGCGGACCGGGCGTACGGCTCCTACGTCCTGGTCACCATGAGCCGCCAGGCCGTGTACCTCGGGCACGGACGGGAGGCCGTGCAGCTCGCGCGGGTGGCACAGCAGGGCGTCGGCACCGGCTCGCCGCCCGTCGTGCAGGCGCTGCTGCACGCGGCCGAGGCGCGCGGGCACGGGGTGCTCGGGGAGGTACGGGCCTGCACCGCGTCCCTCGTCCGGGCCGAACGGGCGCTGGAGGCGGCCAAACCGGGGGACGAGGTGCCGTTCTGGGCGCGGTTCTTCGACGAGGCGCAGCTGGCCGACGAGTTCGGGCACTGCCATCGCGATCTCCAGCAGTTCCGCGCCGCCGCGCAGCACGCCGAACGCTCCCTGCAACTGCGGTCCGCCGCGTATGCGCGCAGCCGCCTGTTCTGCCGGATCGTCCTCGCCACCGCCCGCCTCGGCCTCGGCGAACTCGACCAGGCCTGCCAGATCGCCGCGGAGGCAGCGGGGCAGGCGGCGGAGATGCGGTCGGTGCGGGCGGTGGAGTACGTCCGCGACTTCGAACGCCGCCTGGAGCCGTACCGCGACGCGGCCCCGGCCAGGGTGTACCGGGACCGCGTGGCGGCGCTGGGGTAGGGCGGGCGCGCGGTCGGCCTTCTCGGCCCGCCGAGTCGGGAGCGGGGTGCCTCGGCGCGAGCGCGGCCGAGCGCGGGGCGGGTGGGCATGCGGGCGGGCGGACGTGGGGGGGGGGGGGGGGGGGGGGGGGGGGGGGAGGGGAGAAGGAAGGAAAAAAAAATAGCAGAACCCGACGAAAACCAACCCCCCCCCCCCCCCCCCCCCCCCCCCCCCCCCCCCCCCCCCCCCCCCCCCCCACACCACCCCCCCCCCTCCCCCCCCCCCCCCCCCCCCCCCCCCGACCTGCTTGTCCGGAGAACTCTTCCCGCTACGCGGCGGCCTTCAGCTTCGCGGTGATCTTCACGACCCGCTCCGCCTGGTGACGTGCGGCAGCGCGCGTGGTGTCGTCGACGGGCAGGGTGCCCTGTCCGTCCACGTGCGAGGTGCCGTAAGGGTTGCCGTCCGCGAACTTGAGCGGGTCGGTGAAGCCGGGAGCGACGACGATGCCGCCGAAGTGGTCCGAGGTGTACAGCGCCTGGAGCGTCGTCTCCTGCCCCGCGTGGGCGGTGGCGGACGACGTGAAGCCGCTGTAGACCTTGTCAGCCAGCTTGCCCTGCGCCCAGAGACCTCCGAGCGTGTCCATGAACTGCTTGAGCTGGGCGGAGGGGTGACCGAAACGCGTCGCGGTACCGAACAGAACCGCGTCGGCCCACTCGATGTCCTCCGCGGACGCCTCGGGGATGTCGGCCGTGGCGGCGTGGTTGGCGGCCCACGCCGGGTTCGACTGGATGGCCTCCCAGGGAGCGAGTTCCGCTGCCTGACCAGGCGGACTTCGGCGCCGGCCTTCACCGCGGCATCGCGCAGTTCCTTGGCGATCTCGGTGATGGTTCCGGTGGAGGAGTAGTAGACGATGGCGACGTTCACGGGAGTGGTCACGGTCGCGGTCTCCATTCTAGAGGTGAGCGGAAGTGGCCGGAAGGTAGCCGACCGGTCTAGCGCCCTAAGGTAGACGACCGGTCCATAAACAGCAGGAGCGTCCCACGCATCCCTCACGACACACCAATTGACAACCGCGCACCGTTGACGGTCGCCGACCGGTCCTCTACTTTTAGGTGACCGGTCGGCTAGTACCGCTTCAGTCATCCACGAGAGGTCGTCATGAACACTCAGGACCAGAAGGTCGCCGTCATCACCGGCGCGTCGCAGGGCATCGGCGCCGGGCTCGTCGCCGCTTACCGCAAGCTGGGCTACGCCGTCGTCGCCACCTCGCGCGGCATCGAGGGGTCGAGGGACGCCGATGTCGTCACCGTCCAGGGGGACATCGGCGATCGCGCAACCGCCGAGCGCGTCATCGCGGCGGGCCTGGAGCGGTTCGGCCGCATCGACACGCTCGTCAACAACGCCGGGATCTTCATCTCCAAGCCGTTCACCGAGTTCACCGAGGACGACTACGCCGCGGTGATGGGAGTGAATGTCAACGGCTTCTTCCGCATCAGCCAGCTCGCGATCGAGCAGATGCTCAAGCAGGGCGGCGGACACATCGTGCAGATCACGACGAGCCTCGTCGAGCACCCCAACTCCGGCGTGCCCTCCGTGCTCGCCTCCCTGTCCAAGGGCGGGCTCCAGGCCGCCACCAAGGCCCTGGCCATCGAGTACGCCTCCCGTGGAATCCGCTCGAACGCGGTCGCCCTGGGCACGATCAAGACCCCCATGCACCCGGAGCAGTACCACGCCGCGCTCGCCGAGCTGCACCCCGTGGGCCGCATGGGCGAGATCAGCGACATCACCGACGCGGTGGTCTACCTGGAGAACGCCCCCTTCGTCACCGGTGTGATCCTGCCCGTCGACGGCGGCCAGACCGCCGGGCACTGACCACGCCACGTGCTGACCGTCCGGGCCTCGGCGGCCGGGGACCATTCCGCTCCGTTCACCCGCGGCGGACTCCGGCCGAGGTGCCCTCCCCGACGCCTCGGGGAAGTGCGGCAGACGGTGTCCCTGCCCGTCATCGCCGCGAGCGGGCCGACGACGCCCCGCAGGTCGCCCGGATGGCGGAAGGCCGGCGCCGCGAGCGCCGTGGCGGCGCGGTTCCCGCCACACGCGGACGAGCCGAAGCCGTGCTCCCCCTCCGGCCAGGGCCGACGCGGCGGACCGCGCCACCGTGGTCACCCAGGCCTTCAGGGGCCGTCCGGTGCGGGGCCGGCCCTGCGCAACCTCGTCACCGACACCCACCGCGCCTCGGCACCTCTCGGCTGCTCCCCGCTGCACCGCCCGACCGGCCCGACGCGCAGCAGGCCGCCGACAGATGCGCGCGCCCGGCCATGCGGGCCCGAGCCGGCAGCAGACCATGGACAACGAGAGCCGTTCCGAACACGCAAGAGGAGCAGGACCATGAGTCACCCGATGGACGACGTGCTCGACCGGTGGAAGTCGGCCTTCGACAACCACCAGCCGGACGTGATCGCGGAGTTGTACACCACGGACGCGCTCTTCCAGGGCTTCGGACCGACGGTCGTGGCCGGCCGGGACGCGGTCCGCGCGTACTACGAGGCAGTCGACGCCGGTCGGCGGGCCGATGTGACGGTCCTGCACACCTACACCCTCGGCGACCATGTCGCCGGCGGCTTCGCCGACGTCACCTTCAGCGATGCCGACGGTTGGGAGGCCAAGGTCCACATGTCCCTCGTCCTGCACCGCGCGCACGCCGACGACGCGTGGAAGATCCGCCAGTACCACGTCTCCCGGATCGGCACCCAGGACTGACGCCCCCACCGGCCGCACTCCCCTCGATCGTCGGCGTCCATGCCGCCTTGGCTCAATCGGAGAATGACCATGCGTGAATATCTCGTCGAGCTCACTACGACCGTCCCCGAAGGCACCGACCCGGCCGAGGTCGACCGGATCCGCGCCGCGGAATCCGTACGCGCCAGGGAACTCGCGGCAGGCGGGCACCTCGTACGCCTGTGGCGCCCGGTCGGCGAACTCCGCAGCATCGGCCTGTGGCGCGCCGACGACGAAGCCGAGCTACGGGAGAAGGTGCTCGGCACCCTGCCGCTGTGGCCCTGGATGACCGCGGCCATCACCCCGCTGCAATCCCACCCCAATGACCCCGGCACCGGCACAGCCGCCTGACACCTCTACGGCCGCCCCTGGACGGCCGTTCCGGAAGCACGTCCGGTGTGAGGCGGAGGCCCGCGCTCCGGAGGTCGTCCGGTGGGCTCCCTGCGGCCCGCCCCGGGCGGCCTCCGCAGCGCGGGCGCTTTCCGTGGCAGCGGAAGCACTCGGCCCGGCAGCCTCGAGGCGGCCGGGCCCGCGACCACAACCGCTCGCGGAAGGCGCGTGCGGTGCCGCCGACCGACGACAGCAGGCAGTGCCAAGCCGCCGCTCCTGGTCACCACCACGCATGCCGCTCGAACTCGGTGTCACGAGGCGGCTGTGCTGGGGTCGGCGAAGGACGAGCGGTGTGATCGACGCCTGCATGACTCAGATCATTTCTGTGGCGCGGCAGAACTGCGCCGGTGATGGGTCGCGGTGAGGCGGCGCAGCGCGGCGTGGGCGGGTGGACCCCAGGTGCGCTTACCACCGGAACGGCCCTGGACGCCCGCGTCTGCGATAAAGATACAGGCGAGGGCCTTCCACACCGCCCAGCCGCGGGCGCGGCGAAGGGTCACCGGGTCCGGGACGGGCTGACAGGCGTTGGAGAAGCGGTCGACTGCGCCGTCCGGCAGCAGTGTCCAAGCGGCGGCGAGGTCGCAGGCCGGATCCCCAGGAGACGAACTCGCCGATCACCTTGGGTGACACAGATCCACAGCGCGGTCGTCCGCGCCCGCCAGCGCGCCGCGGAGGTCGGCCGAAACGGGGCAAACCGGCTGGACGAACCGGACGATCATCGCCGTCGGCCGACCCCGAGGCGGCCGACCAGGAAAGCCCGCCCCCGCCTGAGGCCCGCCCCGCCTGCGACGGCCCTCGCCCACCCCTCGGGGTCCCGCTGCCCGGCCGACGTCAGCATCTGCGCTCAGCCTCCACTCGAACGCCTCCGCCTCCAGCGAACCAGCCAGGACGAACCCGGGTGGGCCCGGGTGGGCCTGGGTGGGCCCGAGTGGGCCCGGGTCATCGCCGACATGGCCCGAGCGACCGGGTCCTCCGCGCCGACGCGGCATCGCGCACGCCATCCGGAGAAGACCCGAAGCCCTACTCACCCTCCGTACACCGGTTGGCGCCCCACCCAGCAGGAAGGTCGGACCGCGGTCCCTGTCGGGGCGCACGAACCGGCGCCTTCGTGGAGGCGAGGCGGGGTAAGTTGCCCGACGCTGATGCGTACGGGATCTCCTTCGACGAGCCGTCCACCTCGGCTCCGACGAGCCGTCCGCCTCGGCTGTGCCCGGCAGCCCCTCCCGTGCGCCGGTCCGCGGCAACCGGAGCATGCCGTCGAGGCGGGCGGCCTCCGGTCGCGACGGGTGGCGGTCGGGGCCGTAGCGCCAGGCTCATACGGCGTAGCTGCGCGTAACCAGTCACGGCGGAGCCGACGTCGGCGCGGGTGTCGTCGACGATGTCGGCCGGTGGCGGCCACGGTCAGGTGGTTGCCGTGGTCGTGCCGGGGTACCCGGCTGGATTCGCGTCCACATAGAGGAGGGACATGGACGGCGTGGCCGCTCCCGGCGCAGGAGACATACCCATGCTTGGGCAGTTGGCGCTCTCCGGAAACCTGCTGTCCGAAGTTCTGGAGAACATGGCGGAGTCCGCCCTCGTGGTGGATGACGATGGCCTGATCGTCGCGGCCAACGGCGCAGCCCGGAGCTTGCTGGGCAGAGACGACGCGGAACTCATCGGTCAGGACTCTCATGACCTGTTGCACCGGGACAACCACGGGCATCTCATGCCCCGCAGCCGTTGCCAGATGAGGAGGGCGCTCCTCACCAGGGACACCAGGCATGGCGACGCCGAGTGGTTCGTTCGCGGGGACGGTGCCGTCATCCAGTTGTCCTGGCTGGTCACGCCTTACACAGTGGCGCCGGGAGTGACGGGAGCGCTGGTACTGCTGCACACGTCGAGACAGGAGGAGTCGCAGCGAAGTGATGACGGCTACTGTGCGCCGCTGACGGAACTGGATCGCCTGGCCCTGCTGGCGGAGACGACCACGCGGCTCACGTCCACCCTCGACGTGGATGAGGCATTGCACCGACTGGCGGCCCTGACCGTGCCCCGGCTGGCGGACTGGGCCGTGTTCGACCTCCTCACCGAGCGCGACGAAGTGCGACGTGTGCTGGTGATGGAGCACAAGGACGGCGTTCTGGTCGAGCGGGGAGACCTGCAAGGCCCGATGCCCCCGGTACCGGAAGAGTCCCCCATGCCCCTGTCGCGGGCCCTGCGTGGCGCCTCCTCCTCCCTTGCCGGCCCCGCCACCTATCAGGGTCTGCCCGATTCGGGCATCGCGGTCGAGCAGCAGCGCTTGTTCACCGAGACGGGCATGCACTCCGCCGTCATCGCGCCCATCAGAGGCCTGCGCGACGTACTCGGTGCCCTGACCCTGGGCCGCGCACAGCGTCATGACGCCTTTACCCCCGCCGACCTGCCGCTGCTGGAGGACATCACCCGCCGGGCAGGCCTGGCACTGGACAATGCGCGGCTGTACCAGCGCCAGCGCAAAGTCGCCGAGACCATGCAACGCCACCTGTTGCCACAGCTCCCCGCCCTGCCAGGTCTGGAGATGACCGCGCGGTACGTGCCCGCTCCGGACGCCTCGTCCGTGGGCGGTGACTGGTATGACGCCTTCGCTCTGGCCGCTCAGGCCCACGCACTGGTCATCGGTGATGTCGTCGGGCACGATCTCGACGCGGCCGCCGGCATGGCGCAGCTCCGCAACATGCTGCGTGCGTTCGCCTGGTCCCAACCCGATGCCGCTCCCAGCGCCGTCGTCGCACGGCTGGACGAGGCCGTGATGCACATCGCCGAGGTACCCATGGCGACCATGATCCTCGCCAGGCTCACGCTCGGCGACGACGGACTGTGGCGCCTGCGCTGGACGAACGCCGGACACCCCCCGCCCCTCCTGGTCACCCACGACGGTCGGGCCCGCTACCTCGACGAAGCACACGGCATACTGCTCGGGACGGGGGTCACCAGACCTCGCCCCGACGCCGTCAGCGTCCTGCCACCGCAGGCCACACTCCTGCTCTACACCGACGGACTCGTCGAATCCCCGCACAGATCCATCGACCACGGGCTGGACCGGCTACGCCGACACGCGGCCTCGCTCGCCCACCGCCCCGTCGACTCCTTCTGCGATTCTCTGCTGGACCAGGTCCGCCCCGGCGACAACGACGATGACGTCGCCATGATCGCGCTACGCACGCCCCCTGCCACACCGGAGTGACGGCGCGGGTCACCTCCTGCGGTGCCGTGATCCGCCACGGCGCAGCGCCGTCACCTGCGACGGGTCTCGCCGGACGTTCCGGTCGTGCTCGACGTGGGAGCGGCATGCGACGGCTCCGCGCGTCGCGCCTGGTGGCGGGGCGCCCGCCGAACCCGCGACCGCCTGTCTTCGTACCGCGAGTCGTGGCGGCCGACACCGCCGCAGGAGGCTTCTCCCGGAACGGCACGCATGCGAAGGCCGGTTCACAAGCCGGAGCACCGCATTCGTCCCGGCCTGGACCAGGTCTGACGTCGGTTCGAAAGAGCGGCCACCCGCCTGCCCGTGACGACGTGGGCAGAGTGGTTGCCACTGGCGAGTCGTCCACCGCTCCCGCCCACCACGAGCCGGGTACGCTCAGCTCGTCGCCCCAGATCGACGCGGTTCCGCGCCGGCGCTTGTCACCACGGCCCTACCGACCAGGTCACCCAGGGCCGCCGACACCTCCGTCACCACGGGCTGCGGCGACGCGGCGCCCGGTCGTCCCGGCCGCCGCCACCTGGACCGGCCCGGCGCCGACGGCGCGGCCGGCCACCGTTCGCGGCATCCGCGTCGCGATCAACGCCCGCATCACCGGGCCGCTGTCCTCCAAGCCCACCTGAACCACCCGATGCCCCTGAAGGAAGAACCCATGTCCACCGCCCCGCTCGCCTCCGTGCTCTTCGTCTGCGTCCACAACGCCGGCCGCTCGCAGATGGCCGCCGGCTTCCTCCACCACCTCGCGGGCGACCGGGTCGAGGTCCGCTCCGCCGGATCCGTCCCCGGCGACCAGGTCAACCCGGCCGCCGTCGCGGCCATGAAGGAAGTCGGCATCGACATCGCCGACGCCAGGCCGAAGAGCCTCACCATCGAGGCCGTCCAGGCATCCGACTACGTCATCACCATGGGCTGCGGCGACGCCTGCCCCGTCTTCCCCGGCAAGAGATACCTCGACTGGGCCCTCGAGGACCCGGCCGGCAAGGACGTCGAGTCCGTACGCCCCATCCGCGACGAGATCAAGACCCGCATCCAGACCCTGATCGCCGAGATCGAGGCCACGCAGGAAACCTGATCAGCGGGACCGGCGGAGCCACCGTGCGCGTCGTCGTCATTTCGCCCTCTGCACCGTCCGCTTCCAGGTCGGCCAGTACCTGCGCGTAGCGTCCGAGCCGCAACTCGGTATCGCAGCGGTCCTCGGGCCACGGCGGCCCTCGGACCGTCGAGCCGGGTCGCTACGGGTTCGGCGGTCGACGGACACGGCCCGGCCGTCTTCCAAGGCCGGTCCAACGAGGAACTCTGCGCAGTCCGACGCCATCGCCCTGGGTCGGCGTCACATCTTCGGCTTGCACCCTGAACCGGTCCCGGCGGCACTACGCGACCCGCGGCGGCCTCCCCCACCGGACCGAACGGCTCTCTGCCGCCTGATCACATCCCCTGGGGTACGGCCGCATCGGCGTCCGTCTCGTCGGCCAGAAGGATTGCCGTGCTGATGCGTTTGCCGACCGGTTCGCGGTGGACTTCGAAGCTGTGGCACACCGCCATGACAATCTCCAGACCGTGCTGACCGACCCGTCCAGGATCCGGCGCCGGTGTCACCGGCAGTGTCGTGTTGCTGTCCCACACGGTCACCTCGAGGGCCCTCCCCCTGGCCTCCAGCGTCAGCAGGCACGGGCCCGGAGCGTACTTGCGGGCGTTGGTCACCAGCTCGCTCACCACGAGCTGAACCATGCCCGTCAGCTCCACCGACACGGGCAGACCGTGCCCAGTCCGCAACGACGTGAGGAAGTCCCGGGCCATGTCACGGGCAGCGGCGATCTCCTCGCTGCCCTCGAACGCCGCGGAAACCGATATCGGATGTGCCACAAGCGGCTGCTGACCCCCGTCCTGCCCGACCAGGTTCATACAGTCCGCCTCATCGCCGGCGCCAGCTTCCCAGCCCACCTTCCCCTGAAACATCACCACAGGCCTCGCAGATCGGCGGAACGAACAGTTACCGCCACTGGTCCGATGTTATGTCGGGATGAGCACGGCCACTTACCTGGTTCCCTGTCGGCCGCGCCACGGGTGATGCGGCGGTCGGGGCGACGCGGGCGGGATCGTCGCTGTGCTGGATGCGATCCCGGGCCGGACGAGCAGGACAGGAAGGGGGCCTGGCCGACGGCAGTTCGACACCGCCTTCGCGCCGAACGACGGACCGGCCGGCGAGGGCCACGACCGCGGGGTCCGAGGTGGCTGCGGTCGCCGTCGCGGGTCAGGACGATCAGATCGGCGCCTTCGTGGTTTTCACGGCTCCCGGGTCACGCGGCTCCCTGGGTCGATGCGGCCGGTGCCCTCCGGTCGGGCACGGGGGCGTCCCGTTCTCCGGCCGCGCCGGACAGCGGCTGTTCGGCGGAGGTGACAGCCAGCTGTTCCAGGCGGGTGGCGGAATCGCTTCCGGCCGGCCACGGTCGGCAGCCAGGCGAACGTGCCGTGCGCGACGCCGGGGGTGTCGGTCGGGATGACGAGCGGCAGGACGATCTCCGCGCCTTCGGGCGCGTGGATGGGCGCGGCGTCCGCACAGGCGGGCCACGTGCCTTCGACAGCCCGCCGACCGCGAACGCCGACAGGGTGGTCAGGTGGGGACACCGCCAGCAGTCGGCCGTGACCGACAGGTGCGCCTACGCGTGCACCTGCGGCTTGCGCCGTACCCCGGGCGCGTGGCGGTGGCGAAGGTCACCGGAGCCAGCGGCACCACCGCGGCATCCGCACCGCAGCAAGCACCGCCGGGATCACCGAAGGCGGGACGAACACCTGAGCCGGGCTCTTCCGCGAGGCGTGCGTACAAGCGGTCGAGGTGGCCGTCCACTCGGGTGAGTTGGTGATTCCGGTGGGGTCGGTGTGCCCTCCGGGGGTATGGGCATCACGTTCGCGTTCACGTTTTCCGAGAGAGTGGTGCCTGACCATGGCCGACGACGCCTTCCTGTTCGTCCTCCCCGAGCGCTGCCCGCGTCTGGGCGCCGCCCTGGCCGCGGTCGGCGAGTTGGAGTGCGCCGAGACTCCCGCGGTCCTGGGCTGGCTGCACGCGCACGGAGTCCCCGCTTCGTCCGAATGCGTCAGAATCGTCCCGTCCGGGTCCGAGGTGCTCATCCCCCAGGACGCGGAGCGTCTACCGGTCCCCCTGAGTGAGGAGGAGATGGTGCGGGTGGAGCACGCGTGTGCGCCCCGGTCCGTGACCGACATCGAGTCCGAGCTGCTCAGCTTTCGGGACACCACCCAGGATTGGCAGTCCCTGGTCCACCGGGCCCTCACCTCCGGGATTCCCGCGCCGCGCATCGCGCAACTCACCGGTCTGGACCCGCAGGACATCCTCCAGGCCGTCGACGGCTGAAGTGCCCTCCGGAGCGGGGGACTCGGGGCGGTGGGGATCACCGGGCTTCCTCCTGGCTCCCCTGGCCGGCGGGCCAGGGAAGCACAGCACTCCGTCGGCTCTCTTCGCGCGAGGGGGCGTCGACCCGTGCCTCGGACATGTGCAGAGCTGCTGCCTGAAATGGCCTAACCGCGTTGGCGACATCGCACCGCACCGCGTCGCCCGCGTCCGCCCGCCCGCCACCCGGCCCGGCCCGGGAACAAAGTGCCGCGTCACCCCTCTCGCACGGCCGTCATGAGCCGTGCGAGCACATAGGTCAGGAGGGCGCCCGCTTCGGGACACCCCTGACGGAGGGGGGTCTCCGGGTCATCGCCGACCGCGACCTGTTTCACAGCCCCGACGACGAGATCGCGTCGGACGACGAAGCCCACACCCCCGGTCCCGGCTCGCGGCCTCGCCGTCGCGACGGCGGCCCAGCGCCGCACGCAGCTCAGGGCCGCCATCACCGCCGTCGTTTGCCACACCCGCGGGCCGGCCGGTCCTGTGCGCGACGCCGCGGTGGAGCGGTCCCGGAAGCTCTCGACGAGCACCGGCCGCCCGCCGGCCGACCGGCGGTGCAGGCCGGTCGGCCGTCGAGGGCCGACGACGTGAGCCGAGGCGGTCGCGCGTTCAGCCCGGATCCGTGCAACCGAACAGGCCCGCGTGTCCCGGGGGCAGTTGGATCAGGATGCGACGCAACAGCGCGTCGTCTGCCATCTCTGCGAGCGTGGGGAGTACGGCGCCCACCGCCTGCTTCGCCTCGGCGAGGTCGTCGTTGCCGCGGTCGGCCACCGCTTCTACGAATGACGTGGGCGTCAGTGGTTCGGTGGCCGGCTCCGTCATGGTCAGCAGCGGTCCGCACTGATGGGGCAGCAGCCCGGCCAGATCGGTGCGGTCGGCGCCCACCAGGTGGGCGCCGAGGACCTCCAGCACGTTCTGGACGGCCCTGGCCGCCTGTTGCGGCCCGGCGTAACCCGCGCGTTCCGCCACCTGGGCAAGGAAGGTGTCCAGATTCCTTTCCATGACGTCTCCCGTCGTGTGTCCGTTCCTGGTGTGGCCCGCGTTCGGCTGTCCGCCATGGTGTCGCGCGGCGACGGCGGCCCTCATGCGGGTGCGCCGACGTGAACCATGCGGTGAACGTTGGTGACGCTGCCGCACCGCGCCTCCAACAGGTCGGCCCGCATCCGCGCGAACCCGGCTCCGAGTTCCGCCCGGCAGTGGTTGCTGAGGCTTTCGCACACCC
Organism: Streptomyces sp. NPDC033216; assembly: GCF_055577115.1. Taxonomy (NCBI): domain Bacteria; kingdom Bacillati; phylum Actinomycetota; class Actinomycetes; order Kitasatosporales; family Streptomycetaceae; genus Streptomyces; species Streptomyces sp. NPDC033216. The sequence continues at coordinate 42,430 of NZ_JBVIQK010000001.1, read as the reverse complement.
GGTTGACGAGGGTGCGTTCTTCTTCGTCGGTGTGACGGGCGACGGCCGTGGCCAACTGCTTCAGCCGCCAGTCCCATTCGACGGAGCCGATCTCGCGCACCTGGAGCAGCGCGAGGAGAACCTTGACGGCCTCCCGATGTGCTGCCTCCACGTGTTCGACGGTGTCGGTGTTCTCGAAGGAAGCGAGCACCGGGTGCACCGAGGACTCCTCGGCCTCGCCATGCGCGATCATCAGGTGCGCGAAGTCCCGCAGCGCGGCCTGCCGGTCGGCTTCGACGCTGCGCATCAGGCGGAGCAGATCTTCCAGCGTCCGGTGGTCCTCGAGGATCAGCCCGACGACGTCCTGGGGCGGTGTCATGAGATACGCCTCCTCCCTGGAGTGGGTTCGCCTCCCGCTACCCGATCCATCCGTGAGCAATGCCCTTGATGACCCGTTTGCATCACAAAGCCAGGTCAGGGAGGTTGCAGTGCCGAAGCGCTTGGGCGACGTCAAGTCACCCCGATGGCCTGCGCGGTTGGCGATCACCGGCGCGGGGCATCACGACCGGGTAGGACCAGCCGCGCAAGACGTGCCGCGGCCCGGCCAGACCTCGAGGATGCCGGTTGTCCCAGGAGGGGATGTGATCCGCCATGCGTGCGCATCGGCGTACCCATCGGCGTTCCGTACGCGTGGAGTACCTGCTGCCCGACGAGGCCGCGTCGGCGGGGAGGGCACGGAGGCTGACCACCGTGTTCCTCGCCCGGTCCCGCCACCGAACGGCACAGGTGGACGCCGGGCGCATCGACGACGCGACGCTCATCGTGTCCGAGCTGGTCACCAATGCCACCCGGCACGGCCGCAGCGCCTGCCGTCTGCGTCTTCAGGTGTCGGACGGACGGGTGACCGTGGAGGTCTACGACGCCTGTCCGAACCGGCCCCTCGTACGGGCGTTGACGCCCGACGGCGAGAGCGGGCGAGGCCTGGCCATGGTGCGGTGCCTGGCGGACCGATTCGACGTCACCCCCGTCAGCGGGGGCGGCAAGAGGGTGCGCGCGGTCCTGGCCATCTGACGCAAGGCACCACTCGCGTCGTCGGCGGCCTGGCGCTGGCGCGCAGCACGGGACCCGCGACCGACCACAATAACACAGGGTGAGCAGAATGGGCCGGTCTGCTCACTGAGAGTGAAATCGTGGGATTGTCGCGGTCGCCGGGCGGGTATCAGCCAGGGCACCAGGCGCCACGTCGGGGCGCCCTATTGTTCCGGGAGCGACGATGGCGGCCGTGACCAGCAGGAATCCCGTCCACATGAGCTCGCACGCCGAGCGACATACCACCCGCCCGGGCACCGCGCGTGGGGTCGTGACGGGTGTGGAGGACCTGCCGCCGTCCCTGCCCGAGCCCGGCCACGTGGACCCGTTTGAGGCGCGGGCACTGTCCAAGGCGCTGTTCGCGCGGCTCGAGATGCTGGAAGAGGGCACACCGGAGCACTCGTACGTGCGCAACTCCCTGGTGGAGCTCAATCTCGCCCTGGTGCGTCACGCGGCGGGCCGTACGGGAGTGCGCAGCGAGTCGTACGACGACGTCGTCCAGGTCGGCACCATCGGGCTGATCAAGGCGATCAACCGGTTCGACCCACACCGCGGTGTCGAGTTCCCCGCCTTCGCCATGCCGACCGTCATCGGCGAGATCAAGCGGTACTTCCGTGACGCCACGTGGGCGGTACACGTCCCGCGCCGGCTGAAGGAACTGCGCATCGACCTGACCAAGGCCACAGCGCACCTCGAACAGAGTTACGGCCGCTCCCCGACCGTGCCCGAACTCGCCAGGCACCTGGACCTGGACGAGGACGAGGTCGTCGAGGGACTGGTCGCCGCCGGCGGCTACACCACGTCCTCCCTGGACTTTCCGAGCGGCACCGAGAGCCCCGAGGACACCCTCGCCGACCATGTCGGCTACGCGGACGCGGATCTGGCGATGGTCGAGGACCTACAGGCGCTCAAGCCCCTCATCGCCGCCCTGCCGGACCGCGAGCGCGAGATCCTCGCCCTCCGCTACACCGCCGACATGACCCAGAGCGCCATCGGTGAGGAACTCGGGCTTTCCCAGATGCACGTCTCCCGCATCCTGACACGCACCCTCACCCGGCTCCGCAGGGGCCTGAGCGTCCGGCGGTAGGCCGCAGCTCCCGCCGCTCCGCCCTGGGTCAGCATCGGACGAGCGCTCCCGGGGATGCCGGCGCGGCAACCGGCACCCGGCCCCCGGCACCGGAACTGGGCGCAGGTGGGGACGGGCGGCGTCGAACACACCACAGCGGTCGCCTGTTCGTCGCGAGGCGCGGCTGAGCCAGACCTCGCCTGGCCGGCAGGCGGTCAGGGAGGCGGCCGGGCGTCGAGCGCACGGACGGCTTGCGCGTCGAGGACGGCGGAACCGACCGAGACGGTCGGGCTCCCTGGGCCGTGGGCTGCGGGCTGCGGGCTTTCGCACCGAGCCGAATGCCCCTCTGTCACGGTCCGAGGATCCGGAGTGCCGTGACGGAGGTCAGCGCGCCGGTGCCGAGGACCGTGCCGTCTCGACACTGCGGCCTTTCCAGTCCAGACAGACAACGGCGGCGTCGGCGGCGAGTTCCCTGCTGCCGAAGTGCTCCATCAGACCGGAGACCATGGCCCGTGCCGCCTCGTGCGGGGGCTCCAGTCGTGTGGCGCTGAGCGTTTGCCGCAGGGCTCGCTCCCCGAAGGATCCACCGTCGGCGGCACGTGCGCTGTGCACGCCGCTGCTGACCGCGATCAGCCGGTCGCCCGGTTCGACCTGGAACGTCTGCTCCTCGTAAAGGGTTTCCTCGAACATGCCCAGCGGGAACTGTGCTTCGAGTTCGATCTGCTCGATCGTGTCGCCGCGCTGGCGGTAGAGGTGGGGTGAGCCGGCGTCGACGGCCCGCACGACGCCGGAGTCCAGGTCGAACCTCAGCAGCAGGGTCGAGGCGTACGCCTTGCCGCCGTACTGGGCGAAGACGGCCTGGTCGGCGAGGCAGGCCTGGTCGGCGAGCCCGATACCGGCGCGGCGTGCGTTGCGAAGGGCGCTGACGGCGAGGCTGGTGAGCAGGGAAGCGTCTACCCCCTGGCCCATACCGTCGGTGACGGTGAGGGTGAGGTGGTCGGCGTTGGTCGACCAGTCGAAGTTGTCTCCGCCGATCGCGTAGGCGGGCTCCAGGTGGGCGCCGATGACGTACTCCTGGCGGGCGCAGCCACGGCCGGGCAGAAGCTGCCACTGCATCTCGGCGGCGAGGGTGAGGCGCCGGGTGCGGCGGGCCTGAAGGTACAGGTCGGTGTCGCGATCGGCGGTGGTGACCTCGTGGCCCAGGGCGGTGGCGAAGTCGGTGAGCCGGAGCACGGCGGCGGGGTCGGTCGCGCTGCCGGGCAGACGGACGGACAGTACGCCCAGCCGGTCGCCGCGGACGGTGATGGGCAGGTGAACGAGGTTGGCGGGTGTGGCGCCGTCGGTGACTTCGACGACCGGAGTCTGGCTGACGAAGGCCTGTCCGGCGGGTCCGTCGTGGGCGGGTACCGGGTCGCCGGTGTGCGGCAGGTCGGTGACCGGCTGAAGCACGCTCAGCCCATAGTCGGCCAGAAACAAGGTCACCTCCTCGGCACCGACGCGGTCGGCCAGGAGGCGGCGGGCGGTGGCGACCAGCTCGTGGGGCGCGGTGGCGCGAAGTTCGCCTTCGGCGGACGGCACCGGTTCAGAAGTGTTCACGGCCCCCACTCTCTCTCCTTGTCGCCTTCACGTCATCCTTGGGATCCGCTTCCTGGACCCGCGGCACGAACGACGGACGCATTCGCCCATTCCCTCCGGGGGGATGGGCACGAGTACGGCACGCCGGCCTGGACGTCCTGTGCCGGGCTCGTGGGCAGCTCGGGGATGGTGGGGCAGGCAGCGGGCAGGCGCCGCCGGCGCCATCCGAGTCGTACGGCAGGGGGTCGGGCAGCGACTCGGCCGCCACATTCTGGACGCGTGGAGAGAAGGCGCTCCGGGCCCTGCTCGACCGGATGCCGCTCGCACAGCGGACCGCCCTTCGGCAAGGGCTCGAGGCGTGCTGTGACACGGTGGCAGCGCGGGTGCGCGACGCCGCACAGGACTCCGGCAACCAGGCCACCTCGGCGGCCCGCCGCGACCCCGGATCCGCCGCCCCCGGTCGGCGCCCGCGATCAGCGAAGGGGGCGGCCTCCGCCCACCGGAACACCAGATACCTCCCCATGCACGTGCCACCTCCCCTTTCTTGCTTCCTCGTCATAGTTGTCCACGGGCAACTGTTGCCATGGCGGGCCCACTTCGAAACCCGGATACCCCACATCCCGCTAGCCCGCGTACCGCTGGGCAACCGCCGACGGCAGGCCGTGGACCGGCCTGCGCCACAGGTGCGGTTACCGAGGGGGCGGGTGGGCACCCGGAGACCGGGCGGGCGGGTGCAGGAGGTGGAACGGCCGCTTCGGTGCCGGTCCTCCTCGTACGGAACCGGTCGCCACGCCCTCAGTGCAAGCGACGGCAGCAGCGTGCGTTCGACCGTCATTCGCCCCGGCAGCGTGCTGGCGATCAGGAGGACATCAGCCGTCCGGGTGCCGGTGCCGGTCGCCGGTGCCGGGCGAAGCGTACGTCCTGCCGGAACGGCGCGCATCGGCGGCCCGCAACGGACCGGACGTCCGAGCCCGGACCGGGGCGCCGACGGGCGATGGGCGCCGTCCGACCACCGGTCACCGCTGGTGACTGTGTGATCGGAGACAAATCGGGCAAGCGGAGAAATACAGGCACCGAACAGTACGGGAGGTAACCACTGTGCGTGCCATTGAGGCGGAACACAGCGTGCGTGGAGACAAGCCGACATCAGCGGAACGTGCACGACAGATGACACGCGACTTTCTGTCCGGGATCGCTCCCCAGGATTCCGCCGAGGTGGATGCCGCGCTGATCGTCGTTTCGGAGTTGGTGACCAACGCCATCCAGCACGCCGGCGGGGTCACCGCCTTTCGACTGAGGGCAGCCGCGAAGACCCTGACGATCTGTGTCGACGACACGAGTCGCGAACAGCCGCGCACGCGCCACTCCCGCCCCTGGGAGCCGGGAGGGTTCGGATGGCCGCTCGTGCAGCGACTGTCGAAAGCCGTACGCGTGGAGACGCGCCCGGACGGCAAGACGGTGCGCGCGGTCCTCCTGCTGGCTCATTGACGCCGGCAGAGGCGTCGGAGCCAGAGGGCACGAAAGCCAGCGGTGGTCGGACCGGTGCAGGGGCATCGTCTCGAGACCTAGGGGGCGCACGGCCTGACCGGGCCGCATCGTCCATCGCCCCTGGGACGGCTACGAGCGGCTGCGACCACGACCGCACGGGTCGGCAAGATCCTCATGGCGCGGTCGTCCGACGCGGACCTGCGCGTCCGCATGCCTGCCAAGGCCCGCGACCTCGATGAGCAGTTCGGCCGTCTCAACCCCTCCACGACAGCCTTCGGCACGCGGCCGTCTGCGATCATGAGCCGATCGTCGACTGCCACGCCTTCGAGCAAGCGGTCGGCCATGTGCCCACACCGTCCACCGCCCCAGGCGGATCACCCCACTGATCGCTCGTATCCCTGCGGTGCCCGACCGGCGCCGTACCCAGCACGCGAACTCACGTCGGTGCCCGCCAGGTCCCGCTCGTGACCCGCTGCCCCAAGCCGCTCACCGCGCCGGCGGCCGGCCACATCGAGGCGAAGGCTTCGAGGTCCGCAACGCGATCCGCGATCAGCCCGGAATCGTACGGCGACCTCGCCGCCGGCCGGACGTCCCGGCCCGCAACAACTGGCGGCGTCGCACGCCGCCTCGACACCCGCGATGCCGACGCCGTGGCCCTCGGCCCCCGCGTGCGGATGCCGCCCCTCGATGCGATTCCCGCCGCCGAAGCCGTCGTCGCTGTGCCGTCGCACCACCTCGACCGCCGCTTCCTGGCAGGCGCTGACCGCACTCGGCGCCCACAGCTCCTGCCCCGGCACCGGCGCACCGTCCCGGAGCTGAGGCCGTGTTCTCCCCGGTGCGTTCTACCGGGTACGGCACACGGGTCACTCACGGCATCACGACCCGGCGGCGAGGCCGGCACCGTCCAGGCCGCGCAGTTGAACTTATGACCACAAAGGCATCTGCCAGAGTCTGCTCGGGAAGGGAGTCAGCATGAAGACCCTCCGAACGGCGACCATGACCGTCGGTGTGCTCGTGGGTGCTGCGGTTACCAGCCGACGAGTTTGCCCCTCCGGCAAGTCAGTGAGCCCGCCGATCTGACTGCTCCGCCGGGTGCCCGCCCGCACCAGAGGTTCCCAGCCTGGGCGTGCCAGCACGCCGAGTGGACTACGCGCGGGGTGGCCCGCGGCACGGGCATGGAGACGATACGCGTCGCACTGCCCGAGGGCGCCGCGGAAGGCCTCGAGCAGGCTCTCGCGCCCACGGCGGACCGGTCCTGGTCGATCTGGTGACCGCCCCCACGCGCTGTCGATTCCGCCGGCCATCTCAGCCGGCCAGGTGAAGGGGTTCGCGTTCGCGGCGGGTCGGACCGCGCTCGATGGAGGCGTCGACAACATGCTCGACCTTGCCGCGCCCACCTGCGTCGCGTCCCGCGCCCCTGATACCCGTCACCCCCGTTCACCACATCTATCCAAGGAGTGCCGTGACATCGACCAGCCCAGCCCGTGCCCGAGGAACGGCCCTGCTCGCCGATCCCCTGCTCAACAAGGGGACCGCCTTCAGTCCGCAGGAGCGGGCCGAACTCGGTCTGGACGGGTTGTTGCCGCCGGTGACGGAGACGCTCGAGGACCAGGCGGACCGTGCGTACGAGGCGTTCCTCGCGTACGACAAGCCACTCAACCGGCACATCTACCTGCGGCAGCTCCAGGACACCAACGAGGTCCTCTTCTACCACCTGCTCACCCGGCACCTGGAGGAGATGCTGCCCATCGTCTACACGCCGACGGTCGGCGACGCCTGCCGCCGTTTCAGCGCGCTCTACCGCAGGCCGCGCGGCCTCTTCCTGACGTACGAGGACCGGCATCGCTTCCGCGAGATCCTGCGCAACCGCCCGGGCCGCGAGATCGACGTCATCGTCGTCACCGACGGTCAGCGCATCCTGGGTCTGGGCGACCAGGGCGTGGGCGGCATGGGCATCCCGATCGGCAAGCTCAGCCTTTACACCGCCATCGGCGGCATCCACCCCGCGCGCACCCTCCCGATCCTGCTCGACGTGGGTACCGACAACGAGGACCTGCTGGCCAGCAAGCACTACCTCGGCCGCAGGCAGCACCGCATCACCGGTGCCGCGTACGACGAAACGGTGGAGGCGTTCGTCTCCGCGGTGGAGGCCGAACTGCCCGGGACCCTCTTGCAGTGGGAGGACTTCGCCACCGCCCACGCCCGGCCGATCCTCAGCCGCTACCAGGACCGCCTGCTGACCTTCAACGACGACATCCAGGGCACCGCGGCGGTGGCGCTCGGCGCACTGAGCACCGCCACGAAGGTCGCCGGATCCCCGCTGACCGACCACCGCATCGTGGTTCTCGGCGCGGGATCGGCGGCAATCGGCGTCGCCGACATGATCCGCACCGCACTCGTCGACGAGGGTCTTTCCGAGCAGCAGGCGGCCGACCGCTTCTGGTTCGTCGACGTCGACGGTCTGCTGGTGCGCTCCCGCACCGACCTCACATCGGAGCAGCGGGTCTACGCGCGCGACGACGCGGAGGTACGGGAGTGGGGCGCGGGTGCGCCGGGTCTGGCGCGGGTCGTGGGCGAGGTGAAGCCGACGGTGCTGATCGGTTTGTCGACGGCGCACGGCGCGTTCACCGAGGAGATCGTGCGGACGATGGCCGGCGCCTGTGACCGGCCGGTGATCCTCCCCCTGTCCAACCCCACCTCGCATGCCGAGGCCGACCCCGCCGACCTCGCCCGCTGGACCGACGGCAGGGCGCTGATCGCCGCCGGTTCGCCCTTCCCGCCGCTGAAGCTGGACGGGCGCGAGGTGCCGGTCGCGCAGGCCAACAACGTCTACGTCTTCCCCGCCGTCGGGCTGGCCGTGGCCGCCTGCCGGGCCTCGCGGGTGACCGACCGCATGATGGTGGCTGCGGCGCGGGCCGTCGGGGAGTGCGCGGTGCGGGCAGGCTCCGAGGAGGCGACCCCGCTGCTGCCGCCACTGGCGGGTATGCGGGACGCGGCCCGTGAGATCGCGCTGGCCGTGGCCAGGACCGCGGTCGAGGACGGCGTCGCCCCCGAGGCCACCGAGGCCGACCTGCGTGCCGCGATCACGGGGGCGCAGTGGACACCCCGGTACGCGTCCTGAGTTCTCTCTCTGAGCCGAGGGCACGCTCTCCCTACCACGGCACGGTCGGCGTCGGCACGCTCTCCGTCGCCCTCATCCGGTCGTGCTCGGTCGGGGTGCGACCCATGGGCGGGTCGGTGGCCACGTCGCCGACGGTGAAGATGCCGAACCGCACCGCCCTCAGCCCTTCATTGGTTGATGCGCCAACTACTGGTCGCCATGCGCCCTTCGGCGCAGTTCCATTCCACCCTCGCGGCCCCGACGATCAGCGCACGGAAGGGGAGAGCAGAGCCCACCGGTGCCCGACCCGGCCTTCCGACTCGCGATGCGCCACCGTACGGTGACCACACGTGGTCGACATGTCATCCACCGTCCTCTCTGTTGGATGACGCGTCAACGAGCCGCCGACCCGGCCACGAGGCGTCCCACCGAGTGGGTTCGCCGCGCGACTTGCCTCTCTTCACGCGCCGAGCCCCCGACAGCATCGGCCCGTCCATGGAAAACGACCCCCAGCGCCAGGACGACACCGCTCCCGCCGCGCACAGGGCGTCTGACGGGAACGCGAGAGGACCGGTCGCCGCAGGGCCTGACGACCACTCAGAACAACTTTCCGTCGAAGCGCATCAACAGCTGTCGTGACCTGATGGAGTGATGCCAGACCCCCGCGCAGCCGAGATTTCCGCGGTCCGGACTCTTGCCGTACCGACAACCCGTCATTAGTCTCCGCAAACAGCTGTCGAAGCGCTTCGACAACGGGTGCGACCGTGGTGCCGGTGTCGGCGCCTCGGCTGCGACGCACCTGGGAGGGTGGCTTCCGCGATCGACCGCGGCGAGGCGGCCAGTCACCGCGGCCCGGACCCGCCGCGGCCATCCGGCCGAAGTCCGTCCCCGACGAAAGGAATGGATGCATGTCAGGCCGACATCCGGCGGGCAGGACCGTCGCCAACCCCGTCATCCCCGGCTTCCACCCGGATCCGAGCGTCTGCCGCGTGGGCGACGACTACTACCTGGCGTGCTCCAGCTTCGAGTACTTCCCCGGCATTCCGCTCTTCCACAGTCGCGACCTGGTGCACTGGACGCAGATCGGCAATGCCCTACAACGGCCGAGCCAACTGAGCCTCCCCGCCGACACGCCGTCGTCCGCCGGGATCTACGCGCCGACGTTGCGCCACCACGACGGCCGGTTCTGGCTGATCGTCACCAACGTCAGTGACGGCGGCGGCAACCAGCTGTTCACCGCCACCGACCCGGCCGGGCCCTGGTCCGACCCGGTCCGGCTGGCCGGCGTCCCCGGCATCGATCCCGATCTCGCCTGGGACGAGGAAGGCACCTGCTGGTGCACGGTCGCCGGCGTCCAGCAGGTCCGCATCGACCCGCACACCGGGAAGACGTTCGGCCCGCCTCACCGGATCTGGTCCGGTACACCCGGCGCCAAAGCCCCGGAGGCACCGCACCTGTACCGGATCGGCGACTACTGGTACCTGCTCATCGCCGAAGGGGGCACCGAGCGCGGCCACGGCGTCTCGGTCGCCCGCGGCCGTACCCCCGCCGGCCCCTTCGAGCCGTGCCCGGCCAACCCGATCCTGACACACCGCGGTCTCGATCACCCCGTCCAGAACACCGGCCACGCCGACCTGGTGCAGGCACCCGACGGTTCGTGGTGGATGGTGCTGCTCGGCGTCCGACCGGGGGGCGGCACCCCCGGCTGGCACGTGCTGGGCCGGGAGACCTTCCTGGCCCCGGTGACGTGGGTGGACGACTGGCCCGTGGTCGGCGACCTGTCACCCGCCATGGCCGCGCCGCCCTGGCCGCTCCACCCGGGCCCTGACGTACCGCACCGGGACGACTTCGATCTCGACGATCTACGGCCGGGGTGGATCTCACCGCGCGATCGCTCCACCGAGCACTGCACGACGAAGGAGCGCGCGGGGTGCCTGACCCTGCACGCCCGCGGAAGCTCTCCGGACGACCTCGACATCGTTCTCGTCGGCCGGCGCCAACAGCACCTGTCGTGCCGGGCGCGCGCGCTGGTCGACCCCGCGGAGGGACGCGGCGGTCTGGCGGTCCGGCTCGACGAGGAGCACCACTACGAGATCGAGGTGGGCTCCGCCGAGGTGCGGGTCATCGCCCGTATCGGCCCGCTGCGCTCCGTGGTGGTGGCCCGGTCGGTGCCCGTCGGACCCGTGGTCCTCGGCGTCGACGTGACCCCCACGCGCACGCCCCGCGACGCGCGCTCCGGTCCCGACACCCTTTCCTTCGGCATCGAGGAACCGGACGGCACGTTCACCGTGCTCACCGACCTCGACGGCCGGTACCTGTCCACCGAAGTGGCCGGCGGCTTCACCGGCCGGGTCATCGGCATGTACGCCGCGTCCGGCACCGTCCACTTCGACTGGTTCGACTACGAACCGCTCGACCAGTGACTCACGGAGTACCGATTCGATCGACGGAAGGAAACGGGACATGACATACCTACGGCCTGCCGCACCGGTCCGGGGACGTGGACCGGGGCGAGTCGCGAGCCTCCTGCTCGCCCTCCTCGCCGCGGTCGGCCTCACCGCCGGCACCGCGATCGCGGCACCCCGCTCGCAGAGCGCGTCCCCGGCCGCGGCAGCCGCGGTCCCCGAGAACGCCATGGCCACCGTGGCCGCGATGCAGCCCGGCTGGAATGTGGGCAACGCCCTCGACGCCATCCCCGACGAGACGTCCTGGGGCAACCCGGCCACCAGCAAGGCGATGTTCGACACCGTCAAGGCGCAGGGCTTCCGCAGCGTCCGCATTCCCGTCACCTGGGGCAACCACCAGTCCACGACGGCGCCTTACACCATCGACCCGGCGTTCATGAGCCGGGTCAAGCAGGTGGTCGACTGGGCGCTGGCCGACGATCTCCACGTCGTGCTCAACGTCCATCACGACTCGTGGCAGTGGATCGACAGGATGGCCACGGACCACGACCAGGTGCTGGCCCGCTACAACGCGACCTGGGACCAGATCGCCACCGTGTTCCGGGACGAGCCCCGCAAGCTTCTGTTCGAGAGCGTCAACGAACCGGTCTTCGACCATGCCACCGACGCCCAGAAGGTACAGCTGCTGGGCGAGTTGAACACCTCGTTCCACAGGATCGTGCGCCAGACGGGCGGCCAGAACGCCACCCGCCTCCTCGTCCTGCCGACGCAGGGCTCGTCACCGGACACCCAGCAGGTCATGGACGAACTGGCCGCCACGATCAGCTCGTTGCGCGACCCCAACCTGGTCGCCACCGTGCACTACTACGGCTTTTGGCCGTTCAGCGTGAACATCGCCGGTTACACCACGTTCAACGCGGAGGTGCAGAGGTACCTGACGGACACCTTCGCCCGGATGCACGACACGTTCACGGCCAAGGGCGTCCCCGTCTACCTCGGCGAGTACGGTCTGCTCGCCTATCCCGACTACACCAAGCCCACCGACATCGTCGAGCGGGGTGAGGCACTCAAGTACTTCGAGGCGCTCGGATACGCGGCGCGGGTCAACGGGGTCACCACCGCCCTGTGGGACGCCGGGTCGTTCCTGAACCGCAACACGTTGCAGTGGCGCTACCCCGCCCTGTCCGCCCAGGTCAAGTCGAGCTGGACCACTCGCTCGGGGACGGCCTCCTCGGACCGGGTCTTCGTGCCGAAGGCCGGTGCGATCACGGCCAAGACCCTCACGCTCAACCTGAACGGCACCAGCTTCCAGGGGCTGTGGCAGGGCGACACGCGGCTCGTCGCCGGCCGCGACTACACGGTCTCGGGCACTCGGCTCACACTGACGGCGACCGCACTCACCCGGCTGACCGGCAACCGCGCCTACGGGGTCAACGCGACGCTCCAGGCCAGGTTCTCCACCGGGGTCCCCTGGCAGATCGACGTGATCACCTACGGCACGCCGGTGCTGTCGAACGCGACCGGAACTACCGGCTTCTTCGCCCTCCCCACCCGGTTCCGGGGTGACACGCTGGCGACCATGGAGGCCAAGTACGCCGACGGCGCCAACGCCGGTCCCGCCGACTGGACCTCCTACCAGCAGTTCGACACCGCGTTCACGCCGAACTACGGCGGCAGCACCATCACCCTCGCTCCCGCGTTCCTCAATGCGCTCAGGGACGGCGCGCCGGTGACACTCACCTTCCACTTCTGGAGCGGCGCCACCGTGACGTACAAGGTGAACAAGTCGGGAAGCTCGGTGACGGGCACGACCTCCTGACCGGGCGGCAACGGCACGGCAAAGGGTCCCCGGGATCCACCAGTGGGTCCCCGCGCCCCACCTGTCCACCACAACTGCTGCATCAGGACCAGCGGTTCCGCACCGATGACCCGGCTCGCCCGTGGGGTCACCGCCGGAGGACGAACGGCTTCCGATGCCCCCGAGAGCCGTGAAGAAACCGCGTACATCGGCTGTGTGTTCCGTCGTTCACCGGGCATCAGGAGTCACGGAGGTTGATAACTATGGTTCCCCTGCTTCTTGTTCTCCTGCTGGCTCTGATCCTCTTCGGCGCGGGTTTCGCGCTGAAGGCACTGTGGTGGATCGCGATCATCGTGCTGGTCGTCTGGCTGCTGGGCTTCGTCATGCGTTCCGCGGACACAGGCGGTCGCAAGGGCCGCTGGTACCGCTGGTGACCCGCTGAACAGCAGTCCACTGTGGGCCCCGGGAACCTCCCGGGGCCCACCGGCATTTCCCGTACCAGAACGCGTCTTCGGGCAAACGGTGTCACCATCAGCCTGCTCGGGTCCCCGGCCCCACTCCGGTGCCTGGTGGAGCAGCGGAACCTGCGCCTCCCCCCACCGGACGGCTCCACCCTCCACCCTCGTGCCGGTCCGAGCCTGGCGCGTTCGTCCCCGCCTCGTCACGGTGCCGCCCGCGCAGGCGGGGCACGGAACAGGGCCTCTCCTCACAGGGCCTCACCCCGAGATGGCGGGGAGAGCCCTGTCGAGGAGACGGCGGGGAGAGGCCCTGTCGAGGCACCTGCCCGCCGGGCCCCGGTCGGCGCCAGCGTCACGCCCGGCCGTCAGGGCAGGCTGGGCGCGGCCACGTCGCGGCTGGGCTTTCATCCACCCTTCGCAGTCCTGGGTGTCCCGCCGTGCCACCGTCTGTGCCACGGGTCACGGGATCTGTTCCGCACAGCCGTTCCGGCGCATGCGACCGGGGATGTGGGGCAGAATCGTGTGCGCACAGTCCTGATCCGGGGCATGCGTGAGCGCAGTCGAGGGGACCGTGGCCGACATTCCGAAAGCAGACCGGCCGACCGGGCTCTCCATCGAGCAACGTGTGGTCGACGGCATCCGTGTCGTGGCCGTACGCGGTGAGATCGACCACGACGTCAAGAACGTGCTCAGCGAAGCACTGTTGTCCGAGGACGACGCGACGGCGCCACCGCTGCGGATCGTCGTGGACTTCAGCGGCGTGACCTTCATGGACTCCAGCGGCATCAACGTCCTCGTCGCCGCCCGCCGGGCCGTCGGTGACACCGGGGGATGGCTGCGCATCGCCGGCGCGCAGGCCTCCGTCCTGCACGTCCTGCGCCTCGTCGGACTCGACGGGATCATTCCCTGCCACGCCACCCTCGAGCAGGCCCTGAGCGGGCCCTGAGCGGGCCCTGACCCCCACGTCTCGACAGCGCCGGCGGGTCGACCGGGCCTCTCGTACCTCCCGCCGCGACGCGGTCATCGGCCTGGACGGGCGCAGATGTGAGCGCGGACGCGGGAATGGGCAGCGGAAGGGTCGCGCAGTCAGCCCCTCGGGCTCTCCGCCGTCCCTGGTCGGCGAGGGGCCACCGCCTCTGTGTGATCTTGCGGCGTGCCGGGGCGTCCTGCCGGCCGGGTGCGGGCGGGCGCACGGAGGACCTGGTCCAGCTTCAGAAGAGCGGGTGCGGGTGGCCGATGCCGATGTTTCGGCGTCCGGGAGTCCCGCGCTCCCCGAGGCACGAGGAGCCGGACCGGCCCACCGGCCGCCCGGCCGGCCCACCAGCCGAACGAGGTGTCGGCGGTTCCCACGGCCCGGGCCGACGCTCCCCCGGCCGGGCGCGGGGCTGAGCCCGCAGCGGCCGGTGCTCCAGCCGTGGTCAGACCGCGCACGTATCCGTGTAGTCGTACCCGGGCAACAGCCGTTGCCACCGTGCGCGGTCCACGGGACCCACCACTCGGCACAGGGCGGTGACGCGGTCGGGGATACCGAGATCCCACAGTCGGACGGTGCCGTCGTTGCCGGCGCTGGCGACCGTTCTGCCGTCCGGGCTGTAGGTGACACTCCACACCGCGCGGGTGTGCCCGGTCAGGGTGGCGACAAGCCGTCGCCGCAGGGGATCCCACAACCGTACGGCGCGGTCGTTGCCGCTGCTGGCGAGGGAGCGGCCGTCCGGACTGAAGGCCAGGCCCCGCACCGACCCGGCGTGCTGCCCCAGCAGCCCCGTCATACGGGACCGCGCCGCGTCCCACATCCGGACGACGCCGTCGTTGCCCGAGCTGGCGAGGGTGTGTCCGTCGGGAGCGAAGGCCACGGCGCGTACCGAGCCGCCTTTCGCGTTGAGGACGGCGGCGGGACGGCCGAGCGACACGTTCCACAGCCGGAGGGTGAGGTCGTCGCTGCCGCTGACGACAGTGGCGCTGTCGGCGCTGAAGGCCAGGCAGTTCACGAAGTCGGTGTGACCGGTGAGCACCCGGGCGGGTGCCGCTGCCGGACGGCCCGCGGACGACACCCTCCACAGTCGCACGGTGCGGTCGGCGCCGGCGGAGGCGAGCCACCGGCCGTCCGGACTGAACACCACGGCGAAAACGGCACCGGTATGTCCGGTGAGCACGACGGGTCGGCCCTCTCGTGCCGCGACGGGCCACAGCCGTACCGTGCGGTCGGCGCCGGCCGAGGCGAGCCACCGGCCGTCCGGACTGAACACCACGGCGTAGGCGGCGCCGCTGTGACCGGTCAGCAAGCGGATGCGGGTGCGGCGGGCCACCTCCCAGAGCTGGACGGCGCCGTCCGTCGCCGCTGAGGCGAGCAATCGCCCGTCAGGACTGAAGGCGGCCTTCCACAGCTCGCTGACCGGGTAGGCGCCGAGCGTGTGACCGGTGAGGTCCCACAGGGCCACGGTCCCGTCGAAGCCCGCGGTGGCCAGCACGTCGCCGTGGGCCGCGACGGCGACGGCCATCACGTAGTCGGTGTGACCGGAGAGGGAGTCAACCGCGCGGCGGGTCCGGACGTCCCAGCGGACGATCGTGCCGTCGCCGCCCGCGGAGACCACCATGTGGCCGCCGGGTCCGAAGGCCAGCCCGTTCACGTCGTCGTCGTGGCCCGCGAGAACGGCCGTCTGACGGCGGGCCGCCGGGTCCCACAGCCGTACCGCGCGGTCCGCGCCGCCGGTGGCGAGCACCCGGCCGTCGGGGCTGAAGGCCACGGCGAGGACATCGCCTCTGTGGCCGCCCAGGACGGCGGTGCTCCGGCGGGTCCGCGGGTTCCACAGCCGTACGGTGCGATCGACGCCCGCGCTGGCCAGCGAGGAGCCGTCAGGGGTGTACGCCAGGGCGAGGACGTCGCCGGAATGCCCTTCCAACTGTGCCGTCTGACGCCGCGTCCGCGTGTCCCAGAGGCGCACGGTGCCGTCCCGCCCGGCGGAGGCCAGGGTACGTCCGTCGGACGAGAAGGCCACGGCACGGACCGGCCCCCGATGCCCCGTCAGGACGGCGGTCTGGCGCCGGCCGGACACCGACCACAGCCGGATCGTCGCATCCGAGCCCGCCGAGGCCAGGGCACGCCCGTCAGGAGAGAAGGCCACGGACCGCACGGGCCCCCGGTGTCCGGCGAGCTCCCCCGCGCCGCGGTGGGTGGCGACGTCCCACAGCCGTACGGTGCCATCGGAGCTCGCCGAGGCCAGCAACCGTCGGCCGGGGCCGAAGACCACGCCGTTCACCGGTCCGCGGTGTCCGGTGAGACGGCCGGCGAAGGCGTTGGCCTGCGTGCTGAGCAACGCGCTGCGCGCCTCGAGGGTGGGCGCGGTGCGGTAGGCGGACTCCGCCAGGAGCATGGAGGCCTCCGGCTGGCCGGACGCCAGCTGGGCGGAGCGTGCCGCCATGGCCTGCGAGAGAGCCGTCCTGCGCTGTTCGTCGGCGGCGTTGCGCTGTTGGAGGATGGTCCCGCCGGCGAGGAGCGCCAGGGCGAGCAACACGGTGAGGACGACGACTCCGGTGCGCTGCTGGCGCACCCGGCGCCGCGCGAGGCGCCGCCGCAGGTCCTCCTCGCGCTCCGAGGCGCGCAGGAAGTCGGCCTCCACGGGCGCCAGCGCGCTGTCCCGGCCGCTGGGACCGGCCGCCCATTCCCGGACGGCCGTCAGCCTGGCCCCCCGGTAGAGCAGACTCGGGTCGCGGTTCTCGCGGACCCATTCCCGGGCGGCGGCCCCCAGCTGCTGGTGCAGGAGCAGGTCGGCGCGCGTCGTCCGGATCCAGGTGCGCAGCCTTGGCCACGCCCGCAGCAGCGCCTCGTGCACGATCTCGACGCGGTCGGAGTCCACCGTCAGCAGACGGACCGTCACCAGTGCGTCGAGAGTGGCCTGCGCGGCCGCCGGATCCGGCAGCCCGTCGAGCAGTTCGGATCTGGTGCGCGGGCGCCGGGAGGCCTCGTTGTCCTCACCGACGCGCACCAGTCGCAGCAGCAGTCTGCGGGCAGCGTCCTGCCGGGTGGGAGACAGCACGGCGAACAGACTCTCGGCCGCGGTGGCTACCGAGCCGTGGATCCCACCCGTCGCCAGGTAACCCGCCACGGTCATGGTGGAGTCGGTGCGTCGCTGCCAGGTCTCCCGGAGGGCGTGTCCGAGCAGGGGAAGCACGCCGGGCCGACCGCCCGGGACCGCTGTGTCGGGGCCGCTCCCGCCGGGGGCGGGGATGTCGGCAGCTCCCAGATCACGCAGCAGCAACTCGACCAACCCCGGTTCCAGGGCGGTCCCCGCCGCCAAGGCCGGACGGACTATGCACTCTCGCAGCTCGTCGGTGGTCATCGCGCCCAGGGCGAACAGCCCGTCACTGACTACCGGCACCAGGGGCGGGTACTCCAAGCAGCGTCCTGTGACGTCGGCACGCACCCCCAGCACCACGGCGAACGCCTGCCCAACCGCCTCCGGTTCGTCGTCGCCGCCGGCCAGCGTGGTGAGCGCCTCGATGTAGGACCGGCGTTCCGCCTCGTCGTCGCAGAGGGTGAAGACCTCCTCGAACTGGTCGACGATGAGGACGCAGCCGGGGCGCGGCCGCGCGGTGGGGGCCGCGCGGATCAGGGAGTCGCGGGTGCCGGCCCAGGTACGCAGGACCGCCACCAGCTGTTGCGCTCGTTCGCCTGGCGGGCCGTCGTCGTGCAGGTGGTCCAGCAGGCCGGCGGGCAGTGCGGTACGCAGCGCCTGCCGGAGAGCGGACAGCGGCCTGGCCGTGGGGGTGCACATGGCGATCGTGCCGTCGGAGTCCATCGTGAGGGCGCTGCCGGGGCCGGCGTGGTGCCCGGCGTCCTCACCGGCAGGGAGGACGCCGTGGGACAGGGCGGGGACGAGGCCTGCCCCCAGCAACGAGGACTTCCCCGCTCCGGAGAGCGCGACGACGGCCACCGGCCCCGTGCCCATCCGCTGGGCGAGGCGCCTGACGAGCATGTCGACCGCCCGCTCCCGGCCGAAGAACCGCCCTGCGTCATGCGGACCGAAAGCGGACAGACCGGGATAGGGACAGTCCGCGTCGTCGCCCCGCGCCGACGGTCGCTCCCCCGCGGTCGGCGGCAGCAGGGCGAGCAGGGCTCCGCCGGCCTCCAGGGCTTCGTCGCACAGGCGTGCGACGTCACCGTTGACCGGCTTCCTGCCCGTCTCGATCTTGCTCAGATAACCCTTGCTGTAGTGCGTGGTCCGTGCCATGTCGGCCAGCGACAGGCCGCGCGCCAGGCGCAGCTCGCGAAGCGCCGAGCCGAAAGTCGAATGCTGTGGCCGCCGTCGGGCGGCGCCCGACGTGGGCTCCGACCCGTCGTCCCTGTGGTCCATGAGTGGTGTGCCCCCGAGGCACGGCGCGCGGAGCGCCGTCTTCTGGCGCCGACTGGTCAGGTCGGCGACCGTGCATCTGAGGGATGGTAAACACGGGGCAGGGACAGGCCGTGTCGGTACAGCAGAAAGTGACGAAGGTCACATGATGACGGCCGATCGTCCGGTGTGCGAGGCGCGATGTCCGGTTCGTGACACCGCTCCGTCCGGTACCGCGGGCCCTTGGGCCCGAGTGCCGGAGCGGTGGAGGTGGAGGGTCAGGCGGCGGAACCGGTCAAATTTCCCGTTGCCCGCGCAGTGGGAAACGGCGGCCGTGGCGTCCGCCGTCGGCCGACCGACGTCCCTGGGCCGCGTGGTCGGGCGACTTCGGCCCCGACCACCGCGTCCTCTCACCCCGCGCCGGGGCAGCCTCCACCTGCACTACCCCCAGGGCCCCGGCACGGAAGGCCGCGACGAGCTGGAAGCCGCCTTCACGGCCGCCGGCGTGGCCGACCGCCTGGACCGGCCCTGGGTCCGGCGCGCGCCTGAGCCCGTCCACACAGGCGTACCGCGTGGTGTGCCATGGCCCTGACGGCTCACGGGAAGGCCGTTCCCCGCTCCGGTACCGAGGCACCTCTGGCTGCGCGACGTGCGGCGGCTCACCTCCGGTGGCGCGTACCCGTGCCCCGCAGCCGAGTGGCGGTACGGCCCCGCCGGACACAACACCACATCACGGGGGCCTGCGGGACACCTCGATGGAGGTCCTGTCCGGCCTGAAGCCGACCAGCACCGCTGCTGAGCACTCCGCGGCCATCAGGCAGCGGCCCGCCGTCCGTCTGCCGGTGGACGGACCGGCCTGAGGTGGTGGGCGCCCTCGTCGACATCGCCGAGGTCGTGCAAGATCGCCGTGATCCCGACGGGCTGGGATCCACCGGATCCCGGAGCGCTCGGGCGATGCTGATCGGCAGCCGGGATCGGTGAGGGACGGCCCGGCCGCTGGTCACAGTCCCCCTCGTCGCCCGGCGACCGGCACGGTCGTCTCGCTCCTGAGTGCCCGGCGCCAGGTAGGGATCGGTGCGGTCGGCGGCCGGTCACCCCTGCGGGGCGCTCACCGACGCTCCGGGCAGGTAGGCGGACCGAACGCCCGGTTGCCAGCCGTGCGCGAGACGGGCGAGGGCGGCCAGCGTGACGGTTCCCACGGGCAGCAGGGTCCTGGCGGCCGGGTCGGGGCCGACGCTCTCGCGGTGCGCGACGAGTCGTTCGTGAAGGGCCTGCTCGAACGCCGCCTGGTCGTCGTCGAGCAGGACGCGCAACAACCGCTGATCGGGCGTCAGCGGCGCGGCCTCATCGAGCTGTCCGGCCGTGCGCGCCCGCTCGGCGGCGTCCGGTTTGGCCAGCGGCACCGGACCGGGCAGCGCGCCGGGGTAGGGTCCCTGCACGATGGTCAGGTAGGCGCACAGTGCGTCCATCTCGGCGAGGTCCGCGGGGCTGGACACCGATTCCCGCTCCGAGTACGGCACGCCGTCACGGATGGCGGGCGCGTAGTCCTGGCTCAGCAGGGGTCCGATGACTCGCTTCTGATCCCATATCAGGCCGCTGATCACGGCCCACGCGAACGCATCGGTCCAGGTTCGTGCCGTGGTCGTCGGATGGAGCGGCTCCCGCCTCTCCTCGTAGTGGAGCTCCTCGCTGCTGAGGACCGCCCTCACGAGAGGCAGACGGATCTCGAAGTCGCCGTCGGGGAAACACGCGAGGCCCAGCACCCCCAGGGCGCACTCCGCCGCCGTGAGCAGAGCGGTGCGCGAGTCCGGCGTACCCAGGGCGGGGTCCGCCACGCTGCGTGCGGCCACGTGGTCGGCCAACTCCGCGCCGAGGTCCGTGAGCCCACGGCGCAACGGCACGTCGCCGTAGCGCATTCCGTGCCACTGACTGTGGGCCCGCCCCCACATGTCCTCCACGGCCTGCTCGATCCGCTGCTCCGTGACCGCGTGACGGGTCACTTCCCTCATCGTCATACCGGTCATCTTGGCAGTCCCCACCGACAGCGGTCCCGCGCGGCTCCTCGGTCAGGTCGGGTTGCGGCGAACGGCTACGCCGGATCGTGCGAGGTCCGCGTTCCCGATCCCGCCGGACCGGTCGGCGGCACCGTCCCGGCACGGGATCAGCGGTCGGCGTTCCCAAGCACTGGTTCGCGGCCGCGGCCTGCCCGGACGCCGGACCCGTTGCCGGGGTGAGCCGGCGAACGTCAGCGGCGTGACGGCGACGACTCCACGTCTGTCACGTGAACGGCCGGTGGTCGCCGCCGACGAGACAATCCCTGTCGGAAGTCACCAGGTCAGGACGACGGCCCACTCCCCACACGGACATCACCCGCGCGCAGAACAGCCGTCGGCAGTCACATCGGTAATCAGGACGCGGGCTCGAAGGCTGAACTGGCGGCCTCGGCACACGAGCCCGCCATCCTGCGGGCCGGAAGCCCAAGGAGCCCGACTCGGCGGCCCGAACTGGCGATTCCGTCGGCACCCGAGCCACTGAACTCGTGCTGACCGCCGGCGCGCCGGGCACGAACAGGCCTGCGGATCGGCCGAAGGAGTAGTTCTGCTGGTGGTGGCCGCGCAAGGCGTGTAGCGTCGCAGTCAGCTGTCGTGGTTCCGAAGTACCTTCCGCCCGTGAGCCAATGCACGGGCGGTTTTGCTGTGTAGCGCCGCTGAGGACCCGTCGATCACCTCTGGCTCCCGCGCCGTGCGGGAGCCCCTTACGAGTCCCCGTGGAGGACACGCATGGCCAGTGGAACCGTGAAGTGGTTCAACGCCGAGAAGGGCTTCGGCTTCATCGAGCAGGACGGTGGAGGCCCGGACGTCTTCGCCCACTACTCCAACATCGAAGGTCACGGGTTCCGTGAGCTTCAGGAGGGCCAGAAGGTGACGTTCAACGTCACCCAGGGGCAGAAGGGCCCGCAGGCGGAGAACATCACTCCGGCCTGACGACCCTGAAACGCTGGTGTCCGTCTCCCCTCCCAGGCGGGGAGACGGACACCGAGGCGGCCCGCCCACCGTCGCATGCCGGGATGACCGGCGGTTGACCCATGTCGACGCGCACGCTCGGGAAATGCCCATGTGGGCCGCCATGTGGGGGATCAGGCGGTTCCGGCACCGCTGGACGAGACGCAACCGTCCCTCGGGTGACAGCGGAGCATCGCGCGGTGGGTCACGAACATTCCTGGCGCCAGGGATCGAGGGCGTGCTTCCCGCGGGTCTGACCCGCTTGGAGTTGCTGTAGCACTGCTGATGGAGGGCGGCACGACGTTCCACTTCCTCGACGCTTCGCCCTCGGAGGCGCTCGAGACGGCCCGTGAGGCCGCCGGTGGCCGGGACGTGCGCATCGGCGGAGGACCCACCACGATCCGCCACTTCCTCGCCGCCGGGCTCATCGACCACCTGCACATCGTGGTGGTCCCCGTCCTTCTCGGCCGGGGCGTACGCCTCTGGGACGGACTGGAGAACCTCGAGAGGAACTACGAGGTCGAAGCCGCCTCCTGCCCAGCGGCGTGACACATGTGACGTTCACCCGCGCGGGTCTGTGAACCGCCTCGCTCGAGGACCGGACCGCGGAACGGCACTCACGATACTTCCGCTGCGGCCCCAGGCCGTGGATCGCGAAGCGGAGCTGACCTTGTCCCTGGACTCCGCCCGGAGACCTTCCGCGTCCAGCACCGAAGCCACGACGCTCCGTGCCTCTACGACCAGTTCCGGGTCGGAGTCGAAGCCGGCCACGGCAGGACGGCAAACCGTTCGCCTCCCCGAAGCGCCGCATCCCAGCGCCGTCACCCGCACCGCACGCGGCAGTGACTGTCTGTGCCCGACACTCGGGTCGTCCACGTACACTGGCCGCATGGCATGCCGCATCAGTGAGCTGGTCCTGGACGCCGCCGACCCCGACCGGCTGGCCGCATTCTGGAGCGAGGTCCTCGGCTACGTCGAACTCGGCCGGGAGGACGACGGGAGCATCGAGATCGGACCGCCCGACACCGGCTTCGGCGGTCCGCAGCCCACCCTCATCCTCAGTCCCAGCAGCGACCCACGGCCCGCGAAGCTCCGACTGCACATCGACGTCAACGCCACCGACCGCGACCAGGACGCCGAGCTCGAGCGGCTGCTCGCTCTCGGGGCCAGGCCCGCCGACGTCGGCCAGACCGGGACCGAGAACTGGCACGTCCTGGCCGACCCGGAAGGCAACGAGTTCTGCCTCCTGCACACCCGACTCCAGCCCCTTTGACGACCTCCGCCTGACGCCGAGCCGCCCGGCTGTTCGAGTGCGCGCCCGCGAGGTCGCCGCTTCCGACGAGGGAGGGCAGCGGGGTCGTCAGCGCGCCTCAAGCCGGGTCCAGGTCGGCGTGCAGCGGATGGTGGTCCGAGTACGGGGTGGGTCGCACGTGGTGCTCGAGCGGGGTGATGCCTCGCAAGAAGACGTAGTCGAACTTGCTGTGCCAGTCGGTGGTCGGCTCGCAGGCGGCCGCGGGCGAAGGACGGCACTGGGGGTCCGCATCGGCGGCCAGTGCCCACATGTGGGTGAGTTCGGGAGCGTCCGGAACCGCGTTGAAGTCGCCGAGAACGATCGCGCGGTCGTGCCGGGCGACCGCTGCGGCGAGTATGCCGGTCTGCTCCGCCCGGACCGCTTCTTGACGTCGCTCGGCGAGGTGGGTGTTGAAGACCCGGACGGGCCGGCCGCCCACCATCGTCGTGACCGCCATGTACCCACGGTCCTCGGATCCGCCGTCGGGATACTCCACGCTGACGCGGCCGGTCATCGGTGCCGCCGAGAGCACCGCCTGACCGTAGGCTCCCGGACTCCACGGCGCTCCCCCACAGCGGCCCCAGTTCCGCAGGACCGTCCCGTACGCGACGTGGTAGACGAGCCCGTGGCGGCTCTCCAGGTGATCCCGGATCCTCTCGACGTCACGTACGCACGCTTCTTGCAGGCCGACGACCTGGGGCGCGTACGCGGCGATCTCCGCTGCCCGGTCGACGTCGCTCGTCTCGCAGGGGTTGCAGAGGTTCCACGTCATGACCCGGTTCGGTACGACCTCCCTGACGGGATCGGCGGGCCGTGACCTCACGAAGGGGGCATCGGTCGGCACGCTGGGGCCGACGAGCACCACGCAGGCCACGGCCAGGGCGCCCACGAGCAACGGCGTGCCCCTTCCGAACACCGTCGCCCCCTCACCCGCACACGGCAACCGAAGCCTCCACGCACGAGGTTACGGGACCGGGTGGTCGGCAACACGGCGAAGCCGGAGACGCCGGCCGGGACAGGCCGGCGCCTCCGGGGCGGTACGGGAAGTCAGCTCACGGCGCCCAACCGCTCGGCGCGCTCGTCGACACCGTTACGGAGTTCGCTGAGCGTCGTGCCCGGCGGGGCCGTCTTCGGTGTGGAGGAAGGCGGCTGCGTCTCGTCCGCGCACGTGGTGCCCGAGGCCGGTACCTCGAGGTCCAGCAGGTAGCCGACGACCGCGTCCGTCGCGCAGACGCTGCGGCCGAACGCCGTGTGGCCCTCGGCCTGGAAGGTGAGCAGCGAGGCGTTGTCGAGCCTCCGGGACAGCGCCACAGCGTCCCGGTACGGGGTGTCCGGGTCACCGGTGGTGCCGAGGACGAGGATCGGCGCCGAGCCCTTCGCCCGGTAGGAGCCGTCGTAGCGGCTGACGTGTTCGCCGGGCCACTGGGCACAGGCGGTGGCGTGCTGGTGGTCGTACGTGGGAGGGCCGTACGCCATCGCCGGACCGAGCAGTGGCGCCGCCTTCGCGTTGGCCGTGACATTCCGCTTCAGCAGGCGCAGGTCGCGCGGGTAGTCCCGGTCGACGCACTCGACGGCCACGTTCGGTCCCAGGAAGTCGAAGCTGGCCGGGGACGGCGGCCGCAGCAGGAAGGAGGTGTTGTCCCGCAGCTGGGCCTTGCGCAGTGCCGCACCGAACGAGGGCCAGATGACCTTCCCCTGGTTGATGTTGAACATCAACCGGTAGGCCAGGGTGTAGCCGTTGGCCCGGCCGCCGTTCGCGGTCGGAACGGGGTCGGCGTCCAGGTCGGCCTTCAGCTTCTCGAACGCCGCCCGTGGGTCGCCGTCGCCGAAGCCGCAGGTGGCCTGATCGGCGGCGCACCAGTCCAGGAAGCGGCTCATCGCGCCGTCCAGTGCCAGGTACTGCGGGCGGTCATAGGCGTAGGGACGGTTGGCGTAGTGCACCGGGTCGTACGCGCCGTCGAGGGCCAGGGCCCGCACCCGCTTGGGGAACATGGCGGCGTACACGGTCCCGATGTACGAACCGAACGACCGTCCGTAGTACGTGAGTTGTCGCTCCCCGAGCGCCTCCCGCAGCAGGTCGACGTCCCGGGCGACGTATTCGGTACCGATGTAGGGCAGCAGGTCACCCGCGTTGTCCACGCAGGCCTGGTTGAACTCGGCGGCCTCACGCAGCGCCGGCTCGAAGGCGTCCGGCCCGGGCACGCCCTTCGCCTCCGTGACGGCCCGCGTGTACCGCGCGTCGTCGAAGCAGGTCAGCGGCGAACTGCGGCCGACGCCGCGGACGTCGTAGCCGAAGACGTCGAACGAGTCGCGCAGTGCGGCCGGCAGGTCCGCGTAGTTGTTCCGCACGAAGTCCACACCGGAGTTGCCGGGGCCGCCCGGCTGCATGAAGAGCGTGCCTTTGCGCTTCGTCTGGTCGGCGGCCTTCTTCCGGACCACCGCGAGGGTGATGGTCCTGCCCTGCGGCTCGCGGTAGTCGAGCGGGACGTCGGCGTTCGCGCACTCGAAGCCGCCCTGGCAGTCGGCCCAGGCGAGCAACGGCACGGTCGGCTTCTCAGGAGTCTTCGGCGAGGCCGACGCCTGGGCCGTCGTCCCCGCGACGGCGGCCATGAGCGCCGTCAGGGCGGCTCCGACGGCCGTGAGGCGCCCGAAGCGTCTCGGTATGTGATGTGGAGTGGTCATGGTCCTCTTCCCCCTGAGTCGGTCGATGTACGGCCAAGGGCTCACGGTGCGAGGTGAGTTCGGCCAACTGAACAGAGGGGAAAAGAGTGAGATCGGTGCCACCGTGGCCGGCTTTCCACCGACTGATCTCGATCCGGGGAGCGTCCGGCTGTTCAACGGATGCAGCGCACCGGCCCCGCCCGCCGGACCACCTGCCCGCCCTGTGGGGGAGGTATCGCATGGTTCACAGGACGCACAGCCCAGGTTCGAACCGCCGCCGGTCGGGAAGTGGGCCCCCGACGTCCGTGTCCTCCGGAGGGCGGGGCAGCCCGGGAGGCAGCGACCGCGCCGATCGGCCGGCGGCCGCTACCCGCTCCTCGGGCCTCTCCCCCGCCGCGCCCAACCGGCGGACAGGGGAACCGAATGTCGCCCGCACGCACTCCGCCACGTCCACGCTGGGGCCGCTGGAGGGGGAAGCGCGTGCGGGTCCGCTCGGGTGGGGACATCCGGAGCGCCATTTCGACAGCGCCCTCGAAGGCACCGGGAACCGCCCGTTCGGCGGGCGGCGCGCGATCCTTCGGCGCGGCGGTCAGCAGCCGCCGCAGTTGTAGTACAGGACGTCCCAGTGGTTGCCCTCGTCCGCGTAGATGTTGCCGGAGCCCGAGCGGTACTGCGGGGCGCCGTCGCCGCGCAGGCCGATGTAGGTGAAGGTGTTCTTGATGTAGTTGGTGACGCAGGTGCTCTTGCCGTAGTCGAGCTTGTAGCCGTTCCAGTGCGAGTAGGTGCCGCCGGCGTGGCCGGTCTCCGTGCCGCCGGTGATGTTGAGCGCGCAGCCGGTGGCCCGTTTCAGTGTCTGCGCGCCCTGGGCGGTGGCGAGGTTCAGCTGCTCGAAGGACGTACAGGTGGAGTTGTTGCGGTCGGAGCAGTTGCCGGACGAGGACCAGGTGATACCGACCTCGCGGAACATCGAGGTCGCCGTCGCGTGGCTGATCTTGGTGACGGCGAAGGCGTCGGTGGCGGTGCCGACGACGGCGACACCGGGAGCGACCACGAGCGCGAGGGCGGTCAGTGCGGAGCGGAACTTCATGGGGAACCCCTTCCTGCGGACGACCGTGCTTCCTGTGGGGCGGTGGTGCAGGTGGTGCAGTGCGATAGTGCCCGAGGTCTACGCGCGTTCGCCAGAGGCCGTCACGTGACAACACCCGGCGACGCCACTGAACGCCCCCGAGGCGGAGCGCCGTCGCGCTGACGCCGAAGCGGTGGCCGAAGGTCCCGGGTCCCGCCAGGCGGACTGCCGCACCAGGGGTGGGAACGTGCCCATAGAGTACGAGGCAGTCCGTCCTCGTGCCGAACAGGAGCCGTACGTGAGCGAGCAGACCATCCGCTGGGGAATCCTGGCCACCGGCGGCATGGCCGCCGCCTTCACCGAAGACCTGCTGAATGAGCCGGAGGCCCAGGTGACCGCCGTCGGATCCCGGTCGGAGGCCGGCGCGCGGCGGTTCGCGCAGCGGTTCGACATACCCCGCGCACACGGCAGCTGGCAGGATCTCGCGGAGGACCCGGAGGTCGACGTCGTCTACGTCGCCACGCCGCACGCCCACCACATGGCGGCCACGACCGCCTGTCTGGAAGCGGGCAAGCCGGTGCTGTGCGAGAAGCCGTTCGCACTGAGCGGCCGCCAGGCCCGCGTCATGACCGAACTCGCCGCCAAGCAGGACCTGTTCCTCATGGAAGCGATGTGGACGTACGTCAATCCACTGATACGCCGCGTCGCGGAACTGGTGGCCGACGGCGCCATCGGCGAGATCCGCGCGCTGCACGCCCACTTCGGCGGGCGGGTGACGGCTCCGCCGGAGCACCGGCTCTGGGACCCCTCGGCCGGCGGTGGTGCCCTGCTGGATCTCGGCACCTACCCGGTCTCCTTCGCGCACCTGCTCCTCGGCGCCCCCGAGGCCGTGACGGCGCACGCCCGGCTTTCGCCGCAGGGCGTAGACGAGCAGACCGGCATCCTGCTCGGACACTCCGGCGGAGCCATGGCCGTACTGTCGTGCTCCCTGCTCGCCGGCGACGAGCGGCGGGCGGCGGTGTACGGCACGGCGGGACGCGTCGAGATAGCGGCCGACTTCTACAACCCGTCCTCCTTCGTACTGCACCGGGACGGCCACGAGCCGCAGACGTTCGCGGCGCCGTCGCAGCGGGGGAACGGCTATGGCCACCAGGCGCGGGAGGTGATGCGGTGCCTGCGCTCGGGCCTGACCGAGTCACCGCTGGTGCCGCTGACCGGCACCCTCGCGGTCATGGACACCCTGGACGGGGTCCGCGCACGGATCGGCGTGCGCTACCCCGGCGAGTGAGCGGCGAGCGGGACGAGCCCGCCTCCGCCCCCGGTGGACCGGGACGCGGGGGCGGGCTGGTGGTGCGGCACCGTGCGGGGCGGCGACGGGGGTGCCGTACCGGCTCTCGGTCAGGCGCCGGGCAGGATGCCGGTGCGGGCCACCTCGGCGTACCAGCGGGCGCTGGCCTTGGGGATGCGGGTACCGGTCGGGTAGTCGACGTAGACGGCGCCGAAGCGCTTGCTGTAGCCGTGCGCCCACTCGAAGTTGTCCAGCAGCGACCACAGGAAGTAGCCGCGCACGTCCGTGCCGTCCGCGATGGCCCGGTGGACCGCGGCCAGGTGGCCGCGCACGTAGGCGATGCGGGCGGGGTCGTTGACGTTGCCGTCGGGGTCGGCGTAGTCGTCGAACGCGGCCCCGTTCTCGGTGATGACCAGGGGCAGCTCGGGGAAGTCGGACGCCAGGCGGCGCAGCAGGTCGTACAGTCCGCTGGGGTCCACGGCCCAGCCCATGGCGGTGGTGTCGCCGGGGGGCTGGTGGAAGGCGACCTCGTCGGCGGCCGGCCAGGGGCTGTGGGCGCTCCTGCCGTGCCCGTCAGAGGTGTGGGTGCCGCTGCCGTCGGCGCGGGAGACGAGGGTGGGCGTGTAGTAGTTGACGCCGAGGAAGTCCAGCGGCTGACGGATCTGCTGGAGGTCGCCGTCGTGGACGAACGACCAGTCGGTCAGCGCCGCGGTGTCCTTGAACAGGTCCTCCGGGTAGGCGCCCGCCAGCATCGGTCCGGTGAAGACCCGGTTGGCCAGCGCGTCGATGCGGCGGACCGCGTCGGCGTCGGCGTCGCTGCCGGTCAGCGGGCGGACATGGTGGATGTTGAGGGTGACCGAGCACTGCGCCAGGGCGGGGAGGCGGTCGCGCAGTGCCTGGACGGCCAGGCCGTGGCCGAGGTTGAGGTGGTGGGCGGCGCGCAGGGCCGCGACCGGGTCGGTGCGGCCGGGGGCGTGCACGCCGGAGGCGTAGCCGAGGAAGGCGCTGCACCAGGGCTCGTTGAGGGTGGTCCAGGTCGTGACCCGGTCGCCCAGGGCGTCGGCGGCCAGGGCGGCGTACTCGGCGAACCGCGCGGCGGTGGCTCGCTCCGGCCAGCCGCCGGCGTCCTCCAGTTCCTGCGGCAGGTCCCAGTGGTAGAGGGTGGCGACGGGCTGGATGCCCTTCTCCAGCAGTTCGTCGACGAGGCGCCGGTAGAAGTCGAGGCCTTTCTGCACGGCGGGGCCGCGGCCCGTGGGCTGGATCCGCGGCCAGGCGAGGGAGAAGCGGTAGGCGCCGATGCCGAGGTCGGCCATGAGGGCGACGTCCTCGCGCCAGCGGTGGTAGTGATCGGTGGCGATGTCACCGGTGTCGCCGTTGCGGACCCTGCCGGGGGTGCGCGCGTAGGTGTCCCAGATGGACGGCGTGCGGCCGTCCTCCGCGGCGGCCCCCTCGATCTGGTACGAGGCGGTCGCGGAGCCCCAGAGGAAGCCCTTCGGGAAGGTGCGGGGGGCGTCCGGGGCGGAGTCGGTCTGCTGCTGTGCTGCGGTGACCACGAAAGTCCTTTCGAGTGGGGTTCTTCGGTGACCGGCGGTGCGTGCGGGCCGGGTGCGGACGGGGCCGGTGACTGTCCGCGGGGCCGGTGCGGCTGCTCAGCCCTTGACGGCGCCCGCCATGATGCCGCTGACGATCTGGCGGCCGAACACGACGAACATGGCCAGCAGCGGCAGCGTGCCGAGGAGCGCGCCCGCCATGATGAGGGACTGGTCCCGGACGTAGCCGGCGCTGAGCTGCGTGAGGGCCACGGGGACCGTCGGGTTGGTCATGTCGAGCACCACGAACGGCCAGAAGAAGTCGTTCCAGGCGTGCACGAAGGTGATCATGAAGAGGACGGCCATCGCGGGGCGCGCCACGGGCAGCACGATGCTCCAGAAGATCCGCAGCGAGTGCGCGCCGTCCACGCGCGCTGCCTCGATCAGCTCGTCCGGCAGCGCCTCCGACAGGTACTGCCGCATGAAGAAGACGCCGACCGCGCTCACCAGGGTGGGGAAGATGACGGCGGGCAGTTCCTGCGACCAGCCCAGCTCGGACATCATCATGAACAGCGGCACGACACCGAGCTGCGGCGGCACCATCATGGTGCCGATCACCAGCATGAGCAGCACGTTGCGGCCCGTGAACCGCAGCTTGGCGAAGGCGAAGCCGGCCAGCGTCGCGAACATGACCGTGGACAGGGCGATGACACCGGCCACGATCAGGCTGTTGATCATGGCTTTGCCCATCGCCGCCTCGTCCCAGGCGCGGGCGAGGTTGCTGAACAGGTTCGGACCGGGCAGGAACGGCGGCGGCGTCTGGCTGACGCGGGTGTTGTCGGTCGAGGCCGCCACCATCGTCCAGTACAGCGGGAAGATCGACAGGATGGCCGTGACCGCCAACAGGGCGTAGGCGAGCGGGCCCGCGTGGTGCTGGCGGCCGGCGCGGGGGCCGAGCAGCCGGCGGCCGCCGCGGACGGCGGGTTCCTTCGGGGCGGTCCGGGCCGGGGCGTCCCTCCGGACCGGGAGGCTTTCAGTGGTCATGACGACTCCTGGTCAGGGCGTGCGGGAGCGCAGGCGCTTGATCAGGCGCTGCGCCGCGAAGACGAGGACGAGCAGCAGGAACATCGCCCAGGCGACGGTCGCCGAGCGGCCCATCTGGTAGTTCTTCCAGCCCTCCTCGTACAGCAGCAGACCCAGCGTCTGGTACTGGTTGTCAGCGCCTCCGGTCACGCCGTTGGGCCCCTGGCCGAAGATGAGGGGCTCGCCGAACAGCTGCGTCGCGCCGATGGTGGAGAGGACGATGGTGAAGACGATGGTGGAGCGGATCCCTGGCACGGTGACGTTCGTGAACTGCTTCCAGCGGGAGGCGCCGTCGATGGCGGCGGCCTCGTAGCGGTCGGCGGGGATGGCCTGCATGGCCGCCAGGTACAGCAGCGCGTTGTACCCGGTCCAGCGCCAGATGACGATGGTGGAGATCGCGACCTGGGCCGGCCACTTGTCCGCCTCCCAGTCGACCGGGTCCGCACCGACCAGACCGAGCGTCCAGTTGATCATCCCGAAGTCACGTTCGAACAGCATGGTGAAGACCAGGGCGGCGGCTCCGACCGAGGTGGCGTAGGGAACGAGCGAGGCGATGCGGAAGAAGAGCGAGCCGCGCATCCTGTAGTTGAGCAGGTGGGCCAGGCCGAGCGCCATCAGCAGCTGCGGCACCGTGGAGATGACACCGATGGTGATGGTGTTCGCCGTGGCGTTCCAGAAGCGGGCGTCGTTCCAGAGTTCGACGTAGTTGTCGAAGCCCACCCACTCCATGACGTCGAGGGTGGCCAGTTCCACCCGGTGCAGGGAGATCCAGGAGGTGTAGATGAGGGGGTAGAAGCTGAACGCGGCGAACACGACGAAGAACGGTGCGACGAACGCGTACGGTGCGCCCTTGACGTCCAGCCGGTGCAGCAGCGCGCCGAGCCGTCGGCCCGGGCCGTCGCCGTCCGGCTCGGGGGACGGTCGTGGACGCCCCGTGCCGGACGAGGCGTTGCTGGTGGAGGTGGCCACCGGAGTTCCTTCCTGTGAGCAGAGGTGTGAGCCGGTCCCCCGGGCCCGCCGGTGACGTGCGGGCGGGCCCGGGGCGGCCGGAGGCGACGGGTCAGCCGACCGCCTTCTCGATGCGCTCCGCGGTGGTCTTCCAGGCCTTGTCGCGTGAGGCACCCTGCTGCTCGATCAGGGTCAGGCCCTGGGAGAAGGTGTCCTTGATCGTGCCGTCCTTGCGGCCGAGGACCTGCTTGTCCGGGATCTCGCGGGCGGCCGCGCCGAAGATCCGGCCGATCGGGGCGTTGTTGAAGTACTCGGAGGTGACGTCCTGTACCTGGGGGGATTCCAGCGCCTGCTGCGAGGAGGGGACGCTCCCCTGCTTCTGGAAGATGTGGGCCTGCTGTTCGGGCGCGGTCAGCCAGGCGACGAGCTTCTTGGCCTCCTCCTTGACCGGGCTCTGCTCGACCACGCCGAGGAAGGAACCACCCCAGTTGGCACCCTTGGGCGCCTTGGCGACGTCCCACTTGCCCTTGTTCGCCGCACCGGCCTTCTCCCCGATGTGACCGAGCATCCAGGCCGGGCATACGGCCGTGGCGAACGTGCCGTTGGCCAGACCGGGATCCCAACCCGGCTGGAACTGGCGCAGCTTGGCGGTCAGATCGGCCTCGGCGGCGTCGGCGGCGAGGTTCCAGGCCTCCTTGACGGCCGGGTTGGTGTCGTAGATCAGGTCGCCCTTGGCGTCGTAGTACTGCTCGGGGTAGCCGTAGACCATGGCGTTGAACAGGCCGCTGGCCGCGTCCATGTACGCCACTCCGTCACCCTTGAAGTCCTTCTTGAAGGTGCGCCCGACCTCCACGTACTTCTTCCAGTCGCCCTCCCAGAGCGCGGCGACCTTCTCGCGGTCGGTGGGCAGTCCGGCCTTCTCGAAGTAGTCCTTGCGGTAACAGACGGCCATCGGGCCGATGTCGGTGCCCAGACCGAGGACCTTGCCGTCCTCGGTGGTGATCTGGGACTGCTTCCACGGCAGGAAGTGGTCGGTGCCGGTCACGTCGGAGAAGTCGGCGAACTTGCCGGACTGGGTGTCGACGATCTCCTTGGCCCGGCCGATCTCGATGCCCTGGATGTCCTTCAACCCCTTGCCCGCGGCCAACCGCGTCTGTAGGGCGGTGTAGTACGTCTGCTCGTCACCGGCCACCTCGGCCTTGATGTCGACGTCCGGGTTCTCCTTCTCGTACTGCTCCAGGAGGCCCGTCTCCTTGAAGCCCATGACGCCGTACATGCCCATGGTGATGGTGACCTTGCCGTCCTTCTTGCCGCCGCCCGTGGCGGAGTCGTCGCTGCCACCGCAGCCGACGACGAGCGCAAGCGCACCGGCTGCCGCGACGACCGCGGCCGCTCTGGTGCGCGATGACGTGTGGACAGTGCTCATGTTCTTCCTCCAAGCGACGGCGCTGACGCACCGGAGTGGCGATGTGGGTGAGGGTGGTTGCGGCGGGACGACGGGCGGCGGAGCTGGTGGGCACGTTCCCACCATGGGTGGGAACGTGCCCACCAGCGGTTGGAAGACTCGTGGCCGTGAACGCTTATGTCAATGACTTGAAAACGATTCGTTGCCGAACCGGGCGTCCGTCGTTCGCTTCATGACCTCATGAGGCTGCTGCCGCCGTGGTGGCGTCTGCCACAATTGCCGCTGGTCACGTCCGCGGCGCTGCCGCCGCGGTAGCCGCCCGGAGGAGCACATGACAGGGAACCGCCAGCCCACGATCAAAACCGTCGCCGCCCGCGCCGGGGTAGGGCGGACCACGGTGTCCCGCGTCATCAACGGCTCGGACCTCGTCAGCACAGACGCCCGCGAGCGGGTCCTGGCGGCGATCAAGGAGCTGAACTACATCCCCAACTCGGTGGCCCGTGGCCTGGTGACCAGCCGCACCGACTCGGTGGCCCTGGTGATCCCGGAATCCGAGAGCCGACTCGGATCGGAGCCGTTCTTCGCCGCCCTGATCCGCGGCGTGAGCGCGGCGCTCGCCGACACCGGCACCCAGTTGCAGTTGACGCTCGTCCGCGACCAGCTCGAGCGGGACCAGCTGACCGCGTCGGTGGCGACCCGCCGGGTCGACGGCGTACTGCTGGTGTCGGTCCACGCGAACGACCGGCTGCCCGGCATCCTGGAGGAGATGGGGCTCCCCACCGTGCTGGCCGGCCGTCGGGACGAACGGGAGCGACTCAGCTACGTCGACTCCGACAACGCCGGGGGTGCCGCCGCGGCCGTCCGGCATCTGCTGGACAGGGGTCGCCGCCGCATCGCCACCATCACCGGGGCACTCGACATGGACGTCGGCCGGAGCCGGCTCGCCGGCTGGCGCGACGCCCACCGCGACGCAGGGGTGTGCGGTGACGAACGCCTGGTGGAGGCAGGCGACTTCACCGAAGAGGGGGGCCGTCGAGCCATGCGTTCCCTTCTTGAACGAGCGCCGGATCTGGACGCCGTGTTCGCCGCCTCGGACCTCATGGCTGTCGGCGCCCTCACCGAACTGCGCCGCCACAAGCGGCAGGTACCGGGCGATGTCGCCGTCGTCGGATTCGAGGACTCCGTCCTCGCCCGCCACACCGCCCCGCCGCTGACCACGGTGCGTCAACCCGTCGAGGAACTGGGCCGGACGATGGCCCGGATCCTGACCGACATCACGCGACACGGCGCGGGCCGACAGCAGTTGACGCTGGCGACCGAGTTGGTGGTGCGCGAGTCGTCGTGACGTGCCGCGAGCACCGGGGTCTCGTTGGCGTCCGCCCTCTCGAGACCCCGCAGCCGCACGCCCCGAGCCGCGGGCCTTCCACTGACAGGCGTGCCGGTCGCGGTGGCTTGCGAGCAGGGGGCGTCGCGATCTCAGAACCGGGGCAGGCGGCAGCCGGGCAGTCGACGGCACGGAGTCGACGGCACGGAGTCGACGGCACGGAGTCGACGGCCGCCGGCAGGCCGGGCGGCCGAGGAGGGCCGCGGGGAACGGAGGCCGGGGAGCGAGGCCGGGAACGGAGGCCGGGGAGCGAGGCCGAGCAGGGAGGCCGGGGAGCGAGGGAGACGCTGACAGGCACGTCCGGCGCCGAATGCGAGACGCGTCGCCCCTCGCCGGCGGGCGCCACGGCCGGACCGAACAGCCGGTGGCTCCCGACGTGGCCGAGCCCTCGTGAGCGCCGGTACAGACGCGACCCGGGCAGCGAGGTGGTAGCCACGCAGCAAGCTCTTCCGACCGGTGCCGCCGAAGCCTTCGACAGACCCCGTCGTCCCGGCGGTGACACCGTCTCCCGACGGGAAGGCACGTTCGCGCCCTCCAGAACCGACGGCGGCAGGGCGGGCGGCCCCGGCCTCGGCGCAACCGGCTGAGGGCGCCCCGTTTCCCGACCCTGTGCGCGCCGCCTGCCCCGCCACCCCCTTCCTCTCCTCCCCCGCTCCAGCCGGAGAGCACGGGCGGAAGGGGGTGGCGGCAGCCGGTTCCGTACCCTGGCTGCATGCGCATGCGTCCCACTCTGAGCTGGACCCCCACCGAGGACCTGCCGCCGGGCACCACGGATCTGGAGCCGGTCGTCGACGCGCTCGGCACCGGCCGTGTGCTGGTCCTCAGCGGCGCGGGCATCTCCACGGAGTCGGGAATCCCCGACTACCGGGGCGAGGACGGAAGCCTGAGCCGGCACACCCCGATGACCTACCAGGACTTCACCGCCGGCGCCCAGGCGCGACGGCGCTACTGGGCACGCAGCCACCTCGGCTGGCGCACCTTCGGGCGCGCCCGCCCCAACGCCGGGCACCGGGCGGTGGCCGCGTTCGGCCGACACGGACTGCTCTCGGGCGTGATCACTCAGAACGTCGACGGCCTGCACCAGGCCGCCGGCAGTGAGGACGTCGTCGAACTCCACGGAAGCCTGGCGCGGGTGGTGTGCCTGTCCTGCGGCGCCCTCACCCCACGCCGTGAGCTCGCCCGGCGGCTGGAGGAGGCCAACGCGGGCTACGCGCCGGTGGCATCCGGGATCAATCCGGACGGCGACGCCGATCTGACCGACGACCAGGTCGGAGACTTTCGCGTGGTGCCCTGCGCGGACTGCGGCGGCATCCTCAAACCGGACGTGGTGTTCTTCGGCGAAGCCGTTCCACCTTCGCGCGTCGAACACTGCCGCGAACTGGTGCGTGAAGCGACCTCACTGCTCGTCCTGGGATCCTCGCTGACGGTGATGTCCGGGCTCCGGTTCGTCCGCCAGGCGGCTCATGCCGGAAAACCCGTGCTCATCGTGAACCTCGCCCCCACCCGGGGCGACCGGCACGCCACCGCGCGGGTCGCGCTCCCGCTCGGCACGGCCCTCACCACCGTGACCGGCCGACTGGGCATCCCCGTCGACGACGAAGAGGCGGCCCGAACAGGGTGATGGCGCGCCGCTGAGGGCGGAGATCCCCTTTGCGCACTGGTGGGTCCGTGCGCCTGAGAAGGCCGCGCGGTCCGCTCCACGCCCTGACTGACCGTTTCAGGACGAGGTGAGTGGCAGGACTCGCGTCCGGTGATCTTCGTGGGCCGGGTGTCCGTGTGCGTGCTGCTCTTGGTCCGGCTCCGGCACCGCAACGGGCGCGTCTCCGCCGGGCCGGTCGCCCGGGGTGCTGAAGACGGCAGGCAGCCCGATCAGCAGCAGGACGGCGCCGATCGCCGGCGAAAGGGGTGCGACCACAGGGCCCAGGGGTGCACACCCAAGCGTCACCTCGCCGGCGAAGCGCATGCCGCCTCGGTCATGGTCGTCCCCCGGCCCGTCTTCGTCCTCACGGTGCTTATGGCGGCCTCCTGACCGCGATCGGCAGAGGGCGCCTCGGGCAACGGCTCAGCCGGAGTCTTCCCGTTCACCGGGGTCTGTGAGGTGGAGGGGGAGGGATCGGTGGCGGCCGTGTCACTCTTCGGAGGCGTGATCAGGGCGATCGGCCTGAAAGCCGGCGATCAGGGTGTCGATGAGGAAGTGGAAACTCCGCGTGACCTCGCGGGGCATCTGGAAGCCGCTGGCGCCCTCAAGGGTGACGAACCCGTGAAGTGCTGATCGCAGTGCCCGTGCGGAGTCGACCACGCGCGCGTCGGGCAGGCCGAAACCGGCGAGGACGTCCAGCAGGACCTGCAACGCCTCTTCGCTGACGCGGCGGTCCTCCTCGTCACCGGCCGCCGGAGCGGGGACGGTGGCGGCGTAGCGGCCGGGATGCTTCAGGGCCCAGTGGCGGTAGCTGTCGGCGAACGCCCGGACCGCGTCCGGGCCGGAACGGCCGACGGACTCCCGGGCCAGCTGATGGGCGAATTCGCGCTTGGCCTGGACGGAGATGCCGTGCCGCAGTTCGTGCAGGGAGCCGACGTGCTTGTACAGGGACGGCGGCCGTACGCCGAGCCTGTCGGCCAGCAGACCCATGGTCAGGCCCGCCAATCCGACCTCGTCGGCGAGCGCCGCTCCCGCCGCGACGACGGCGCTCGTGTCGAGGCCCGCCCTAGGCACGGACGTGTGCTTCCAGGAAGGCCAGGATGAGGGACACCGTCTCCTCGGGGTACTGGTCGTGCGGGTAGTGGCCGGCTCCCTCGACCACCGCGAGCTGTCCGACACCGGTCGGCATCGCGGCCACGATCGCCTCGCCCTCGGCGTGCGGATCGACCCAGTCGGGGTCGAGCGAGCCCTGGACGATCAGGGCAGGGCACCGTACGTTGCCCAACTGGGCGCCGGCGTCGGTCGGGGCCGACTGCCCCATCTTCTGCAACGCCCGCATCCGGCCCGGCTCGCCCAGCATGGTCTCGATGCGGGCCAGCCGCTCCGTCCAGTCGGCCGGCTTGCGGCCCGGGTAGGCGTGGTCGAGATAGCGGGACCACAGTCCCACGCTGCCGAACAGGCTGGCGCCGAGCAGCCGGAAGGCACCCTTGCGGTAGCTCTTCGAGCGGAAGTCGCCGAGTTTGATCGACTGCGCGCGCGTGAAGGGGCCCAGCTCGACGATGCCCCTGACCAGGCCGGGCTCCTGGGCGGCCGCGATGGTGGCGGCACCGCCGGAGATCGAGTGGCCGACCAGGACGGCCGGGCCGCTGTCGAGGTGGCGGATCACCGCGAGCAGGTCGCCCGCGATGGCGGTGCGCGAGTAGGAAGGCCATTGCGCGCTCGATTCGCCACAGCCCCGCAGGTCGACCGCGGCCACTCGATACCCCGCCGCCACCAGGCGCGGCAGGACGAACCTGTACGCCGTGCGGCTGTCCCCCATGCCGTGGGCCAGGACGACCAGCGGCCCCTCTCCAGCGGCCTCGTAGGCGATGGTGCCGCCCGGGACGGAGACGAACTCAGCCATGACATCTCCCTGCTCTCGTTAAGCGCAATAGCTATAAGCTAATGCGACTAGCTAAAAGCTAATACCCATAGCCACGAGAGTCAACCCCGGTCGGCGCCAGGTGGGGGCGAAGGTCCAGCTCGGTCCAGGGGAGCGGTAGGGAATGAGCCGACGCGCGGCCCGGCCGGGTCCGCGTCGTCGTCACTCCGGTAATGCCCGTTCGGGAGGTGCTCCCCGATTCCCGGAAGGCCTCCGCGTCCTCGGGGCAGGCATGCCCATTCAGCGGCCGGTGCGGAAATCGGGCCAGTGCTGCCAGTCCTCGCGTTCCGGTGGCGAACCGGAAACGGACGCGATCAGGCCGAACGGGCGAAAGTGCTCCCACGCGTCATCCGGAACAAGATCGGCACGCACCCGGACACCCTGCCCACGAAGATCAGCGGACCCAGGTCCTGCCGCTCAACTCATCCTGGAACGATCAGTTGGACGCCCGCCTTCTCCGGGTCCTGAACGTCTCCCCGCCCGTTCAAGGGGGCTTCGCGAAACGCCCCTGGGAGGATCGTTACGACGTGCGACACTTCCTGCCATGTTCGGTGTCAACGACCTCCCCACCTACCTGGCAGGCCTCGCCCTGATCGTCCTGCTGCCCGGCCCCAACTCGTTGTACGTCCTCTCCGTGGCCGCCCGGCGCGGGGTGCGGGCCGGCTACACCGCCGCAGCCGGCGTGTGGTGCGGGGACACCGTGCTGATGACGCTCTCCGCAGCCGGTGTCGCCTCGCTGTTGCAGGGCAACGCCGTGCTCTTCGGCATCGTGAAATACGCGGGCGCCGGCTACCTGACCTGGTTGGCCGTCGGGATGCTCCGGGCGGCGTGGGGGCTGTGGCGCAGCCGACGGGAGCGGGACACGTCCAGCCTCCGGTCCGGCACCGCCGGCGACGAGCGGCCCTTCCGTCGGGCCTTGGTCATCAGCCTCTTCAACCCCAAGGCGATCCTCTTCTTCGTCGCCTTCTTCGTGCAGTTCGTCGACCCCGGCTACGCCTACCCGGCACTGTCCTTCGTCGTCCTGGGCCTGTTCGCGCAGCTGGCGAGTGTCCTGTACCTCAGCGCGTTGATCTTCGGCGGGACGCGGCTGGCGGCGGCGTTCCGGCGGCGCAAGCGGCTGGCGGCGGGTGCGACGTCGGCCGCGGGGGCACTCTTCCTCGGGTTCGCCCTCAAACTGTCGCTGGCCGGCACCTGAGCCGAAGCACGTCCTCCCGCCCGGGCGGGATCGGCCCTGCGCCCTCTGGTGTCGTCGTGGTCTCGTCCCTGTCGCGAAGGGCGTCATCGACGGCAGTCGGACGCTTGTCATCAGGCTCACGGCTGATGCACCGTCAGCGGCGGGCACCGGACGGGCACCTCAGGGGGATCCACCCCGTTCTTCCAGACGCGCCGCGGCGAAGCGCACAGCGTGCGTGCTCCGCCCCGATCGACCGCCTCCCGGCGCAGGCGTGGTCAGGCCGAACCGGCGACGACCGGGCCGCTCAGCCGGAGGCGGCGTCGCGCCGCCTGCCGTGGTCCGCCAGAACCGCGGTGGCCCGGCTGCGGTAGGCGCGGAAACGGCGCAGGTACGACCGTGCCATGGGGCCGGGCGGGACCCCCCGGGCGAAGGCGCGCATGTTGCGCTCGCCCGTGTTGTAGCCCAGGGCGAGGAGTTCGTCGCGGGTGTAACGGCGCACGTGTCGCCCGGGAAGAGTCCGGTCGAGGTCCTTCAGATGCAAGGCCGCCACATGGATGGCGAAGGCCGGGTCGTCGCGCAGGTCGCTCCAGTCCTTCGACAGGCCGTGCGTCCGTCGCACCCGCTCGAACGCCGCTCGGTGCATGTTGGCCACTCCGAAGGACGCCCCGGGCTTCCACCACTGCCACAGCCGCTCCAGCAGCGGATGGTGCGGCTTGTACGCCTCGTTGTGGAGCACCGTCATCACGAGCACGGGTGACACGCCGACCTCCGTGGCACAGCGCGTCACATACGCCGCGTAGTCAGCCGGATCGTAGCCTCCGGGCCGCAGCGGCGGCCTCCGGACGTCACCGCGGCCCTTCGGTCCTTGTTCAGATCCCGTCGGTCGCTCAGCCATCCTGAACTCGCCTTTCCCCTGCCGCCCGACCTCGCCTGGACGGCAGGGCCGTCCCTGTGAGGTGCGCGTGCCCCCCAGGCCCGGGGTCAATCCAGCGCGCCCCGCTCGCCGTTTCGTGTCCGCTGCTCCAGCCGCCGAGCGTGCGGTCAGGGGTTCTCGGATGACGGCGAGGTCGCGGCCGCGTCCCTCCGGCGGCGAACGCGTACGGCGGCCCGGTCCGGGCAGATGGCGGGAGTGCCGCCGTGCCGTCCGGGAAGGTGGTTGTTCGGGCTCGCACAGCAGCCCGTGACGTTCGCCATCATGGCTCAGTGGGAGATTCGGCGTGATACTCGACGACATAGCGGCACCGCTGCCTGGCGACACCGCGCCTGACGCAGTGGCAGCGCGCAAGCAGCGCCTGCGCCGTCGCCTGGAGCGACTGATCGGCGTGGCCGCCACCGAAGGCAACGACCTGGTGCCCCTGCGCAACGGTGATGAGATCTTCCCAGCGATGCTCGGGGCGATCCGTTCGGCTCGGCACACCATCGACATGATGACGTTCGTGTACTGGCGGGGTCAGATCGCCCACGACTTCGCGGCCACGCTGGCCGACCGCGCTCGCGCGGGGGTGCGCGTGCGCCTGCTCCTCGACGGCTTCGGCGCCAAGAGGATCGAGCGGCGGCTGCTGGACCTCATGAGCTCCGCGGGCGTGCAGGTGGCCTGGTTCCGCAGGCCCGGGCGTCTGTCGCCGTTCAAGCAGAACCACCGTTGTCATCGCAAGGCCCTCATCGTCGACGAAGACACCGCCTTCACCGGCGGCGTCGGCATCGCCGAGGAATGGAGTGGCGACGCCCGCAACCCTGGCGAGTGGCGTGACACGCACGTCCAGGTGCGCGGCCCGGCCGTGGACGGCATCGCCGCCGCGTTCGCGCAGAACTGGGCCGAATGCCACGACGAACTCTTCGACGACCGCGACCGCTTCACGGAACACCCGCAGGCCGGCTCGTCCGTGGTGCAGGTCGTGCGCGGCTCCGCGAGCATCGGCTGGCAGGACATGCAGACCCTCATCCGGGTCATGCTCAGCTCCGCGGAGGAACGCTTCCGGCTGGCCACCGCCTACTTCGCCCCTGACACCTACTTCATCGACCTGCTGTGCCAGACCGCACGTCGCGGTGTGCGGGTCGAGATCCTGCTGCCCGGCCCCCACACCGATCAGCGCGCCTGCCAGCTCGCCGGCCAGCATCACTACACGCGCCTGTTGCAGGCCGGCGTGCACATCCGCCAGTACCAGCCGACCATGATGCACGCCAAGATCATCACCGTGGACTCGGTCGCCTCCCTCATCGGGTCCACCAACTTCAACCGTCGGTCCATGGACCACGACGAAGAGGTGATGCTCGCGGTCCTGGACGAGGAGTTCACCGCCTCGCTCGACCGCGACTACGAGGCGGACCTGCGCAACAGCGTGGACATCGACGTGACTCGATGGAGACGACGGGCAGTGGTGCAACGCGCCAAGGAGGCCGCGGTCCTCCCCATCCGGCGCTTTCTGTAGGCCGCCCTCTCCCGGCGGCCCTCACCCACGCGGGCGGACCTCAGGTGCCGGGCGAGTGGTGACACCTGCGCGCGGAAGGCGTGAGCCGAGTCTCTGGTTCCGACAACAGGTCGGAACCGCTGCCCGCCGCGACCGGCAGGGGATCATCATGCCGAAGACGCCGCACGGGCAGAGCCCGGCATCGGGCCGGGAAGCACCCCCGCCCGCGATGCTGGGCATTCGTAGCCTCGGGTTCGCGACCATTGCGGGAACCTGCGTCGACGGCCCCTGCGGCCACCCGGCCACCGTCCGGTCGAACAGCCACTACCTGGCTGTGCAACGCTGCGCACCGCCCCCTTCCCGGACACGGTCCCGGACCCCCTGCGAGATCCACCCCTACGACGATCCGCGGCAGGAGACCGAAGTGTTTCGCCGTCAGACGGCCCTGAGACCGCCACCCGGCGCCGGCCCGCCCCCGGCTTCCGGCCCGGCACTCTCGTCGGACACGGAGTGGACATCCTCCAGCGGAAAGGCAGTACCACTCCACCACCTACGCCGTGCCGTGCGGCGCCGTCCGGAGCCAACGCCACGCACGGTGCCGTGTCACACGGACGGCAGCGACTGGATCACCGCCCCGCAGCCCATCGACATCAGCAAGGGCACTGCGGTGCGGCGGAGGTTGACGTGCGCGATCGGTGTCGCTTGCTCCAGGGCGGGGTCGGTTGAGGTCGCGGATGCTCGACGTACTGGATGTGAGTGACGGCTCCGTCCCATCCCTCACGCCACGCGGAAGGCACCCTGTCCCTGCCGCGGCAACCACGGGCCGCCCTCGGTCGGCTTCCTGTCGATGTGGTCCTTCGCCCAGCCCGAGAACAGCAGCCCGAGCACCGAAGCGCCTCGCTACGCAACTACGCACGACCGTCAAGCAGATGTCGCTGACCAGGCCCTACGTCTCCCCGCCCCGTTGGGCGCCGAGCTGCCCTCCGGTGGGCGGGTGGGGGCCGTCAGGCGGTGCTGAGCATGCCTTCGCGCAGGTGGGCCAGGAGACGGGAGATCAGCCGGGAGACGTGCATCTGGGAGACGCCGAGGCGTTCGCCGATCTGGGCCTGGGTGAGTTCCTCCACGAACCGCCAGTGGATGATCTTGCGGTCTCGTTCGTCGAGTGCGGCGATCATCGGCGCGAGGGCGTGGAAGTCCTCGATCAGGCCGAGGGCGGCGTCCTCGTCGCCGATGAAGTCCGCCAGCGCGGCCTCGCCGTCCTCGCTGCCGTTGATCGCCGCGTCCAGGGAGGCCGAGGTGTAGCCGTTGGAGGCCAGCTGGGCCTCGACGACCTCGTCCTCCGGCAG